>JBGPBV010000199.1:0-10831 GCA_041481445.1 Vicinamibacteria bacterium
CCGGAGGACCAGGAAGACGAGGGCGAGGTCGCGCAGCCGGAGCTGCGCCGCCTCCTCCGCGGCGACGACGTCGCCCGGGAAGAGCAGGCCGGACAGCGTCTGCAGCGGCACCGACGAGACCACCGTCTCGCACTCGAGGCGGGAGGTGACGCCGTCCTTCTGGACCTCCACCGCGCGCACGCGCGAGCCGTCACGCTCCAGGGCGACGGGCGTCGTGGAGGTCATCACGAGGCCCCCCGCCTTCGCGATCTCCTCGGCCAGCCGCGCCGGGAACACGCCGAACCCGCCGCGCGGGTAGTAGAAGAAGGGCGCGTCCACGTCCTCGGTGGTCTCCTTGATCTTGAGCAGGCGCAGGACCAGCTCCGCCGCCCCCCCGGAAGGGATGCGGGCCCGGGCGAGGTCCGCGGAGAGGAGGGTGGGATCGCCCCAGACCTTGCGCGCGAGCGGCTCGAAGACGAGCTCGTACACCCCGCGGCCGAACCGGCGCACCACGTAGTCCTCGTAGGTGCGGGGCTCCGCGCCGTTCACGAGCCCGCCGGCCACGGCGGCGGCATACGAGAGCCCGAGCCCCGCCGCCCGCACCGGACCCAGCAGCGGGAGGAGGTTGCCCATGCTGAGCGGGTAGTCCATGAATCGGCCCAGCAGGCGGACGCGGTTCTTCTTGGTGTGCTCGATGAGCCGGTCGCCGAGGAGGCCGCGGATCTCGTCGAGGATCCCGGGCACGACGGAGTAGAGCTTGTGGGGACCGTGGTCGAGCGTGAAGCCGTGGCTCTGGAAGCTCCCGCAGAGGCCGCCCACCGCGGGCGCGCGCTCGACCACCGTGACCGGCCAGCCGCCGCGCGCGAGGTAGTAGCCGGCGGCCAGCCCGGCGACTCCCCCGCCGAGGACGACGACGGGGCCCCGGCTCACGCGCCCTTCTTGGCCACCACCATCGTCTGGCCGACCCAGTACGAGAGGGGCAGGTGCTCGAGCCCGAGCGCGCGGATCGGACCACGCAGGAGGGAGGCCAGGGGGCCGAGGTAGGGCGCGGCCCGCATGGCGACGTAGCCGAGCTCGAGGGTCTGGGTGTGAATCCGGTAGTCGAGGGCTCGGAAGCCGGTCCGCCGCAGCAGCTCCGTCATCGTGGCGGGGGTGAAGTAGTAGAGGTGGACGGTCAGGAGGAACGGCCACTTCCCGCCCAGGAGGCGCGCGGCCAGGCTCGAGTAATCGGGCCAGGACATCACGAGCACGCCCTCCGGCCCCAGCAGCTCGTGGGCGCGCGCGAGGACCGCCTTGGGATCCGGCGTGTGCTCGATCACGTCCCACAGCGTGAGCAGGTCGACGGAGCCCGGCGCCACCGGCATGTCGAAGATCGTGCCCGGATGGAGGTCGAGAAGGTAGCGCTCGCGCGCGAACGCGCACATCCAGGTGCTGGGCTCGCAGCCGAGGGGCTCGTAGCCCTTCTCGCGGGCCATGGCCAGGAAGGAGCCGCCGGCCGCCCCCACGTCGAGCACGCGCGGGCCGGACGGACGGGCGACCCTTTCCAGCTTCGCCAGGCACCCGCGGAACGTGCGCTCCCGGAACGCGACCTGGGAGACGAAGTTCTCGTCCGTGCCCCCGCGGTACCCCTCCAGGATCAGCTCCCACCTCAGGCGCGGCCGGACGTAGTGGAGAGAGCAGGACGTGCAGCGCACCATCTGGTCCTGCAGCGGCTCGTCCCCCGACGAGCGGAAGACGGTCTGCAGGTCCACCGGCTTCGAGGGATCGCGCCGGGCCGGGATCACCACCGCGTAGGCGTCGGATCCGCAGATCGCGCAGGCCACGTCCTCGAGGGGGGCGCCCTCGGCGCTCGTCTCGGGCACGGAGACGGTCGCGCTCACCGGGGCCGGCGCAGGAGCGCGGTCATCTCCCGGAACCCCGCGCTGACCGCGTTGAGGAGGACGCCGACCAGCACGAGACCGCTGGCGAGGAGGGCGAGGCCGGCCAGCACCGCGCCGTGCACCAGCGTGCCGTAGGCGGGGAGGCGATGCGCGAGCAGGGCCGCCACGTACACCGCGTCCGCGAGGAGCAGGCCCACCGCGATCGAGCTGAAGAAGTAGAGCGGCCGGTGGTTGCGGAGCAGGACCGCCATCGTGATGAGGATCCGGTAGCCGTCCGCGAACGGGGAGAGCTTGGACACGCTGCCGGCGGGACGCGCGCGGTAGCGGATCGGCATCTCCCGGATGACCATCCCCTTCTCCAGGGCCTGGAGGGTCAGCTCGGTCTCCGTCTCGAAGCCGCCGGTGATGAGGGGGACCGCCCGCATGAAGTTGCGGTTCATCACGCGGTAGCCGGAGAGGATGTCCTGGAAATGCGTCCGGAAGGACAGGTTGATGATGGCGAGGATCACCCGGTTGCCGAAGCGGTGGAGGTCGTTCAGGGCGGCCGACGAGGCCTCCTTGAGCCGGTCGCCGACCACCATGTCCGCCTGGTCGGTGTGGACGGGGGCCAGCAGCCCGTGCACGTCCTCCGCGAAGTAGGTGTCGTCGCCGTCGACGACGACGCAGACGTCCGCGTCCACCGTCTCCAGGATCGTCTGCATCACGTAGCCCTTGCCCCTCCGCTTCTCGCGCACCACCCGCGCCCCGGCGGCGGCGGCCCGGGCCGCGCTCTGGTCGCTGGAGGCGTTGTCGATCACGAGGATCTCGGCCTCCGGGAGCTGCGCCCGGAAGTCGGCCACGACCTTGGCGATGGTGGGAGCCTCGTTGTAGCAGGGAATGGCGACGGTCGTGCGCACGCTTGGGGCTTGATCCTCCTCGGGGCGAAACCGAGCTTTATAACCCGGCCCCGAGCCGGCCGTCAAAGCGCGGGGCGCACCTCAGGCCGTGTGCTCGACGCCCAGCAGGTCCTCGGGGGCGGGCGCGTTCTGCAGGATCGAGCGCTTCTGGACCTCCCGGAAGAGCGTCATCAGGAAGGTCTCGAAGCGGTGCGAGATCTGGGCCAGGGCGGGCAGGCTCGTGCACTTCAGGATCTCGATGAAGAACAGCTCGAACCCCGACCAGTCGCGGTACATCAGGTCCTTCATGTTGTGGTCGTAGAAGAGCGAGATCTCGTCCTTCATGCCGATGGCCAGCAGCTCGTCGCGCCCGGCCTGGAAGCGGCGGACGGCGCGGATCAGGCGGGCCAGGCTGTCGCGCAGGCCCAGGGACTGCTCGAGCTTGGCCGTGAAGTCGGGGAAGATGTGGTTCCCCTCCACCCGCGCGTCGAAGGCCTGGGCCAGCTGCACCACCGACTGCTGGTAGCAGGCCTTGAGGATGCCGTGGCTGTTCTCCACGCGCGCGCGCACGATGTCGGGCTGGCGCGTCACCGAGATGTCGAGCAGCTCCGTGTTGATGACCTTCTTGAGCTCGAAGGGCAGGCAGTACACGAACGAGTCGTAGAGGGCGAAGGCGGGCGAGTCGGGGGAGAGGGCCTTCAAGACCCGGCGCTCGAGGTAGGTGAGCAGGAGGCGCGTCTCCGAGGTCACGAGGGAGAAGATGAGGATCGTGTTCTTGAGATGGTCCTCGTTGGCCTGGGCGGGATCGGCGTACTCGAGGTAGTGCAGGAGGCGGAAGAGCTCCAGGAACACGCGGGCGGCGTGCTTGCGCTCCACCGGCTCCGTGATGGCGCGGATGACGGTGGCGATGGCCGGGCTCTGGATGCGGTCGTGGACGGGCTTGAACTTCTTGTCGATGAGCAGGGCCAGGATGTGGCTGCGCCGGATCTCGCGGTAGAGCATCTTGCCCACCGCGGTGAAGCTGCCGTAGGGGATGCGGGAGAGGCGGGTCAGGTCCATGAGGACGGCGTGCAGGTCCTCCAGGGCCTCGCGCAGGAGGGCCAGCCCCGACTCCGGGGTGGACTGGCGGACCAGCTTCTCGATGTAGGGGTCCACCACGTCGTCCTTCTTGAGGTACCCCTCCACGTACTTGTCGAAGCGCGCCAGGTTGACCTGGTCCTCGGTCAGGATCGACGTGCAGAGCTGCACCGTGCGCAGGATCACGTTGTCGACCAGCCGCAGCTCCTCCGACCAGTTGCGCAGGGCGAGCTGCTTGGTCTCCTTCTCGGAGAGGGGCTGGTTCTTGATGCGGAAGAAGCGCTCGAAGCTGCGGAGCCACATCTCGAGCTCGAACAGCTCCCCCGTCTTGCCCGCGCCCACGACCTGGTCCATCCATTCGCGGAACTGACCGCGCAGGAAGTCCGGGCGCGCGTCCCTGTCCGCGTGCTCGGGGTCGTCCGCCGGGCTGTCGGACATTGCGTCGATTATAACCGCCGGTCCTTCCCTCGCCGTTGCCGGCCCCGGCCGGGCATGCTACAAGAGCTCTCGCGCCTCCCGCCTCGTGAGGCGGGGCCGGACCATGGACAACCGCGCGCTGGCCCGCGTCCTCCACGAGATGGCGGACGCCCTCGAGATCAAGGGCGAGAACGCCTTCCGCGTCCGTTCGTACCGGATGAGCGCGGAGTCGGTCGAGACCTGGGGCGAGGACGTCGCGGAGATGGTACGGCGCGGCCAGAGCCTGCGCGCGATCCCGGGCGTGGGCGAGGGCATCGCGGCCAGGCTGCGCGAGCTGGTCGAGAAGGGCGTCTCCGGCGACCACGAGGAGCTGCTGGCGGAGGTGCCGCGGAGCCTGCTCGCGCTGCTGAAGGTGCCCGGCCTCGGACCCAGGGGGGTGGGCCTCGTCTGGCGGCAGCTGGGCGTCCGCTCGGCGGAGGACCTGGAGGCGGCGATCGCGGACGGACGCTTCCGGTCGCTCCCCGGGATGGGAGAGAAGAAGGAGGCGCGCATCCGGAAGGGCCTGGAAGCGCGCCGGCGGATATGATCGGGCCATGAGCCTCCACCGGCCGGGCGCAGAGATCTGGACGCCGGACGGCACGCCTCCCGCGGAGGCGCTGGCCCGGACCACGTACATGGGCATCGGCGCCCACCCGGACGACGTCGAGATCCTGGGCGCGCGCGGGATCCTCGATTGCTTCGACCGGCCCGACCGCTGGTTCACGGCGGTGGTGGTCACGGACGGGGCCGGCTCGTCCCGCCGCGGGGCCTACGCCGAGTACACCGACGACCAGATGCGCGCGGTGCGCCGGGCTGAGCAGAAGAAGGCGGGCATGGTCGGCGACTACTCGGCGGTCGTGCTCCTCGACTACACGAGCGGCGACGTGAAGGCGCCGCCCGCGACCCCCGTCGTCGACGACCTGGTGTTCCTCCTCCAGGCCGCGCGGCCACAGGTGCTGTACACGCACAACCTCGCGGACAAGCACGACACGCACGTGGGGACCCTGCTGCGCGTGATCGAGGCCTGCCGGAAGGTGCCCGCGGCCGACCGTCCGGGCCGGGTGCTCGGCGGCGAGTGCTGGCGCGACCTCGACTGGATGTGCGACCCGGACAAGGTCACCCTCCCCGTCGGCGACCGCGAGTCGCTCTCGAACGCCCTCCTCGGCGTCTTCGACTCGCAGATCACGGGCGGCAAGCGCTACGACCTGGCCCAGAAAGGCCGCCTGCGCGCCAACGCGACCTACCACCAGTCCCACCACGGCGACGCCACCCACCTGCTCTCGTACGCCATGGACCTGACGCCGCTCGTGAAGGACCCGTCGCTGGATCCGCTCGCGTACGCCAAGGCCTTCATCGACCGCTTCTCCGCGGAGGTGACGGAGAGGATCGGGCGCATCGCGGGGCGTTGACCGGCCCGGACAGGCCCGCTCCCGCGGGTCAGCCCCTCGTTCTCGCTTGCCGGGCCCCTCCCGTTCAGGGAGAAGGACGGGCTTCCGCGAACGAATGGCGCGGCCCGAAGAGCAATTCGGCCTCGTACTGGTTGTGACGCCGGCAGCGCAGCGAGATGTTGTCCGCCGTTGCCGGTCCCTGCCTCGCATACGGCCGGACGTGGTGGAATTCGAGGAATTGCCGCTCCGTGCACCTGTGCCCGGCTGGCGAGACGAAGGCACATTGGGCATCGTCGCGCCGCCAGACCACGCGCTTGACCGCTCTCGGTACGTGCCGGGAGGGGGGCGGCGGCGTCCGGATGTCCAGGCCCCGACGCTTCCCCGTATCCGTCCCGGGACGGATAGAACGCACCGACCGTGGCGATGCCGTCGTGCCCAGCTTGCGCTTCTCCGTCTCCGCGAGCAGAAGATCGAGGGCTCGATCGAAGATGGCGCCGGGATCGCCGTCCGGGATCTCGCGCCGCAGGAGCGCCTGCATGCGGCGGAGCTTCTCGTGGGTAGCCTGGCCGATCGTGAACTGGACGCGATAGCGCGCCGGAGCCGTGGCCTGGACGATCGGACGCCGGACAGCGACGACCGGCGCGCGAGGGGCCATCACGGGAGGCTCGGAAGGGACACTCATCGCCGACTGCGCCGTCGACGCGGAGCAGGCCGCGCCGACGACGGGCGTCATCGTCGGCATCCGTCGCACGGTGCTCGGTGTATCGGGCTGCGGCGCCAGCTCGGCGACGAGCCTCTCGATTTCGTGTCGGGTCTGGCCCGAGGCTCTTTCCAGAATTGCCTGATGGTTCTCGGGGGTGAGGTACCGTCCGAGAAGCCGCACGGACGTGAGGGTCATCTCACCGGAGGCGATGCGATCGAGAATCGCCGGAAACCGGCGGCACACACGCGCCGCTTCGATCCGGGTGCAGGCGGCGTCTTCGGACAACCGAAGAGCCCGGGTGCAGTACGTGAAGAGCGAGCCATATCCCTCGGCGGCGTACACGCTCGGGCGAGAGTCCAGCGCAGCCAGATGAGCGAGAAGCTCGACGAGGATTTCGCGCTCGCTGCCCGCTAGCGTGCGGAGGCGGCGAAGGAGATCGTGATCCGAGAGGGCGGCGGCGGTGGTGAGGATGTTCATCTTCATTCGAACGGTGTATCACGGCCTTTTTCGCGCGCTTGGCGGGCATTGGCGTGAGCCACCAGGAGGCGATCGGCGACGAGCTGGCCTTCGCCGCCGGTCCCCAGCACGAAGACGTCCACAGAGGGCGCAGGGCTCATTCAGGCGCGACTACAGCAGAAGCCACCACGAGCGCCGCGGTCGGCAAGTGGAAAAGACGGGTCCGCAAGATCGGTCAGCGAAAAAGAAATTCCGAGCTCCGCGACACTATCGCGCGCTCGAGGCCGGTCGGCCGCAGACGTGAGGCCCTCCGACCGGACTGACCCTTAGTACCCCAGCCTCTTGTCCACCGGGTTCAGGAGCTCCTCCCCATCCCGGAACCGCCGCAGGTTCTCGAGGAAGGGGCCCATGGTGTCCAGCTCCCAGCCCGCCGTGCGATCGGCGGTGTGGGGCGACACGAGCACGGTGTCCATCCGCCAGAACGGATGGTCCGGCGGGAGCGGCTCCTGCTCGAAGACGTCCAGGGCGGCCCCGCGCAGGCGGCCCTGGTCGAGGGCGGCCAGGAGCGCCGTCTCGTCCACGACGCGGCCACGCCCGACGTTGACGAACACGGCGCCGGGCGGCAACGCCCCGAACACGCGGTCGCCGATGAGCCGCTCCGTCTCCGGGGTCAGCGGCGTGGCCACCACCAGATCGTCGACGCGCGCGGCGAGGTCCAGGAGCTTGCTCGCCGGCACCACCTCGTCCGCCGCCGGGTCGGGGCGGCCGGAGCGCCGCAGGCCGATGATGCGGAACCCGAGCGGCCGCAGGCGCGCGGCCACCGCCCGCCCGATGTCGCCCAGCCCCACGATCCCCACCGTGCGCCCGGCGACCGGCATCGGCTCGAACGGCTCCCACTTCGCTCTCTCCTGGCTCGCGAGCATCCGGCGCGTGTCCTTCAGGAAGAACAGCAGGCCCAGGAGCGCGAACTCGGCGAGGGCGGCGCTGAACACGCCGCGCGAGTTCGTCATCGGGATCGGGCTGGCCGCGAGATCGGCGAAGAGCAGGTGATCCACGCCCGCGGGCCGGGTGTGGATCCACCGCAGGCGGGGCGCCGCGCGCCACACCCGCTCCAGCAGAAGGGCGTTGCCCCTGGCCACCAGGAGGGCGTCCGCCGCCGGCGCGTGGGCCAGCGCCTCCTCGGCCTCGTGGGCCACCACCGCGCGCGTGCCCGCGGGCAAGCGCTCCAGCGCGACGAGGCCGGGGTCGTGGGGACGGGCCAGGACGAGGACGTTCACATCGGGCATGGCCGCGCAGTGTAGCAGCAGGGGTCGGTGGCGATCGCGGCCGTCAGTTGACCCGTCCCCCGCCCCACCTCTATGATTCTGGTTTGCTTTCAGGAGGATCGGCGTCTCCGTGAGCGTTCTCGACGTGCTGGGCCGGGTGGGTCACTGGCTCGGCGCTCTTCCCACTTACAAGCAGGCCCTGCTCGTCCTCGCCACCACGATGTTCGTGGTGGAGCTCGTGCTGCGCCGGTTCGCCCGGAAGTCCCTGGTCTACAAGCGCTGGACGGCGTTCTTCGAGGCCGTCGGGAGCTTCTGGAGCGCGGTCATCTTGTCGATCGTCTACTTCGTGTCGGTGGCGGCGATCAGCGCGCTCATGAAGGTCTTCGGCAAGGACCCGCTGGACCGGCGCCTCGACCCCGAGCCGTCCTTCTGGCGCGCCCACGAGCCCAACCCGCTCGGCCCCCTGGCCGCGGCGAGGCACCAGTTTTGAGCGAGTACGTCCTCGGCCTGAGCTGCTTCTACCACGACTCCGCGGCCGCGCTCCTGCGCGACGGCGAGATCGTGGCCGCCTGCCAGGAGGAGCGGCTCTCCCGCAAGAAGCACGACGCCGGCTTCCCCGCCCGCGCCGTGAAGTACGTCCTGCGCGAGGGCGGGATCTCGCCCGAGCAGCTCGACGCCGTCGGCTTCTACGACAAGCCGCTCCTCAAGTTCGAGCGGATGCTCTCGACCTACGTGGCGACCTTCCCCCGCTCGTTCGGCTCCTTCCGCAAGGCGATGCCGGTCTGGATCAAGGAGAAGCTCTGGATGCCCGCGCTCATCCGCAAGGAGCTGCGGCCGTACAAGGGGCCGATCCTCTTCGCCGAGCACCACATGAGCCACGCCGCCTCCTGCTTCCTCGTCTCCCCCTTCGAGGAGTCGGCCATCCTGACCGTGGACGGGGTGGGGGAATGGGCGACGGCGAGCTTCGGGATCGGCAAGGGCACCGACATCACGCTGTTCAAGGAGATCCGCTTCCCGCACAGCCTCGGCCTCCTCTACAGCGCGTTCACGTACTACCTCGGCTTCAAGGTCAACAGCGCCGAGTACAAGGTCATGGGGCTCGCCCCCTACGGCAAGCCCGTGCACTACGACCGGATCATGAAGGAGATGGTCAGCCTCAACGAGGACGGCTCCTTCAAGCTCGACATGAAGTACTTCTCGTACGACTACGGCCTGACCATGACCAACGGCCGGTTCGACGAGTTCTTCGGCGGCCCTCCGCGCAAGCCGGAGACCTGGATGACGGAGCGGGAGTTCGACATCGCCGCCTCCGTGCAGAAGGTGTGCGAGGAGGTCGTGCTGCGGATGGTCCGCTACATCCACAAGGAGACCTCCCTCACGAACCTGTGCATGGCGGGCGGGGTCGCCCTCAACTGCGTGGCCAACGGCCGCGTCATCCGGGAGACGCCGATCAAGAGCCTGTTCGTGCAGCCGGCGGCGGGGGATGCCGGAGGCGCGGTGGGGGTCGCCCACTACATCTACAACACGCTGCACAAGCGGCCGCGCGGCGCGGCCTGGACCCACGCCTACGTGGGCCCGGAGTACAAGGACGAGGAGATCAAGTCCTGGCTCGACGCGCGCGGCGTGCCCTACAGGGCGCTGGGGCGGGAGGAGCTGCTCCGGACCACGGCGCGGCTGATCTCGGAGGGCAACGTCATCGGGTGGTTCCAGGGGCGGATGGAGTTCGGGCCGCGGGCGCTGGGGGGGCGGAGCATCCTGGCCGACCCGCGCGACCCGAAGATGCGCGACACCCTGAACATGAAGATCAAGTTCCGGGAGGGCTTCCGGCCCTTCGCGCCCTCGGTGCTGGCGGACAAGGCCGGGGAGTGGTTCGACATCGACTGCGACAGCCCCTACATGCTGCTGGTGGCGCAGGTGCGGGAGGGCAAGCGCACGATCCCGTCCGTGACCCACGTGGACAACTCCGCCCGCCTGCAGACGGTGAGGCGGGAGGACAGCCCGCTCTACTACGACCTGATCGCGGAGTTCGAGAAGCTCACCGGGGTCCCCATCGTGATCAACACGTCCTTCAACGTGCGGGGGGAGCCCATCGTCTGCACCCCGGGAGACGCCTACCTGTGCTTCATGCGCACCAACATGGACCAGCTCGTGCTCGGGCCGTATCTCCTCGACAAGAAGGACCAACCCGCTTTGCGCGAAGACGTGGACTGGCGTACCTTGTTCGAGCTGGACTGATCCCGATCAGGCAGAGGACTCATGGCATTCGAAGAATCGCGCGAGAAGCTGGGCATCATCAGCGAGCTGTGGGCGTTCATGCGGGTCCGCAAGAAGTGGTGGCTGGGCCCGATCGTCGTCATGCTCGGCCTGCTGGGGTTGCTCGTGGTGTTCACCTCCGGGTCCGCGGTCGCGCCGTTCATCTACGCGTTGTTCTAGTCGAGTACATCAGGGGGGCATCGAGTCCGCTCGGCCGCGAGCCCCCCTGCGCGCTTCGCGCTACCCCCCGACCGCGCGTCGCCGAGTGAAACCGCTCCTCGCTAGTCGTGGACAACAGGGGGGCCTCGGGTCCGCGCGGCCGCGCGCCCCCCGGCGCGCGTCGCGCGACCCCCCCACCCCGCGTCGCGGAGTGAATCCGCTCCTCGCTCGTCGAGGCCAGCCGGGGGGCCTCGAGTCCGCTCGGCCGCGAGCCCCCCGGCGCGCGTCGCGCTACCCCCCGACCCCGCGGCGCCGGCGCCGCCGGCTCCGCGCGCCGGCG
>JBGPBV010000200.1:0-10691 GCA_041481445.1 Vicinamibacteria bacterium
CCGCTCGTCCACCACTTCGACCACGTGCCCGAGCGCCGCCGCCGTGGCCAGCAGCGTGAACAGGGCGGTCTCCAGCCCACCCTCCGACCAGGCGGCAAACGGTGACGAGGCGGCCAGGAGCAGCGGGGCCAGGGCGGCCCACGAGGGCGCGCGGGGCGCCTCGAGCGTCCGGGCCCACCAGGTGGAGAAAGAGAACAGCACGAGCAGGGTGGCCACGGAGGCAGCGATCCCGATCGCCTGGCTCCAGCGGACGGGGTCGCCGCCGAGGGCGAGGACGGCGGCCATGGTCACCGTCCACAGGAAGTTCGTGTACCCCTCCACGCGCTCGCCGGGGTTGTACGTCAGCTCGCCGTGGCGGACGAGGTTCTGGGCGTACCGGAACGAGATGAACGCGTCGTCGCTCACGAAGTCGAACTCTCGCGCGTGGGCGGCGAGCGCGAGGCAGGCGACGGCGAGGACCGTCCCGGCGATGGCACGGGAGAGCAAGTCCCTTCGGGCGTGGCGGCGGGCCTGATTCATCGCGGGGGGCGGCCATCCTTGACTGGGGCCGGGAACCGCGTATTATGCGGTCCGAAGCTCTCCCTCCGTGCGTCCCCGAGAAGGACTCGAAGTCTTCGAAGGAGGATCCGCTCTTGAAGCCCCGGAATGTCCTGTGGGTGACCCTGGGGACGTTTGCCGTCGTGCTCGGCGTGCTCGTGGGGGGGTTCGTCCGCACGGGCCGCGCCCAGACCTCCGAGCCGAGGACGGTGACCTGTCGCGCCGACTTCCCGTTCATGGGCCTCGTCGGGCGCGAGCAGGCTCGGGTCCATACCTCCTGGGTCGACGGCCAGGGCGACCCGGTCGTCGTGAAGACGCAGTTCCTCGACCGCAAAGGCGCGGTGCTGCAGGAGAGCGCGGAGCAAGTGGAGCCCGCGGCCACGGTCTCGGTGAGGTACGACCCTCAGGGTCGCACGGACCAATCGGGGCGGATCCAGTTCCGGGCCGTGGTGTCCCTCGAGCCCGCGACCGGCGGCCCCGGTTTCCCGGAGGACACCGGTTGCCCGGAGGCAATCACGAGCCTGGAGCGGACGACGCCGTCCGGGGCCGGCATCGCGATCGTGGCGCCCAGCTTCTCGCTGGCGTGGCTGCAGGCGGTCAGGGTCAGGCCGTCCCCCAGCCCGTCGCCGATCACGCCTCCCGACGCGGGCCCATTGCCCGACGTGGGCCCGATGCCCGACGTCGGACCGGGCGCGGACTTCCCCGCCGTGGACTTCCACCCGCCGGATTTCAGCGTGCCCGACTTCTTCAACCCGCCGCCGGACTTCAGCGTGCCCGACTTCTTCAACCCGCCGGACGCGGCGCCCGTGGACTTCAAGTCCGCCGACGCTTTCAGTCCGATGGACGCCGGGGTGCGTCGACGGTAGTCGGTCCTCGGCCGAGCCGCTGAGAGCGCCCGCCTCGGCGGCCGTCCTCGCTCTCGTGGCCGCGTCGGTCGTGTACTCGTACGGGACCTACCTGCGGCTCTGGCTCACCCGACCCGCGCTCTCCGACTACGAGGGGGCCAGCACGTACGTCCGCGCGCACTGGCAGGAGGGAGACCTCGTCGACGTCAGCCCGTTCTGGGCCACGCGGGCTCGCGAGTATCTGGGCGACCTCCCCTTCCAGGGCTTCCGGGCCCCGGGGAACGAGGACCTGACGCGGTACCGCCGCGTCTGGCTCCTCTCCCTCTTCGGAGCCGAGCAGCGGGAGGACCTCCGCCAGGCCATGGACCTCAAGGGCGCGCTGGCCCAGGAGCGGCGCTTCGGCCGCATCGACGTGCGGCTCTACACGGTCGCGGGCTACGAGCCCGTGCGCTACGACTTCCGTGACGCGCTGGCCCGCGCGCGCGTCTGGGTCGAGCACGAGGACTCCCGCCGCGACTGCGTGGCCGCGCCCGACGGGCGCTGGCGGTGCTCGGCCCTGGAGTGGAACTACGTCGGGCCCGAGATCCTCGAGATCGCGGACGAGCCGCGCGCGGTCATCTGGGCGCATCCCGTGGCGGGGGAGGACCTCGTTCTGGAGTTCGAGGGCGTGCCCCTGGGACGCGCCCTGACCATCGGCGCCGGGTTCAGCCCGATCGCGGTGGCCTACGGCGGGGCACCGGTCGCCCTCGAGGTGGAGGCGGACGGGCGGACGCTGATGAGACGCTTCTACCCTGCGCGGCCGACCCTCGCCCGGGACCGGATCGAGACGCCGTCCCTGGCCGGGGGCGTCCACCGCGTGCGGTTCAAGGTCACGACGATGGACGACCGGGTGCGCCACTTCTGCTTCACCGCCGAGGCGCGCGGGTAGTGAGGCCTCCGCCTCGGCCCTCGACCCGGCTCGATCACGTGGTGGCGATCGCGATCGGCGTCGCCGCCGTGGCCGTGCTCCTCGCCACCGTGGACGGCGTCGGGTTCACGCGCGACGAGGGCTACTACTTCCGCGCGGGCGACCTGTATCGAGGCTGGCTGGCGCGCGCCGTGGACGGCCTCGTGCACGGGCACCCCGGCCCCGCGTTCCGTGACGACGCCATCGTGGCCGCCTGGGGCTACAACACCGAGCACCCCGTGCTCATGAAGACGCTGTTCGGTCTCTCCTGGGCCTTCTTCCACGACACCCTGGGCTGGGTCGGCCATTCGACCGCCTACCGGCTGCCCGCCATCGTCATGGCCGGGGCGATGGTGGGCCTCGTCTACCTCTTCGGGACCGAGGCCGGCTCGCGGCGCGCGGGTCTCCTCGCCGCCGCCCTCCTGGCCACGATGCCGCGCCTGTTCCACGACGCCCATCTGGCCTGCTTCGACGTGCCGATGGCCGCCATGCAGCTCCTCGTCGTGTACGCGTACTGGCGGGGGCTGCGCAGCGCGGCCTGGGCCGTCGCCTGCGGAGTCCTTTTCGGCCTGGCCCTGGCCACCAAGCTCAACGCCTTCTTCATCCCCGTGTTCCTCGTCACCCACGCCGCCGTGCGCGCCTTCCGCGGCGGCGCCGCCGCCCGCCGCCCCGGCGAGCCCTCCGCCGCGCTGGCCCTCGTGTCGATGGCGGTGCTGGGCCCGCTCGTCTTCTTCGCCCACTGGCCCTACCTGTGGCACGACCCGCTCGCGCGCGCGGCCGACTACCTGCGGTTCCACCGCTTCCATGAGCACTACCCGGTCGAGTACTTCGGGCCGGTCCTGGTCCAGCCGCCGTTCCCCTGGAGCTTCGTGTTCGTGATGACGGCGGTGACGGTGCCGCTGCCCACGCTGACCCTGATGGTGGTGGCGGTCGTCCGCGGGCTGATCCACGAGATCGCCCTCGTGGGAGGGTGGATGCTGCCGCAGGACGCCGGCGCGGACGATCCGCGGCTGACCCGGCTCCTGCTCCTCCTGGCCGGCCTGGGTCCGATGCTGGTGATGACGCTGCCCGGCGTGCCGATCTTCGGCGGCGTCAAGCACTGGTTCGTCAGCCTGCCGTTCCTGGCCCTCCTCGCCGCCGCCGAGCTGGACCGGCTGCTCGAGCGGGCCTCTTCCCTCGCGCCCTCCACCTGGAACGCCCGCCTGCGCGAGGCGGCGGCCGCGCTGGTGGTCGTCCTGCCGGGCGTGCTGGGCATCCGGCTCGTCCACCCCTACGGCATCGGCTTCTACAACGAGCTGATCGGCAGCGTGCGCGGTGCCGCCGAGCAGGGGATGCTCCGCAACTTCTGGGGCTACACCAGCCGCGGCCTCCTCGACACCCTCGACCGCGAGGCCGCCCCGGGGGCGCGCGTCTTCTTCCACGACACCAACCTCGACTCCTTCCAGATGGACGTTCGGGAGGGCCTGCTGCGCCCCGACCTGCGCTATGCGAGCCGGGTCGACGAGGCGGAGTGGGCGGCGTGCGACCAGCAGCGGGCGTACCGCGGGGAGGAGTACCGGGTCTGGAACGACTGGAAGGCCACCCGCCCGCGCGCGGGGGTCTACGTCGACGAGGTCCCGATGAACGTCCTGTACTCCCGACCCGGCACCGCGCGGTGAGCGGGCCTCAGCGCGTCCAGAGGTCGAACACGAAGTGCGCCCAGTCGTCGCGCGCGGCCTCGACCTCGACGCGCAGGCGGCCGGTGGTGGCGTGGGCCTCCCCGAGCGCGGCCGCGAACGTCGTGCCGCCCGGGGCCCTCGGCACCTCGCGCGCCAGCAGTAGCCGGCGGTCCAGGGAGACCCGGAAGCGGACGGGCTCGGAGATCCGGGCCGCCTTCGCCGTCTCGACCGAGTAGTCGGTCAGGCCGTAGTAGCCTTCGATCACGTCACCGAGGCCGGCCACGTCGGCTTCGATGACGAGGACGGTCCCCTCCTTCGGATGCGCCCACAGGCCCGGCCGCACCTCCCCGGCCAGGCGCTGGCGCGTGAGGCCCACCGCGTCCCAGGGCAGGTCGCCGATCTGCCAGCGCGCATCGAGGCCGCCCTCGCCGGCGGCTTGCGGGGCCTCGTGCATTTCCGCGGCCGAGCGGGGGACCGTCTCGAACCGGCCGGTCACCCGGCCGAAGCCGGAGGCTCCGATGCGAAAGACTCGTAACCGATCGAGGTTGTCCTTCAGCGTCCGCGCGGGCGTGAGCGTCACCGGGCCCGCCGCCGGCGCTGGTGCCGGCGCCCGCGGTGCTCCCGAGCGTCCGGACCGGCCGAAGCGGAGCCACACGTCCGCGTGGTCCGCTCCCACCGTGCTGAGCGCGAGCGTGAGGTCCGCGGTGGGACCCGCCGCGCGTGCGTCCACGATGGCCTCGCTCCAGCGTCCGAGCGGGCAGGTGGCCGGCGCGGCCTCCTCGTCGTCGAGGTAGACCTGCGCGGACACCACGCCGATCTTGCGCTGTCCGGCCGCGGGCGGGGCGGCGCCGCAGGTCAGCCGCAGGCCATCGCGCAGGTCGAGATGCGGGAAGACGAGCAGCAGGAGGGAGTCGCCGGTCGGCCGCGCGTACACCGCGTCCTCCTCCCCGTGGCCGAAGGTGGCCTTCCCCTCCTCCACGGTGTCGGCGCCGGTGGCGCCCAGGCGCCAGCCGCCGTTCTCTCCGTGCTGGCTCGCGAAGAAGGTGGACTCGTGCGCCAGACCGTCGGCATCGACACGGGCCACCAGCGAATCCGACCACATCCCCACCGACGGCCGTGGCCGCGCCGGATCGTGCGCGCGGTCGCGCGCCCAGGCCACGACGTCGCGGGAGGGCAGCCGGGCCGGCAGCGGCGTGACCGTGGCGAAGACGGGGAGCCCGCCGCTCGTGAAGACCTGCGCGGTGGCGGCGGTGACGGACAGGTCGAAGCGGCGGTATCCCCGCGACTCGAGGTAGCGCCTCCGCCACTCGTGCTCGGCGTCGGGAGGGCTCCAGGGCGTGCTGAGGAGCGCGAAGTCGCGGGTCGCGTCCACCTGGGCCATGAACTCGAGCCGCGTGTCGCGGGTGAGGTCATGGACGTCCAGCCCGCCCCTGGGATCGAGCCATGAGGCCACGAGGCTCGGCGTGCCGGTGAGGGGGCCGGGCGCCATGGATACGACCAGGTGCGGCCGCCGGAGCTGGGCGAGGCCGCTCATCAGCTTGGTCCATTCGACGTACCGCTCCGGCAGCTTGTGCGCGAGCATCCAGGCGGAGGCGGCCCCGACCGTCACCAGGACTGCCACCGCCCCGCGCCGCACCGCGATGGGAACGGGCACGCCTTCGGGATCGCCGCCGATCCCGCCGTTCACGATCGCGAGCCAGACGAGCGGAAGCAGATAGAGGAGGTGCCGGTCGCGGAAGTCCATGTGGCCGGCGGCGAGCCCGATCGACACCAGGGGGAACACGACCGTCGTCACCAGCATCCGTCGCAGGCGGGTACTGCCGCGGGCCAGGCCCATCACGAACAGCAGGTAGGCGCCAGCCAGGTACACCGAGCGGAGGATCGGGGCGCCGGCGCGCAGCGGCCCCCAGTCCGCGCCCATGAGCCAGAACCAGCTCACGGCGTCGAGGAACGGGAGCCCTCCGCCGGGCAGGGCCTGCCCGGCGACGACGGCGGGGGGGGCCTGCAGGAGCGCCAGCATGCGCATCACCTGCGGTTGGACGAGGAGGCCGATGGCCAGCGCGGCCGCGACCGGCGGCCCGAGGAGGCGGCGCCGCTCGGCCTCACGCTCCTCCCGCGTGCCCGGAAGGGCGGTGCGCATCTCGGCCAGGGCCTCCACGAAGAGCCAGAGCACGGCGGTGCCGGTGGAAACGAAGCCGATGAAGTGGTTGTAGATGGCGAGCACGCCCGCGGCCACGAAAGAGGCGAGGTCGAGCGGGCGCCGCCGGTCGAGGTACTGGACCGCGCAGTAGAGGCCGGCAACCCACAGCAGGAGGTGGAGCGAGTACATCCGGCCGCTGCGCGCGACCCAGAGGCTGGCCGGAGAGAGCGCGGCCAGGACGATCGCGCCCAGCGCCACTCGCGGCGGGCAGAGTCGCCGTCCGAGCGCGTAGAAGACGAGCAGGGAGGCGGTGAGCAGCGTGAGGTTGAGCGCCTTGATGGTGGCCGTGCTCTCACCGAGGAGCCGCCAGAAATGGAGGACCACGAACCAGAGGGGGGACTGGTCCGTCCAGGGCAGGGCCGAAACGATGGTCGAGAGGGGCTGACGGACGAAGATCAGCTCGTTCGACGCGGCCTCGTCGAGATCGACGATGCCGAGGCGGTGCCGCCACGCGCCCCAGGCGGCGGCGATCACGAGGACGCAGACCAGCCACCCGCGAGGAGGGAATCGCTGGCGCATCCTCCGTCCGGTCAGAGACCGCGGCGGGTCTCGTCCACCAGGAAGTCGACCACGGCGCGGAGGTCCTGGGTGGCGTCCCACACCGCGACCTGGCGGTCGGCGCCGGTGTCTCCGGTGGCGGCCCAGCCGCGCAGGAAGGTCAGCTCGTCGCGCGTCCCCAGGTCGTCGACCACGTCGTCCACGAAGTCCAGGACCTCCGCGATCAGCTCGCGCGTCGGCCGCTCCGCGGACAGGTCGAACGCGATCATGTTGCCGTCCAGGCCGCGCTTGAGGGCGCGGAACTTGTTCTCCATGATCACCGCCCGCTCGTAGACCCGCATGTAGAGGTTGTCCTCGTGGAGGCGGAGGAGCTTGCAGACGAGGGCCTGCACGAGGGCGGCGATGGCGATGGTCTCCTCCGTCCGGCTCGGGATGTCGCAGATGCGGAACTCGAGGGTCTTGAAGTGCGCGTGGGGGCGCACGTCCCACCAGATCTTCTTGGCGTCGTCGATGCACCTCGTGCGCACCAGGAGGTCCACGAACTTCTGGTACTCGTGCCAGGAGCGGTAGTAGTCGGGGATCTGCGTGCGCGGGAAGCGCTTGAAGATGGTCGAGCGCACGGACTTCACCCCCGTGCGGCGGCCGCACCAGAAGGGGGAGTTCACGGAGAGGGCGAGCAGGTGGGGGAGGAAGCCGCGCACCGAGTTCATGACCAGGATCTGCTTCTCCCGGTCCTCGATCCCGACGTGCACGTGGAGGCCGAAGATCAGGTTGGCGCGGGCGAGGTCCTCCATCTCGTTCACGATCTCGACGTAACGCTCGCGCTCGGTGATCTCCTGGTCCTTCCAGTGGCTGAAGGGATGGGTGCCCGCGGCCACGATTGCCACCCCGCCCTTCTCCGCCATGTCCACCAGGGACCGCCGCAGGTGGCGCACCGCCGTCCGCGCCTCCCGGATGTCCGCGCACACCGGCGTGCCCACCTCGACCACGCTGCGGTGCAGCTCCGGCTTGATCTGGTCCCCGAGGTACGCCCCCGCCACCATCATCTCCTCGATGTGGCTCTTGAGCTCGCGGGTATGGGGATCGACGAGCTGGAATTCTTCTTCGATGCCGATGGTGAGGGGCTCCAAAGTTTTATCTCAGGGGGGGAACGCTGCGCCTCATGCGGATGGGCTCCGGCTCCCCCCCTGAAACCCCCCGTCGCTCGGCGCCGCCGCGAACGGCGGCGTCGCCGAGCTCACTGGTCGGGGTGCTCATTTCGGCTCCACCAGGAACGCCGGGACTTGTCCGCCGCCCGACGTCACGTTGGCGAGCGAGGTGCCGGACAGGCGGGTCAGGAAGCCTTCGACCTCGCCTTGGAACACGAACGGGTCGAGGTCGACGACGAGGTCGCGGAAGCGAAGGTCGGGGGCGAGCTCGGGGAAGCTCCGCCGCTGCAGGTCTACCTTCTCCTGGACCACGTACGACGCGCGCAGGGCCGTGGCCAGGGCCTCGTCCCACTCCGACTCCGAGGCCTCCCAGCCGATGAAGACGCCCTTTCCGCCGTACTCGTCGTTGGGCTTGAGCACGAGGTGGTGGCGGTGCGCGCGGACCCAGGGGACGAGGTCGACGGCCTGGCCCTGGCGCGTGGTGCGCCCCTCGCGTACGCGCCGGGTCCAGGGGACGTGGGCGGCGATCGCGCGGTGCTCGTGCTCGGTCAGGAACGGCTGGACCTCGTCGTCGGTGAGCACGGCGAAGATCGCCTTCTTGTGGATGGGCTTGCACCGGAACGGGTTCACGACGGTGACCGCGCGGTCCCGAATGGCGCGGAGGAGCGGCTGCAGCAGCTCGACCTTCTCGAGGAACTCGTTCGTGAGGAGCCGCTTGTAGACGATGTCGATGGCGGTGCCCTCGTGGCGGAGCCGTCCGTCCTCGTAGACGAGGTGCCGCGGGTCGCAGACCAGGGCGGGGTAGCCCTTCGTCTCGAAGAAGTCGCGGAAGAGGTGGTGCTCGCTGCGGGTGGGCACCTCCTCGTAGTCGACGATGGCGATGGTGGGCCGCTCCTCGCGACCGCCGGCCTCGCGGTGGCAGGCGAGCAGCGTGTCGAGGAGGCGCTCGCGGGCCTGGAAGCGCCGGAGGCGCCAGCGCTCCTGGAACCGCTTCATGACCGGCAGCTCCAGGAAGATGTCGACGAGCACCTCGTTGTAGGCGATGCCGGCCGGGCTCTCCGCGTTGAGCTCCACGAACCGGTAGGCGTCGGTGGTGATGAACGAATCCAGGCGCGAGGTCGGGGAGGAGCGGCGGTATCCGGGGTCGATGCGTACGAGGTCGCGCTCTTCCGGCGTGAGGTCCACGCGGTCCCACAGGCCCTCGCCCAGGCGCTCCTCCACCTTCTCCACCGCCCGGAAGATGTCGCGGCACACCCCGCGGATCGCCTCGTAGTCGGAGGGGGAGACGAAGTTGGGGCGGGGGAACGCGCAGAGGACGCGCCCCCCGAAGGTGAGGCGGGCCTCCCGCATCCGGTCGAGGAACCGCGCCTCGAGCTCCTCCACCAGCGCCGCGTCGTCGCGGAGCAGGCGGTGATACTCCTCGGCGGCGCGGTCGGCCAGGGGATCCACGGCTGCATTGTACCCACCCGTGCGAGCCTCTACACTCGGAGTATCAGGAGGACCGCGAATGCAAGTGCGTCCCGTCGGCATCTCACTGGTCGTACTTGGCCTGGTCAGCGTGGCGTCCGCCGCGCAGGCCCAGACCCGTGACGAGACTTTCAATGCCTGGGACGGCAACCATGACGGCCGGCTCGAGCTGGGCGAGATGCAGGCCAACAAGGCCAATTTCAAGGCCCTGGACTGCAACCACGACGGCTTCCTGTCCCGGGACGAGTTCGTCAACCGGTACCGGTGCGACCAGAACAACGCGGCGGCCTCGCCCGTGCCGGCCCCACTCCCCGTCACCCCCGCCACCCCCGGCACCACCCGCGACGAGTTCGCCCGGCTCGATCGGAACGGCGACGGCACGCTCACGCGCGGGGAGTGGCACGGGTCGCGCGCGGCGTTCGACGACATGGACCGGAACCGCGACGGTGTCGTGAGCCTGAGCGAGTATCGACGCGAGTCGAGGGATGCGTCTGCGGCGTCGTCCCGCTTCGACAGCCTGGACCGCAACGGCGACGGCGTGCTCTCCCGCGACGAGTGGAGGGGCCAGAGCGTCTCGTTCGCCACCGCCGATCGCAACCGGGACGGCGTGATCGACCGCGACGAGTTCTCGCGCCTGTAACCCGCCCTCCCGCTTCACCTGCCGAGCCGTGCGTCCCCATTGGGTGACGAGGTGTGCCTGAACGGGCGGTAAGTCGCTGGCGGTCAGTCCCGCGGCTGGCACCCGCTTTGCTTTCGCCCATCTGGAGTAGCACGGAGGATAAATCGAATGCACCAGCGTCATCTTCGTATTTCATTGACCATATTGGGTTTGGCCGTGGCCGTCCCTGCCGTCCAGGCCCAGACGCGCGACGACAATTTCAACGCCTGGGACGCCAACCGCGATGGCCGGCTCGAGATGGGGGAGATGCAGGAGAACAAGGCCAACTTCAAGGCCATGGACTGCGACCATGACGGCTACCTGTCGCGCGACGAGTTCGTGAACCGGTATCGGTGCGACGAGAACAACGCGGCGGCGGCGGTCGCCCCGGACCCTGTTCCTCTCCCTCTCACGGCCCCCATCACTCCCAGCGCGGTCGCCCGCGACGAGTTCTGGCGTCTCGACCGCAACCAGGACGGCGTGCTGACGCGCGGCGAGTGGGTGTCGGGTACGGACAACTTCCGCCTCTACGACCGCAACAACGACGGCCGCATTACCAGAGACGAGTACCTGAACCCGCTGGACGCGAGCAACTCTGAGGCCCGCTTCCAGGCTGAGGACCGCAACAACGATGGCGTCGTCACGCGCAGCGAGTGGAGCGGATCGCGCTCGACGTTCGACGACATGGACCGCAATCGCGACGGCCGGCTCAGCCGGGCCGAGTACGAGAACAC
>JBGPBV010000201.1:0-10411 GCA_041481445.1 Vicinamibacteria bacterium
CCGCAGGGCATCAGGTACACGATCCCGGGGACCTTCTTGGGGTCGAGCACCTTGACGCCGCCGATCACGTCGCCCTTGCCCTCGCCGGCCGCCTTCTCCGCCGCCTTCCAGTCGATGGCCGCGATGTAGTCGCGGTCCCGCTGGGTGGAGGTGACTTCCAGCTTGCCGGTGGCGCGCTCGGTGTTGTACGAGGACCAGAACATCCACCCGTTCGACGGGCCCTTGCCGGCGTCGCCCAGGTCGTAGTCGAAGGGCGGCATGAGGATCTCCCAGCCCAGCGCCATCGCCCCCGACTTGGGATCGATCTTGACCGCCGCCACCACCCCCTTGTAGTCGGTGGCGTACTTCTCGATGGGGACGACCGTGCCCTTGGGGATCGGGATGGAGAACCGCGACGCCATCATCGAGTACTCGGTGTTGGGGGTGACGAAGGCGGAGGCGTGGTTGCCGGAGACGTTCGGCACCGGGCCCAGGATCTGCCTGGTCTTGAAGTCGCGCAGGTCGATGCGGGCCACGCGGCCGTTCATCTCGTTCACGAACAGCCAGCGCCCGTCGTAGTCCCCGTTCGTCTCGGAGAGGGCGGGATGGTGGACGTCGCCCCAGGTGAGCCCGCCCAGCATGGCCTTGCTCTCGTCGTCGAACCCGTAGCCGGTGGCGGGATAGGGCGTGAAGACGGGGATCGTGGAGAGGTGGCGCATCGAGGGCACGCCGTAGACGTAGACCTGGCCGGAGTGCCCGCCCGACGAGAACAGGTAGTACTCGTCGAGGTCGCCGGGAGCGATGTAGGTCTTCTGCGCGGCCACCGCCATGTCCGACACCGCGGCCGCGGCCCGCTTCGCCTTGGGCGCGCTCGGGGCACAACGCCCGGCCAGGAGGCCGGCGGCCACGAGAAGGGTGACCGTCCAGAGCACGGGGCCTGCTTTCCTCATGACGTTTCTCCTTAGCTCGAAGGGCGCCCTCACGGGCGCGCGGCCGCGCTGGCGGCCGCCCCCTTCGTCGATTCCGCCTTCTGGCGCTGGTACTCGGCGAACGCCTCCCGGAGCTTCTCCACCGCCACCGCCTTCTGCTCCGGGGTGAGGACGATCTGCCGCGAGAGGACCACGGCCATGGTCCCGGTGGGCTCGCGCAGGAAGTCGTCGACGGTGCGGCCGAAGCGGGACTGCGTGTCCTCCACCGCCGTCGACAGGTCGGGGCCGATCTGGGCCGGGCTCTTCACGCCCAGGGCCGAGATGGAGTGGCAGACGAAGCAGCCCGTCTTCACGAACCAGGCGCCCGGCCCTTCCTTCATGCGCAGCTCGGTCGCCTTCTCCTCCGCGGTCTGCGGGTCCGTGCGGGGCACGCCGGCCACGAACTCCGCGGGCACGGGCGCCTTGCGCCACGACATCACGAGGATGGCCAGGGCCTGGGCCTCCTTCGTGGAGAGGTGGAAGTTCGGCATCACCGTGTCCTGGACGAGCGCGCGCGGGTCCTTCAGGTGCGCGACGTGCCAGGCGAAGGAGGTCTTCTGCCCGGAGAGCCGGCCGAAGTCGTACTGCTCGGGCGCCTTGTCGCCGACGTAGGTGAGGTCGGGCCCGATGGTGCCGCCGCGGCCGTTGATCACGTGGCAGGCCCGGCAGCCCTTCTGCTGGACGAGCTCCTTGCCGAGGTTGATGAAGTCCGCGCCCGGCGTCGAGCGGTCGTAGCGATGGCAGACGTTGCAGTTCATCTGCATCAGCGCGGCCTTGTCGTCGGCGATGGAGTAGGCCTCGCCCAGCGGCGCGCCCAGCAGCGGCTCTTCCCAGTGCTCGACCGGCCCGTGCGCGGGCTCGACGTCGACCGCCCAGCCCTGGCCGCCGTGGCAGGCCGTGCATCCGAACTTCGAGACCGGGTGGCCCTTCAGGGGCGCCGGCGGATGGGTGCGCAGCGGCTCGTCCGCCGCTTCGAACCCCTTCCATCCCGTCGCCTGGTGGCAGGTCACGCAGCGGTCGGCGCGGCCCAGCGCGGGAACCCAGACCTGCTGGAGGCCGGACGGGACCGTCTTCGCCTTCTCCGCGCCGAACTTCTCGGACACCTGGCGCCGGAACTCCCACTGGTAGTAGCGCCACTCGTGCTCGCGGTCGTTGCGGGCGAAGAGCCCCGTGGACACGACGAGGAGCAGCCCGATGACGGCGAGCACGGGCCGGTCGCGGCGCGGGTAGGGCGAGTCGGTGCGCTTTTCACTCATGGGTCAGATCCTCGTGGGGATCTCGGGCCAGCTCTCCCAGGGCCAGTAGAAGTGCCAGTAGGGCCCGCGGCAGAAGGTCCCGATGAGCGTGAAGATCACGACGATCAGGCACAGGGCGAGGAAGACGGCGTTCTGCCGCCAGCGCGTGCCGGCGAACCACACGCCCGTCGCCGAGGCGGGGCTGCGGTCGAGCCAGGGCCAGAGCGTGAGGGCGCCCACGAGGAGCCCGGGCAGGAGCACGCCGCCGAGGAAGGCCCCGTTCACCGTGAAGCTGCCGATGTGGAACGTCGTGTCGGTGACGATCTCCTGCAGCCAGAGGAAGTACCACGGTGCCTTCGCGGGGTTCGGGGTGACGAGCGCGTTCGCCGCCTCCTCCAGCGGCGAGCGGACGAGGGTGGACAGGATGCTGATGGCGGCGATGGTCCCGAGGACCGCGATGGCCGCGCGCCGGACCAGGTCGGGGACGGCGTTCACGGTCAGATGCGGCGCCTCGAGCGTGGTGGACCGGATCGCGGGCGCGGTCCCGCGCGCGACTCCGAGCAGCGTGTAGGTCTTGGTGCGGGCCGGGGGCTCCTCGACCTTCTCGCGCCGCAGGGCCTCGCGGTCGGCGCGGGCCAGGCCGCCGTCCTTGCGCACGCGCCACATGTGGTAGACGAAGAGGGCGGCGAGCAGGCCGGGAAGCAGGACGATGTGGAGCACGTAGAAGCGGATCAGCGTGGGCTGATCGATCGTGCGGCCGCCGATCAGCAGCTCGCGGACGGTGGGCCCCACGAAGGGGATCGAGGACGCGATGTTCGTGCCCACGGTGACGGCCCAGTAGGCGAGCTGGTCCCAGGGAAGGAGGTAGCCGGTGAAGGACAGGAACAGCGTCGCCAGCAGCATGGCGACCCCGATGACCCAGTTCCATTGCCGCCGCTGGCCGCGGCCCGTCCCGTTCTTGTAGGCGCCGGTGAGGAAGACGCGGACGAGGTGCAGGAAGACCGCCGCCACCATGAGGTGCGCGGACAGGCGGTGCACGGATCGGATCCAGGACCCGAAGGTGATGACGTACTCGATGTCCTTCACGGACGCGTAGGCGCGCTCCACCGAGGGCACGTACAGGAAGAGCAGGGGCAGCCCGGAGAGGATGAGGAGGAGGAACAGGGCCGAGGTGATGGTCCCGAGCCAGAACGAGTAGGTCCAGTCCAGCGAGGCCTTGAAGGCCTTGGCCGGGAACCAGTGGAGCAGGAAGTTCGCGACCACCGCATCGCCCGACTCGCGATCGGATCGGGGCTTCAGGCTCCAGAGTGCCTTCGGATGGACGCCGGGCGCCGTCGGGGTCGCGGGGAGCGGCTTGGCCGGAGTGCTCATGTCTCTCCTCAGGCCACGGTGAGACGGAACTCGCGGCCGACCTCGTGCGCGAGGTCCACCACGAGCTGGCCGTCGTCGGGAGCGACCTCGAGGTGGTACCAGGTGAGCGGCCGCGGCGCCGGCCCCGACACGTTGCCGCCGTCGCCCTCGTACCTCGACCCGTGGCAGGGGCAGAGGAAGCGGTGCGTGAGGCGCAGCGGCGCCCCGTTCACCGTCTTCTCCTCCGGCTGCGACAAGGCCTCGGCGCGCACGGTGCATCCGAGGTGGGTGCATACGGCGGAGATGGCGTGGAAGATGTTCCCCTGGCGGAAGACGAACAGCCGCTGGTCGGGCAGGAACTTCAGCCCGTCCGGGAACTCCATCGGCAGTCCGAGCTTCACGGTGGTGGGCGCGTCGTAGGACACGTTCGGAACGAGCGAGCGCAGCGAGGCCGCGCTCTGGGTGGCGAGGCCCGCGACACCCGCGCCGAAGCCCAGCTTCATGAGGAAATCACGACGCTGGTTAGTCATTCATCGACCCCCCCTCCCTATCCCTCCCCCACGTCGGGGGGAGGGGAAGTCAGAGAGCCGCATCGTTCCCACCGCGTTCATTCGCCGGCCCTCCTCGGCCCACGAGCCTCTCCGTGATCTCGAACCGTTCCATCGTCATGGCATCGGTGGGACAGCGGACGGCGCAGAGGCCGCAGCGGATGCAGCGGTCGTCGTCCTTGATCATCGCGGACAGCGGCAGCCCGTTCGCCTCCGCGCGCGCGGCCAGCTCCGCCTTGGCCTCCTCCGGGAGAGCGAGCTCCTCGAAGGGGACGATGGCCAGGCAGTACTCGGGGCAGACGTCCACGCACCGGCTGCACAGGACGCACTTCTCGGGGTCGTAGATGGTCTGCACGTGGCAGACCAGGCAGCGTGCGGCCTGCCGCCAGGCCTCCCGGCCGCCGTAACCCGTCTCCACCTCCGCGATGCCGGTGCGCCGGCCGAGGTCGAGGGTGGGCGGCGTCTCGCGGTCGAGGACCTCGAACCCCGCGATCATGCGGTAGTCGCGGGTGGGGATCTTCTCGATGGCGAGGGTCTTCAAGGTGCGGGCCTGGTCCTTCTCGAGCCACTCGTGGATCGACCGGGCGGCGCGCTTGCCGTTGGCCACCGCCTCGATGAGGTTCCGCGGCCCGAAGGCCACGTCGCCCCCCGCGAACACGCCGGGAGCCGAGGTGGCGAGCGTCGTGGGATCGACGCGGATGCCGCCGCCCGGCGTGAGGGCCACGCCGTCGGAGTCCTTCAGGAAGCCGAGGTCGGGCTTCTGGCCGATGGCCAGGATGCAGGCATCCGCCTCGACGGCGACCACGTCCTCGTCGTCGTAGGCGGGTGCGAACCGGCCGCTGGCGTCGAAGACGGAGACCACGCGGCGCAGCTCGACCGCGGTGAGGCGTCCGTCGCCCAGGAAGCGCTTGGGGCCGCGGCGGGGGAGGAACGCGACGCCTTCCCGCTTCGTTTCCTCGAATTCCTCGTGCCCCTGGGTGGTGCGCAGGACGGGCATCTCGTCGAACTGCTCGAGGGAGACGATCGTGACGTCCGTCGCGCCGCCGCGCAGGGCGGCGCGCGCGGAGTCGAGCGCTTCCTTCGCCCGGGAGTCCGCTTCGGAGGCGAGGGACTCGAGGTCAGCCTCGCCCTCGCGTCCCAGGCGCAGCGCGGTGCGCGCGGCGTCGAAGGCCACGAAGCCTCCGCCGATGACCACCACGTGCCGGCCCAGGTTCGTGCGGTAGCCCCGATTGACGTTCAGGAGGTAGTCGACGGCCTTGATGACGCCGTCCTTCTCGACGCCCGGGATGTCGAGGTCGCGTCCCTTGGAGACGCCGACGGAGAGGAACACCGCCTCGAACCCCTGCGCACGCAGCTCGGCGAGGCCGAAGGCGGGGGAGAGCGGCGTGCCCAGCCGGAGGGTCACGCCCAGGGACACGATCTTCTCGATCTCCGCGCGGATCAGCGCGCGGGGAAGGCGATATTCGGGTATCCCGAAGCGCATCATGCCACCGGGCTCGGGCGCGGCCTCGAAGACGGTCACCTCGTGCCCGAGGAGAGCGAGGTCGTGCGCGGCCGACATGCCCGACGGCCCCGCGCCCACCACCGCGACCTTGCGTCGTGGGCCGCCCGTCGCCCGCGCGTCGCGGCCGGGGGCGATGGGCAGGTGACCCGTGTACCGGTTCCCTTCGGCGATCGGCGCCTCGCGCAGCCGGTCCTGCGTGTCCGGACGGAGGGACTCGACGCCGTAGCGCTCGGTGACGTAGCGCTTCAGGGCGCGGATGGCGATGGGGGCGTCGATGGCGCCGCGGCGGCAGGCGTCCTCGCAGGGGGCGGCGCAGACCCGCCCGCAGACGGACGCGAAGGGGTTCGGGGCGCGGGCCACGAGGTAGGCCTCCTCCTCGCGTCCCTCCGCGATGAGCTGCACGTATCGTCCGGCGTCGGTGGCCACCGGACAGCCCGCCTGGCACTTGACCTGCGCCTTCCAGTGCTCGAGATCGGGGAGCCGGGTCGATATGGGCATGGGCGCCACCGCGCACGACGAGGCTCCCCCCGGGAGGCCGGCCGGGGTATGACCGACGTCATGAGCCGCGCGATTTCCCGCCGCGGGATGCGCCATCATGCCGGTCATACCGCGTGTGGATCGCCGCGGCGAGAGTCATTCGGTCCATGGAGAAGGGCTCCATGCTCCGGCGGACCCTAGAGGATGCGCCGGCGGCGGGCGGCCTCGCGCAGGGTGGAGCGGAAGTCGGGATGGGCGATCTCGATCAGGGCGGACGCGCGCTCGCGCAGGCTCCGGCCGTGCAGGGAGGCCACTCCGTGCTCGGTCACCACGTAGTGGACGTCGGCGCGGGTGGTGACCACGCCCGAGCCCGGACTGAGCACGTCGACGATCCTCGAGATGCTTCCGTCCCTGGCCGTGGACGGAAGGGCGATGACGGGCTTGCCACCCTTCGAGCGGCCGGCGCCGCGGATGAAGTCGAGCTGCCCGCCGAAGCCGGAGTAGATGGAGCATCCGATCGAGTCCGCGCAGACCTGGCCGGTGAGGTCGACGCTGAGCGCGGAGTTGATGGCGACCATGCGCTCGTTCTGCGCGATGACGAAGGGGTCGTTCACGTAGTCCGAGGGGTGGAACTCCACGAACGGGTTGTTGTCGAGGAAGTCGAAGGTCCGCTTCGAGCCGAGGACGAAGGAGGCCACGAGCTTGCCGCGGTGGAGGGTCTTGGCTTCGCCCGTCACCACCCCCCGCTCGAACAGCTCCACCACGCCGTCCGAGAACATCTCGGTGTGGATGCCGAGGTCGCGCTTCTCCCCGAGGAAGAGGAGGACGGCGTCCGGGATCTCGCCGATGCCCATCTGGAGGGTGGAGCCGTTCTCGATGAGGGAGGCGACGTGGGCGCCGATGGCCCGTGCGACCGGTCCCACCCGGCCCGCCCCCGGCAGCTCCACCAGCGCCCGGTCCGCCTCCACCACGTGGGTCAGGCGGGAGGCGTGGATGAAGGAGTCACCCAGGGCGCGCGGCATGCGCCGATTGACCAGCGCGATCACCGTCCGCGCCCGCTCCGCCGCCGCCTTCGTGCACTCCACCCCCACCCCGTAGGAGCAGAACCCGTGCTCGTCGGGCGGAGAGACGTGGACGAGGGCGACGTCCACCGCGAGGTTGCCCGTGCGCAGCAGGGCCGGGATCTCCGAGAGATGCACGGGCACGTAGTCGCCGCGGCCGGCATTGACGGCTTCGCGTACGTTGGCCCCGGTGAAGAGCGCCCGGTGCCGGAACGAATCGGCGTAGCGCGGGTCGGCGTAGGAGGCGCTGCCGAACGTCATGAGGTGCGCGACCTCGACCCCGCGCAGCTCCGGGGCCCGCGCCACCATCGCCCGCACCAGCTCCTCGGGGTTGTTGCATCCGCCGTGGACCCAGACGTGGTCGCCCGAGCGGACGGCCCGCAGCGCCTCCTCGGCCGTGGTCACGCGCCGGCGGTAGCCCTCGGTCCAGCCGTTCACTCGCTCACCCCATGGCCCAGGGCAGCGACGCGCCGGCCAGGTCGAAGGCGCGGGCGAGGTGGGCCTGGGCGCAGGCCCCCCGGTAGAGATACAGGCCTCGACGGAGCTCACCGCTGGCCGCCACCGCGCGCTCCAGGTCCGCGCGTCCGATCTCGACCAGGTAGGGCAGCAGGGCGTTGGTCAGGGCCACCGTGGCCGAGCGGGCGGCCGCCGCGGGCAGGTTGGGCACGCAGAAGTGCAGGATCCCGTCGACCTCGTAGGCCGGCTCCGGGAAGGACGTGGGGCGCGAGGTCTCGAAGCAGCCCCCCATGTCGATCGAGAGGTCGACGACGACGCTCCTGGGCTTCATGAGCGCGAGCATCCGGCGCGTGACCAGCACCGGGGCCCGCTCCCCGCGTACCGCCACCGCGCCCAGGATGAGGTCGGCGAAGGTGAGCGCCTTCTCGATGTTGGGCGCCGTGGAGAGCATCGTGGCGAGGCCGCGCGATTCCACCAGCGCCTCCCGCAGGCGGTCCAGCCGCGTGTCGAGGAGCATCACCTGGGCCCCCGCACCCAGGGCCGCCCGCGCCGCCGAGCGGCCGAGCACGCCCGCGCCGAGGATGGCCACGTGCGCGGGGGGAACCCCGGGCGCGCCCGCCATCAGGATCCCCTTGCCCCCGAACGCATTCAGCAACAGGCAGGCGCCGACGGTGATGGCGAGGCCGCCCGCGATCTCGGACATGCTCTCGAGGACGGGGGCCCGGCCGCCGGCATCGGCGATGGCCTCCAGCCCGATGACGCTCACCTCGCGCTCCTGGAGGGCGAGGACGTCTTCCCGGCGGCTGGCCGGCAGCATCCAGAACGCCATCACGACCTGGCCCGGGTGGAGCAGCGCGCCGTACTCGGCCGGATCCGGTGGGAAGACGGCCGCGACCAGGTCCGCCCTCGCGAACAGCTCGTCGCGCGCGTAGGCGATGGTCGCGCCCGCGGTCTGGTAGGCCTCGTCTTCGAACCCGGCGCGCGCGCCCGCTCCGCGCTCGACCCACACTTTGTGCCCCTCGTCCGCGAGCGCCCGGGCTCCGGCCGGCGTCAGCGCCGCGCGCTGCTCGCCCGGGTGTATCTCTCGAGGAACACCGACGTTCATGGCCCGCCTCCGTCGCCGGCGGGCGCCTGACGGCGCGCCGGCCGGACACTCGCGGCTCCCTCCAGGTGCAATGGCGGTGCCGCGCGGGGAAGCGTGTGAAACCACGGACGCCGGACGCGTCACGCAAAAAAGACGCGGCGCTTCCGGCCGGAGTCGCAAACCTTGCGCGACGGGGCGTCAGCGCATGGACGAGAGGACGCCCTCCAGCGGCCTGGCCGCGTTCGTCAAGACCCGAGAGAGGGGCGGGCGAAAGAAAAAGGGCCGGCGCGATGCGCGCGCCGGCCCGGAAACGGCGGAACGCCCGACTAGAACGTCAGCCGCGTGACGAGCTGGATCTGGCGGGCGGGAGCCACACCCGCGGCTGCGCCGAAGCCGTTGTTGCGGATGACGTTGCCGCTCGCGTCAGTCGCCAGGTTCGTGATCGCCGGGTTGGTCAAACTGCCGAAGTTGGCCGTGGCCGCCTGGTTGAGACCCTGCCCGGTCACGATGAACTGGGTGTGGTTGAGCGCGTTGAACGCGTCGAGCCGGACCTCGAGGCCCACGGTCTTGTGGACGATGAACTTCTTCGCGATCGACAGGTCGAGGTTGTTGATCGGCGGGTTGCGCAGCAAGAAGCGCGCCGACTCGGCGCCGTCGCTACCCGGCTGCGGCGGGGCGAAGCACTCCGGGTGCTCGATCATGTGGTACGGGTCGCTGGTGTAGCCCTTGCCGGGATCGCAGTTGACCACGATGCGCGCGGCGGGGTTGTCGGTGCCGCTCAGGTTCGCGTTGCCGATGCCCGAGATCGAGTAGGCGACGCGGTACGGCAGGCCGCTCGTCCAGCGATACACGCCGGAGATCTGCCAGTCGTTCGCGATCGCGCCGAGCGCACCGCTCGCGAACTTCGGGGTCTGGTAGATGAAGTTGAGCACGAAGTTGTTCGGCCGGTCGTAGCTGGCGTAGGAGTAGTCGAGCCGCTTGATCGCGTCCTTGTCCGAGCCGGGCAGCCCCGCGGTGAAGTCGTCGTTGTTGACGGTGAGCGCCTTGCTCCAGACGTAGAACGCGGAGACCATGAACCCTTTGTCGAACCGCCGCGTGACCCCGCCCTGCAGGGCGTTGTAGTTGCCCCACCCCGTGTAGTCCCACATGCGGATCGTGTTGTAGCCCTGGTACGGGCGGAGCAGGTCGTCGGGTAGCGCGGTGGCTCCCGGCGTCGAGCTCGGTGCGCGGGTCGGGTCCTGGTTCTGGGGCAGGAACTTCGCGCCGACCGGCACGGAGTTGATCTGCGACTGGCGCAGCAGGTCGGTGGACTTCGAGCCCACGTAGGCCACGTCGAGGATCAGGGTGCTCCAGAGCTTGCGCTGCAGGCCCACGTTCCACTGGTAGGTCTTCGGCGGTATGAAGTCGAAGCCCGACGGGCTCATCGACAGCGTCGGGTACGGGTCGGTACCCGTCGAGCTGGAGCCGAGGTCCTGCAGGCGTCCCCACTGGATGTTCGAGACGATGACGCCGGGCGCGTTGGAGATCATGTCGAAGACCTGGTTGCCCTGCGGCCGATCGTAGAAGATCCCGAACCCGCCGCGGACGATCATCGACTGGTTGCCGGAGACGTCATAGGTGAAGCCCAGCCGCGGCGAGACGCGCAGCTTGTTGCCGTCCTGCAGCTGGTCGTTGACGCCATTGCCGGCCTGGAACGCGCCGTTGAACCGGTTGGAGCCGGGCACCAGGCGGCCGATGAAGCGCTCCTCC
>JBGPBV010000202.1:0-10317 GCA_041481445.1 Vicinamibacteria bacterium
AGGCGGTGGCGGGGGCCCGCGGGTCGGTCAGCGAGGACCCGACGGTGCGCGCCACCGTCGACACGCGCGGCGCCGGCGACTGACCGGGGTCGCTCCCCTCGCGGTAGGCCACCACGATTCCGACCGTCCACGCGGAGAGGACGGCGCCCAGGACGAGCCCGGCGGCCACGTCGAAGGCGAGGCGCTGCTGCGCGGTGCGCTGGGCCCCCCAGCGGCGCCGGCGGCCGCGCGCGCGGCCGGAGGCGAGGTCTGCGGCGGGCGTCGGCCGGCGGGGTGTCCCCATGGAGGCTCAGGACTAGTGTGACACGCGCGGCCCGGGGTCGAGGCCGGCCCGGCCCAAAGGTCTTGGAGCGCGCGCCGACCGGCGAGTAGAATAGAAGGTTCGCCGCGTGGGGGCATCCCGGGGACCCGGATCCAATGGAACTCGACCGCATCATCATCACTGGCGCTCGCCAGCACAACCTCAAGAACGTCACCGTGGAGATCCCCAAGAAGAAGCTGGTGGTCCTCACCGGCGTCTCGGGGTCGGGCAAGTCCTCGCTGGCCTTCGACACCCTCTACGCCGAGGGCCAGCGCCGCTACATCGAGAGCCTCAACGCGTACGCCCGCCAGTTCCTCGGCCAGATGGACAAGCCGCTCTACGACTCGATCCGGGGCCTGGCCCCGACCATCTCCATCGAGCAGAAGGCGGCCAGCGGCAACCCGCGCTCGACCGTCGGCACCATCACGGAGATCCACGACTACCTGCGCGTGCTCTGGGCCCGCGTGGGCCGGCTCACCTGCCACAACTGCGGGCGCCCCGTCTCGCAGCAGTCCTCGCAGCAGATCGTCCACGAGATCGCCGACCTCGCCCCGGGCACGAAGTTCCTGCTGCTGGCGCCCCTGGTGAAGGAGCGCAAGGGCGAGCACCGCGACGTGCTGGAGCAGGCCAAGAAGGCGGGCTTCACGCGCGTGCGCGTGGACGGCGTGGTGGTGCCCCTCGAGGAGGCGGACCAGATCCGGCTGGACAAGAAGAAGAAGCACTCCATCGACGTCGTGGTGGACCGGCTGGTGGCCAAGCCCGGGATGGCCCAGCGCCTCTCCGACTCCGTGGAGACCGCCCTGCGCTACGGCGGGGGGATCGTCGTCGTCGCCCCCGAGGGCAAGACCGAGAAGGTGATGTCGCAGCACCGCGCCTGCCACGACTGCGGGATCTCCTTCCCCGAGCCCTCGCCCCAGCTCTTCTCCTTCAACTCGCCCCAGGGCATGTGCCCGGAGTGCTCGGGCCTGGGCACGCGCATGGAGATGGATCCCGACCTGGCCGTCCCCAACCCCGAGCTGTCCGTCAACGAGGGGGCGGTCAAGCCGCTGGGCGCGGTCGGCGAGGGCACGAGCTGGGGAACCGACATCGTGCGGGCGGTGGCGCGCGAGCGCGGGATCGACCTCAACAAGGCCTGGAAGCTGCTGCCCTCCGCCCACCGGAAGCTGATCCTGTACGGCACGGGCAGCGACCGCGTGCGCGTGCCCATGCGCGGCTCCTGGGGCTCCGGCTCCTTCCGCATGCGCTACGAGGGGGCGCTCAACTCGATGATGCGCCGCATGCGCGAGACGCAGTCGGAGGACATGCGGCAGTACTACCAGCGCTTCCTCTCCAACCGGCCCTGCTCGGCCTGCGGCGGCAAGCGGGTGCGCCCGGAGGCGCTCGGGGTCAAGATCGGCGGCTTCAACATCGCGGAGGCGACCGCCGTCTCCGTGGACGCCGCCTACCGCTTCTTCGACGAGCTCAAGCTCCAGGGGGCGGAGGCCACCATCGCGACCGAGCTGCTCAAGGAGATCCGCTCCCGGCTGCGCTTCCTGCGCGACGTGGGGCTCGGCTACCTGACCCTCGACCGTCCGGCCCCGTCGCTCTCGGGGGGCGAGGGCCAGCGCATCCGGCTGGCCAGCCAGATCGGCTCCGAGCTGACGGGCGTGATCTACGTCCTCGACGAGCCGTCCATCGGCCTGCACCAGCGCGACAACCGCAAGCTCCTGGCCGCGCTCCAGCACCTGCGCGACATCGGCAACACGGTGGTGGTGGTGGAGCACGACCGCGAGGCCATGGAGGAGTCGGACTGGATCGTGGACTTCGGCCCGGGGGCGGGCCGGCACGGCGGCGAGATCGTGGCCGCGGGCACGCCCGCCCAGGTCATCGCCAACCCGGCCAGCCTGACCGGCCGCTACCTCAAGGGGGACCTCGAGATCCCGCTGCCCTCCGAGCGGCGCCGCTCCGACGGCCGCAAGATCACCGTGATCGGCGCCCGCGAGAACAACCTCAAGGAGATCACGGTCGAGTTCCCCCTCGGCCAGTTCGTGTGCGTCACCGGGGTGAGCGGCGCCGGCAAGAGCACGCTCGTGAACCAGATCCTCTACCCGGCGGTGGCGCGGGTGCTGCACGGCAGCGACGTGGTGGTGGGCGCGCACCAGAAGGTGGCCGGGCTGGGCGAGATCGACAAGGTCATCGACATCGACCAGAGCCCCATCGGCCGCACCCCGCGCAGCAACCCGGCGACCTACACCAAGCTCTTCGACCTCATCCGCGACTTCTTCGCCCTCTTGCCGGAGGCGCGCATGCACGGCTACACGCCCGGGCGCTTCTCCTTCAACGTCAAGGGCGGGCGCTGCGAGGCCTGCGAGGGCGACGGCGTCAAGCGCGTGGAGATGCACTTCCTGGCCGACGTCTACGTGCCCTGCGAGGTCTGCCACGGCAAGCGGTTCAACGAGGCCACCCTGGAGGTCAAGTACAACGGCCTCTCGATCGCGGACGTGCTCGATCTCACCGTGGACGAGGCGATGCAGCTCTTCAAGCACCACCCGAACGTCTTCCGCGCCCTGACCACGCTGGCCGACGTCGGCCTCGGCTACATCGCGCTCGGCCAGTCCTCGCCCACCCTCTCCGGCGGCGAAGCCCAGCGCGTCAAGCTCTCGCGCGAGCTCTCCAAGCGCTCGACCGGGCGGACCCTCTACATCCTGGACGAGCCGACCACCGGCCTGCACTTCGAGGACATCCGCAAGCTCCTGGGAGTGCTCGACCGCCTGGTCAAGGGCGGGAACACCGTGGTCGTGATCGAGCACAACCTCGACGTCATCAAGACCGCCGACCACATCATCGACATCGGCCCCGACGGAGGGGACGCCGGCGGGCGCGTGGTGGCCACGGGCACGCCGGAGCAGGTGGCGGCGGTGCCGGAGTCGTACACCGGGCGGTACCTGGCCCCGCTGCTCGCGAACGTCACGCGCCGCCAGCTGGCGCGGAGCGGATAAGGACTCAGTCCCCTTCGACCAGGGCCGCCGCCAGCAGCGGGACCAGGATCTCGTGATGGCCGGTGAGGCTGTAGCCGCGGCCCGCACCACCCGCGGTCGGGCGCTGGACGACGTTCGTGTTCGGCCGATAGGACTGGATGAAGTCCAGGTTGGCCGTGGCGAAGTCGGTGAGCGCGTGGCCGAGGTTGCGGGCGACCGTCACCGCCTTCAGGAACACCTCCGGCAGCAGCACCGCCGATCCCACGTTGAGGTAGACGCCGCCCCCGCCCAGCCGCGCGACCTCGCCGGCCAGGATGCGGAAGTCGAGGTGGGTGGTGCGTCCGACCGCGGCCGGATCGCAGGCGGGGTGCATGTGGACGATGTCGGTCCCGATGGCCACGTGCACGGTCGCGGGCAAACCCAGGCGCCAGGCGGCCGCGAGCAGGCTCACGTGGAGATGACGCGCCTTGCGCTCGGTGAGGTGGCGTCCCACCGCCGCCCCCAGCCCGAGGCCGTCGGCGTCGCCCTTCACGATCGCACGGTTGATCTCCTCCCCCGTCTCGCGCGCCATGCCGAAACTGCCGGAGCCGAGGCCCGCCGAGACGTCCTCGGACGTCTGGCCGGCCACCGCCAGCTCGAAGTCATGGACGATCCCCGCCCCGTTGAGGGCCAGACCCGTGACCAGGCCACGCTCCATCAGGTCGATGACCACCGGCGAGAGGCCGACCTTGAGGACGTGGGCCCCGAGCCCCCAGATGATCGGCTTCTTCCGCGCCCGCGCGCGCTGGACGTCCGCGACCAGCGCGCGGAGGGTCTGTCCGGCGAGGATCCGCGGCAGGCCCTCGAGGAACGACCCCAGCGAGGCGCCGGCCGCGTGAGGACGGGCGAAGTCGGCGAGCGAGACCTTGCTGCGGCGGCTGGAGAGGGCGTAGGTCTTCACGCCGCGGAGATCGAGGGGTGAAGTCGTCTGCGGCGAACGTCGCGCCGGACGCCTGCGCGGCATCAGCCGGCGAGCGCCTCCTCGACGACCTGGCAGAGGAGGTGGATGACGAGGCCGTGCACTTCCTGGATGCGCGGAGTGCCGGTGTGGGGTACGTCGATGAGGTAGTCGACGCGGCCGGCGAGCTTGCCGCCGCCCTGGCCCGTCATCCCGACCGTGACCATGCGCAGTTCGCGCGCCTTCTCGAGGGCGGCCACCACGTTCGCCGACTTCCCGGAGGTGCTGATCCCGACGGCGACGTCGCCGGCGCGGCCGAGCGCCTCCACCTGGCGGCGGAACACCGCCTCGTAGCCGAGGTCGTTGGCGACGGCGGTGAGGACGGAGGGGTCGGTGGTGAGGGCGATGGCCGGCCAGGCCGGCCGGTCCTTGAGATAGCGCCCGACCAGCTCGCCCGCGAAGTGCTGGGCGTCCGCGGCGGAGCCGCCGTTGCCGAAGACGAGCACCTTGCCCCCCGCGCGCAGCGCGTCCGCGATGCGGTTGCCGACCGTGATCATCAGCCCCGCCTTGTCGGCCAGGTAGCGCCGCTGCAGCTCGGCGCTCTCCGCCGCCTCCGCGCGCACGCGCTGCTCGTCCATGCGCCGCGGATTATCTCACGGGGGGCGCGAGCGCCCGCCTCAGTGCGGGCGGATGTGGACGGTGAGGAGGACGGAGAGCACCCCGGGCTCGTCGACCGCCACCTGGAACACCGTGCCCTCGCGCACGCCGGGGGGGACTTGCACCGGGACCGGGAAGCGCCGCTCGACCTTGCCCTCTCCGTCGCAGCGCGCGCAGTCGAAGACGAACCCGCCCGTGCCTTCGCAGGACGGACAGGTGGTGAGGAGCGGGACGTCAAGCGGCAGCACGCCGCCCGCCGCCGCTTCTTTCGGCGTCAGGAGGATCTCGCCGCTGAGGCTGCCCGGACGCACGGGGCGGCGCAGATCGCCCGCGGCCGGGCTGCGCACGAAGGACCAGGAGAGGCGGGAGAACTTGTCCTCCACGCGGACGAGGCTCTCGTCGTAGCGGCGGCGCCGCTCGGCATCGGCCAGGGTCTCGTACGCCGCCTGGACGTCACGGAACGCCTCGGGGCTCGCCTCCATTCCTAGCTCCGGAAGGAGACGCTTTGCGAGCTTCCGATAGGCGCGCTTGATGGCGGCAGTGGAGGCGTCCCGGCTCACGCCGAGGATCACGTAGTAGTCCTTGGGCTTCTCCATCCTGGGTACACCATAGGTCGCGGTCCGAAGCACTGTCAAGCGGAAACCGGCGGCGGCGGCGCGATGCGGCGCCGATCTTGACAGACCCTACCCCACGTCTCTTATGATCCGTTCCTCTCACGCATAAGGAGCCTCTCAGCATGTTCCCGGACCTTTCGACCACCCTCCAGGCCATCTTCCGCTGGTTCCACATCATCGCGGGCATCACCTGGATCGGGCACCTGTACTTCTTCAACTTCGTCAACACGCCCTTCCAGGGCGGCCTGGCCAAGGAGCTCAAGCCCCAGGTCAACCCGCCCCTCGTCCTGCGCGCCCTCTACTTCTTCCGCTGGGGCGCGATGTGGACCTTCTTGTTCGGCCTGGGCCTCTTCTACCTGATCTACATCGACGGGCACGCGCTGTGGAACGCCGAGGGCGGGATGAGCCACCGCGGCATGTGGATCCTCTTCGGCAGCCTGCTCGGGACGATCATGTGGTTCAACGTCTGGTTCGTCATCTGGCCGCGGCAGAAGAAGATCCTGGGCGCGCTGCTGGGCGGCCCCGCCGCCCCGCCGGAGGCCGCCCCCCAGGCCGCCCTCGCCTCGAAGATCAACACCTACCTCTCGGGACCCATGCTGTGGGGGATGGTGGCGGGCTCGCACGTGAACCTGTGGGACATGAACTGGGGCACCCTGGCGGTGTCCCTGGTGCTCGCGCTCGGCCTCGTCCACGGGCTCTACGCGATGTCGCGCAAGGTCAAGACGACGGTCTAGCCGCCGCCGCCGCCCGCACGAAGTTCCGGGCCGCGAACCGCCCGCGGCTGTACCAGGTGAGGAACCCCTCGCGCCCGATGGTGCGCCGCGCCACCTCGCGCTCGGACAGCCCGGCCGCCCGCAGCTCGTGCACGCGCGCGCAGAGGGCCACCAGGCCGTCGCGCTTGCGCTCCAGGGCCTCGCGGCCGCCGCGCACCGGCCCGCGGTGCGCGCAGAAGACGCGGGTCACGGGCAGGGCGCAGACGCGGTCGAGGGAGGCGATCATCGCGCCGAGGTCCTCGTCCTCGCGCAGGTAGCGGAGGCGCTCGGCCAGGAAGAGGTCGCCCGTGAAGAGCCACCCGCGCTCGCGCTCGAACAGGCACACGTGGTCGGGGCTGTGGCCGGGCGTGGACACCACCTCGAAGCGCAGGGCACGCGTGACCACCTCCGCGCCCAGCGCGCGCGCCGCCACCCGCGGCGGACGCCCCCAGGCCAGGCGCCGATAGCCCTCCTGCACGAAGCCGCGCTCCAGCAGCGGCACGCCCGCGGAGTGGGCCTGCACCTCGAGCCCGCGGGACGCGCGCAGGGCGGCGGCGGCCCCCATGTGGTCCTCGTGATGGTGCGTGGCCACCAGAGCGTCCACCCGCCGCCCCTCGAGGGCGCGCACGAACGCGCGCGCCGTCGCCGGAGGGCCGCAGTCCACGAGGAGCCCGTCCACGAGGTACGCGCCCGTCCAGTACATCGGCCAGCCGGCCAGCCGCCGCGCCATGCGGAAGAACGTGACTTCGCCGTGGTCCTCGATCCGGATCACGCGGTGTCCGAGGTCCCGGCCCCCGCTTCCAGGGCCGCCCGGCGGACCTCGCGCAGGTGGCGCCATTCCAGGAAGGCGGCGGCGGCGAGGAGCAGCGCGGCCGCGACCACGAAGGGCAGGCGCAGGTGCGGCATCAGGTCCACCGGGGGCATCACCTCCACCACGGTGGTGGCCGTGCTGGCCTGGGCCAGCGCGCCGTCCAGGGTCTCCGCGACCAGGAGGAGGCCCTGGTGGGAGGGCCGGGGCACCCCGCCGCGCAGGAGGGGCACGGTCACGGTGAGAGGAGCGGAGGCTCCCACCGTCACCTCGTCGTGAGCGCGCTCGGGGTTGATGCCGCGCGGAGCCAGGACGCGGAGGCGCACGCGGTGGGAGGCTCCGTCCGCGCTCTCCAGCGTGACCGGGAGCAGCCCGCGGTCGCGCAGGGTGAGAGCGGGCGCGGAGACGCGCACGGCGGGTGGCGGCGCCGCGCCGAGGGTGAGGAGGAGGAAGGCGCGCTGGCTGAGGGCGGCGGGAGCGCCGGGGGCGGGCGTCCGCGGCGAGTAGTCGAGGAGGAGCACGAGGGGGTGGACGCCCGGTCGCGGGATCTGGCGCGGGAACTTCAAGCGCGCCGACTCCGTCTGGCCGGACCCGATCCCGGACGTCACCCTGGCCTCGTCGTAGTGGCCGGCCAGCTCGCCGGTGACGCTCACCGGGCCGCTGGCCGCGCCGCGGTTGGTGAGGTCGACCCGCACCTCCAGCGCGTCCTCGCCCGCGAGCGACACCGACCCCGAGACCTCCAGGGAGGGAACGACGGGGGACGCGCGGGGCGAGGGCGACGAGCCGGCGGAGGCGGCCGCGGCGACGGCGAACGCCACGACGAGGATCACGGGCGCGGGCGGCGCACGTCGGGGGGCGCCAGCGGCCTCAGCGCGCCACCGGCACGAAGGAGACGCCGGTCGGAACGAACTCGTCCGGGAGCTTCTTGCCCTGCTTCTGGTTCGTGGCGTGCACGACGATCGCGCCCGCGGCCTGGGCCGGGTCCTTCTCGACGGGCGGGAACTCGCACTCCGCGGAGACGTTCATGTTGAAGGTGCTCGTGCGCTGGGACTCGAACTGGTCGTCCACCGCCTGCACGTAGTACTCGATCGTCTGCACCTTGCCCTCGCGCGGGGCGGGCAGGGTGCCGCAGAAGCTCAGGCCCCCGAAGACCATGTCCACGAAGCTGTAGAACTTGTCGCCCGCGGGGCGGAAGTAGATGCGGGCGGCCCCCACCTGGCCGTCGTCCGTGATCGTCGCGCAGAGGCGCGGCGCCTTCTCGGGGACGGTGCAGGGGCTCGGCTGGTGCTCCACGGACGGAGGCTCCGCGCGCGCCGGCGTGGCCAGGGCCAGCGCGACGGCGAGGAGGGTCGGCGCCCGCCGTCCTCTCCTCACTTCCAGGTCACCTGGTTCGTGTACCGCTCGCCGCGCGCGGTGTGGACGGTCACCTCCATCGCCCATCCCGAGGTGTCCTCCTTCCACATCTCGGTCGTGCTCATGAGCAGCGCGGTCTGCCGGGGCGCGACGTCGCGGGTCTGCGGGTTGACGGGGCCGCTGATCTTCTTGCCGTTGATCGTGGTGCTCACGAACATGTCCCGCACCTGGATGGGAGCGCCGCCCTCGTTGAGCAGGGACACCTTCACCGTGTAGTTCGTCCCCGCCTTGGGCGAGTCGGGGTTGATGTCGAAGACGATCTTGCCGGGCAGGTCCGCCGCCGTGGAGCCCTTCTTCACGTCGACACCGGGCGTGTTCTCGAAGCCCTCCGGCACCGAGCCCCCGCCCTTCGTCTCCGCGCTCGACGCCACCGTCCGGCCCGGGGAGAAGCTGCGGGCGGTGCTGGGACGGGACGTGCCGCCGCCTCCTCCCCCGGCGCCCTGCGCGGCCTGGGCGAGGGCGCGCGCCTGCACGGCCGCGCTCTTGCCGTTGAGGGCCCGCAGGTTCGCGGGGTCGAGCCCGAGCGCCTTGTCGTAGAGCCCGATCGCCTCGTCGTACTTCTGCCCGGCCAGGGCGGCGTCGGCGCCGCCGATGAGATTGCCGACCTGCTGCGCGAGCTGGGCCTGCTGGGCCTGGGCCGCCTTGCGCGCCGCGGCGTCCGCCGCCTGCTGCTGCGCCTCCTGGATCCGGGTGAGGATCTGGGAGGCGCGGGGGTCCCAGTTGGCGAGGTCGCGCCCGGCGTTGGCCTCGGCGATCGCCTTCTCGAAGTCGCCGGCGCGCATCGCCGCCTCCGCGTTGCGGAAGCGCATCTCCGCCCTCTGGCCGTTCACGGCGTTCTCGATCAGGCCCTTGGCGCTGGCGTCGCTGCCGTCCTCGGCCAGGGCGCGCCGGGCCTCGGCGATGGCCTCGTCGTAGTCCCCGCGGTTGAAGGCGGCCTTGGCCGTCTTCATGAACTTGCCCTTGGCCTCGATGCTCGGCGGCGGGGCCGGGGTCGGAGGCTGGGTGATGGAGACCGGCGGCACCACCGGCATCGTGATCGAGGGGGCGGGCGGCTCGGTCACGGCCGCGATCGTGGTCGGCGGCGGCTGGATCTTCGTGTAGTAGATGAAGCCGCCCGCCACGACCAGGAGCACGCCCATGGCGCCCAGGACGACGTAGAGCACCGGGTGTCCCTGGGACGGCTGCGGCCGGGGCGGCGGCAGCGGACGCGGGGAGACCGGGGCCGCGCGCGGCACGGGCGGACGCGTGGCCGAACGGGCGGCTTCCCGCGTGGTGACCGCGCTGCCGGAGACGCCGGGGGACGTGCCCCGGGCGCCGGTGCCCCGCGCGGGCGGGGCCTTCTTGACCGTGGCCGCCGTCTGGCCAGGCGTGGTCGAACCGATGTTCACCGTCGCTCCGGCGGGAGGCTCGTCGCCGGTGATGAGGGTGGGACCGGCGGGAGCGTCCGTGAGGGGCTCCGGCACCGGCCCCGACGGCGGCTCCAGCTCGAGCAGTCCCTCGAGGGCGTGCTGGCCGGAGTCCGAGGTCGAGCGCTGCTTGAGGAACTCGCGCAGGTCGACCGCGAAGTCGTAGGCGGTCTGGTAGCGCTCGTCGAGGTTCTTGGCCAGCGACTTCTTGAGGACGCCCATCAGGGCGTCGTATTCCGCGCCCTCCGGGATGAGGTCGAAGTTCGCCTCCTCGTGGGTGATCTTGTAGAAGATCGCCATGAGGTTGTCGGAGTGGAACGGCCGGCGGCCGGCCAGCAGCTCGTAGAGCATGCAGCCGACGGAGAACAGGTCCGACCGACCGTCCACCTTCGCGCCCTTCACCTGCTCGGGCGACATGTAGTCCGCGGTGCCCACGATGTTGCCGGTGCCGGTCATGGAGGCGGTGGTCAGG
>JBGPBV010000203.1:0-10138 GCA_041481445.1 Vicinamibacteria bacterium
ACCCGTCCCTCGGCGTGTTCTTCTCGCCGCAGCCGAGGAAGTTCTTGATCCAGTCGTAGAAGGCCGCGCTCATCCCCGTCCCACAGGAGATGGACATGTCCTCGTACTTGACGTTGCCCAGGTGCTTCCGCCGGAGGCATCCCTCCTGGGGAGCCTCGGTGACGACCTCGGCCGTCGCGTCGCCCCCCTCGACCGAGTCGAGCCATCCCGCCATCGTCCCGTCGAGGTCGATGGCGAAATTGGAGCTCTGGAACTTTCGAACTGCCGTCTCCCTCACCCCGGTCCCCACCGGCGCCCCGGGGGCGGCCAGGACGGCGTCCGCGGCGGCCAGGCCGACGGCCGCGCCCGCCATCTTCTTGAAGAAGCCCCGCCGATCGTCACCGCTCATCGTCCCTCCTACGCGCCGGCACCGAGGGCCAGCGACGGCGTGCGCAAGCGATCATCGCGGGCGCCGCGGACCGGCGTCGGGAGGGATGGACGATCATCGCCCTGCGGAATCTCGCAACAGTACTCCTGTCGCTGGGTCGAATCAAACGCGGGGTGATAGGCTCGATGGTGGCGCGCGCAGGGCGCGCGGGCCTCGGAGGTACTCCCATGGCGAGCAAGAAGGCGAGCAAGAAGAAGACCAGCACCCGGGCCAAGGCCGCGAGATCCACGAAGCCGCGGAAGAGCCCGCCCTCGGGGGCCCTCGCCCTCCGCTCGGTCGCCCCGAGCTTCACCGTGGGCGACCTCGACAAGAGCATCGCCTGGTACGGCGTCCTCGGCTTCAAGGTCACCGACCGCTGGGAGCGCGACGGGAAGCTCATGGGGGTCGAGATGCAGGCGGGTGGCGTGACCGTCATGCTCGGGCAGGACGACTGGCAGAAGGGACGCGACCGGGTGAAGGGCGCGGGCCTGCGGATCTACTGCGAGACCGGCCAGGACATCGACGGCCTGGCCGATCGGATCAAGGCCCGGGGCGGGACGCTGGCCCAGGAGCCGCGCGACGAGCCGTGGGGCGCGCGCCAGCTCTCGGTCGAGGACCCGGACGGCTTCAAGATCACGATCTTCAAGACGACGCGGCGCGGCCGCTAGGTCTCAGGGGATCGGCCAGTCCCGGTCCCACCGGTGGGCCCGGAGGCCCTGGATCGTCTCCACCGAGAGCGGGGGCGCCGTGCCGGCGGCCAGGTTGGCCTCCACGTGGCGCACGCGGCGCATGCCGGGGATGGTGGTCGAGACCACCGGATGGTGCAGGATGAAGCGCAACGCGAGGTCCGGCATCGAGCCCCCGGCCGGCACCAGCGGGCGCAGCCGATCGACTCGCTCCAGGGTCAGGCGCAGCGTGCCCGGCTTGAAATAGAGGTTGCGCCAGTCCCCTTCCGCGAACGTGGTGCTCTCGGTCATCGTGCCGGTGAGGCTGCCTTCGTCGAACGGGACCCGGGCGATAACGGCGACGCCCAGGCGCTGGCAGGCCGGGAAGAGCGCGTCCTCCGGCGCCTGGTCGAAGACGTTGTAGACGACCTGGACGCTGTCCACGAGCCCGGTCTCCAGCGCGGCCAGGACGTTGGCGGGCTCCCAGCGGTTCACGCTGATCCCGAAGCCCTCGATCAGCCCGTCGCGCTTGAGGTCCTCGGCCGCCCTCTTCCAGCCGTCGTCCTTCACCCAGGCGTCGCTCCAGACGTGGAGCTGCTGGAGGTCGATGCGCTCCACGCCCAGGTTCCGGCGGCTCTCGTGCGTCATCTGGACGACGTAGTCGTAGGGGAACACGTCGGCGACCTGGGTCTCCGCCCGGGCCGGCCAGCGCCGGTCCTTCGGCGGGACCTTGGTGGCCGCGTACAGGCGGCGTCCCCGGTGCCGGGCCAGGGCGTCGCGCAGGAGGCGCTCGCTCTTGCCGTCGCCGTAGGCAAGCGCGGTGTCGAAGAAGTTGCAGCCGAGCTCGATCGCGCGGTCGAGGGCCTGCTGCGACTGGGCGTCGTCCGACCCCGTCCAGCCCGCCATCCCCCACATGCCGTAGCCGACTTCGGAGACGGGCCAGCCCAGCCGGCCGAAGGTTCGAAGGCGCATGCCGGCGATTATGACCGCTCCGGCCGGCGGTAAGATCCGGCCGTCTGCAACCACACCGACAGGAGGGTGCCACCATGAAGCCTGCCGTCGAGCGTCGGCTCGATCGCCGCTCTTTCTTCACTACCGTGGGCAAGGCGGCCGCGGGCGCGTCCGCCTTCGGGATGCTCACCGGTGCCGATCTGGAGGCGGCACCGCAGAACGTCCAGCGCAACTCGATCCCCTCCGAGCTCAAGATCACCGACCTGCGCGTGGCCGTGGTCGAGAAGGCGCCTTTCACCTGTCCGATCCTCCGGCTGGACACGAACCAGGGGCTCTCCGGCTACGGCGAGGTCCGCGACGGCGCCTCCGCCACCTATGCCCTGTTCCTGAAGAGCCGCCTCCTGGGCGAGAACCCCTGCCACGTCGATCGCCTCTTCCGGAAGATCAAGCAGTTCGGCGCGCCCGCGCGCCAGGCCGGCGGCGTGTGCGGCGTGGAGATGGCGCTTTGGGATCTTGCCGGAAAGGCCTACGGCGTTCCCGCCTACCAGATGCTGGGCGGCAAGTTCCGGGAAGAGGTCCGCCTGTACGCGGACACCACCGAGTCGGACGACGGGCACGAGCAGGGCCGCCGCCTCAAGAAGCGGATGGACCTCGGCTTCACCTGGCTCAAGCAGGACTTCGGCATCAACCTGCTCAAGGACGTGCCCGGCGCCCTGGCCATGCCGGCGGGCGCGCCGTCCGCAGGGGGCGCTCTCGTGATGCACCCGTTCACGGGCATCGAGATCACCGACAAGGGGATCGCCACGCTCTCGGACTTCGTCGCGGCCATCCGGCAGGAGATCGGGATGGAGGTCCCGCTGGCCTCGGACCACTACGGCCACATCGGCGTGAACTCCTGCATCCGCCTGGCGCGCGCGATGGAGAAGCATCAGCTCGCCTGGATGGAGGACATGGTTCCCTGGCAGTTCCCCGAGCTGCTCAAGCAGATCAAGGACGCGGTGGACATCCCGGTCCTGACCGGCGAGGACATCTACCTGAAGGAGGATTTCGCCAAGCTCATCACGATGGGCGCGGTGGACATGATCCACCCCGACCTCGCCTCCGCGGGCGGCCTGCTCGAGATGAAGAAGATCGGCGACTTCGCCATGGAGCACGGCGTGCCCATGGCCATGCACTTCGCGGGCACGCCCGTCTCGTTCATGGCCAGCCTGCACACCGCCGCCGCCACCGAGAACTTCGTGTGCCTCGAGCACCACTCCGTCGACGTGCCGTGGTGGGAGGACCTCGTGACCGGCGTGCCCAAGCCGATCTTCCGGAAGGGATTCGCTTCACCTTCGGACCGGCCGGGGCTGGGGATCGAGCTGGCCGAGGAGGTCGTCAAGCAGCATCTCAAGCCGGGCACGTCGTACTTCGCGCCCACGCCGGAGTGGGACGACGAGCGGTCCTGGGACCGGCTCTGGAGCTAGGAGCCGCGATCACTCGGTGCGCAGGGCGCGCAATGGGTCGACCCGCGCGGCAGCCAGCGCGGGCACGATGCTGGCCAGGGCCGCCACCGCCAGCAGGATCGTCGCCGCCACCACGTACGCGACGGGGTCGAGCGCGCTCACGCCGTAGAGCAGCGACCCCAGCACGCGGCCCAGGACCGCGGCGAGGAGGGCACCGGCGCCGATGCCGGCGAGGGACAGACGGCCGGATTCCTGCAGGACCAGCCGCACGACGTCGCCCGGTCGCGCGCCCAGCGCCATCCGCACGCCCATCTCCCGCGTCCGCATGCTGACCGAGTAGGCGATCACACCGTAGAGCCCGACCGCGGCGAGCAGCAGCGCGAGCGCGCCGAAGGCCCCCAGCAAAGCCGCTCCGATCTGCGTCGGCGCCACCGTGTGGGCCACGACCGTGGACGCGGGGACGTCCTCCGTGAACACGATCTCCTTGTCCACGGCCAGGATGGCCGCCCGCAGCATGGGCAGGGCCTTCTCCGCGGGAACGGTCGTCCGCACGGCCAGGGATACCGCGCGCGAGGGCCCGGCGGGCACGTGGAGGTAGGGGCGCGGGTCCTCGCCCACCGACCGCACCTTGTGGTCGCGGGCCACGCCGACCACCTCGTGCGGCGGTGCCTCGAACCCCTCCATGTAGATCATCTCGCCCAGCGCGCTCCGCCCAGGCCAGTAGCGGCGCGCCATCGTCTCGTTGATGACGGCCACCCGGCGGGAGCCCTCGACGTCGTCCTCGCTGATGGCGCGCCCCTCCACGATGGGGACGCCCGCCACCCGGAAGTAATCGTCCCCGACGGAGACGGTGTCGATGGGGGTCCCGTCGTCCTGCGGGCCGTGCTGGCCGCGGATCCGGATGCTCTCCATGTTGATGTCCGGGGCCAGGGGCAGCCGCGAGACCAGCGCCGCGCCGGCCACCCCGGGCAGCGCCCGGAGGTCGGCGAGGACGCGCTTGCGCAGCGCGACCGCCCGGTCCTCGTCGTAGCCGTTCATCTTGAGGTCGAACTGGAGATACGAGATGGGGGCCGGGTCGAAGCCGAGGTTCGTGCCCCGCGCCACGAGCAGGCCGCGGGCCAGCAGTGCCCCCGCCACGAGCAGGACCAGCGAGAGCGCGAGCTGGGTGACGACGAGCGCGTCGCGCAGGGTGACCCGCCGCCGCACGGAGCCCTCGCCGGTCGTGTCCGCCTTGAGCGCGGGCACGAGGTCCAGCCGCGACGCCGTGAGCGCGGGGGCCAGGCCGAACAGCATCGTGGTGGCCAGCGACACGGCGGCGGCGAAGGCGAGGACGGTGCCGTCCACATGGAAGTCGAAGTGAATGGGGAGGGGCAGCGCGTCGGTGGGCAGCCCGCTCAGGATCCGGCCGGCCCAGGTCGCGAGGAGCACGCCCGCCGCCCCGCCGATCGCGGCCAGCACCAGGCTCTCGCTCAAGAGCTGGCGCACCAGGCGCGCGCGCCCGGCGCCGATGGCCGCCCGCACCGCCAGCTCGCGCCGCCGCGAAGCGCCGCGGGCCAGCAGCATGTTGGCCACGTTCGCGCAGGCGATGGTCAGCACCAGGGCGACCGCGGCCAGCAGGACCGCGCTGGCCGCCTTGACGTAGCCGTCCACCATCGGATGGAAGCGCACGCCCCCTCCCGGGAACACGGAGGCACGCGTCTTCTCGTTGGTGGCGGGATGGTCCTTGCGCAGACGGCTGAAGATCGTCTCGAGCTCCGCGGCCGCCTCCTTGACCGTCCTCCCCGCGGCCAGCCGCGCCTTGACGAACAGCCACCGCTGGCCGCGCTTCTCCAGGCGCGTGGCCCCGGGATCCTGGTCCGTGCTGCTCTGGATGCCCGCGAAGTTGAGGCGGTCCACCATCATCACGGGCACCCAGAACTGCGCCTCGAAGCCGGGCAGCATCCCCGAGAAGCCCGCGGGTCCCACCCCGACGACGGTGTACCTCACGCCGCTCACGTCGACGGCCTGGCCGACGACGTCGGCGCGGCCGCCGAAGCGCCTCTGCCAGAGGCCGTGGCTGAGCACCATGACCGGGTGCTGCCCCTCCCCCACGTCTTCGCTGGCCTCGAACGCGCGGCCCAGCGCCGGCCGGACGCCGAGGACGTCGAAGTAGTTCGAGGTGACCGCCTCGCCGGTCATCAGGGCCGGCTGGTCCCCGGCCGAGGAGAGGATGCCGCGCACGAATGCGTGGGCGGCCACCCCGCTGAAGGTGCGCGCCTGCTCGCGGATCGACAGGTAGTCCGGGTAGGACGAGGTCATGTACGGGAAGTCGGCGCTGGCGCTCGAGTAGACCTCGACCAGTCGGTCGGGGGCCTGGACAGGGGTGTTGCGGAGGAGGACGGCGTTCACGATGCTGAACAGGGTCGTGTTGAGGCCGACGCCCAGGGCCAGCGACGCCACCGCCACCACCGCGAACCCGGGCCGGCGGACCAGCAGCCGGAAGCCGTGGGTCACGTCCTGGATCAGCTCTTCCACACGTTCCTCCCCTGTCCGCCGCCGCCACTACCAATACGCGGGCCCAGGGGCCGCGGTTCGACATTCTAGGCCGTCTCCCCTCGGCCGCCCGCCGCCGGCTCGTGTCCGTTGAGTAGGAGCCAAGGAGAGGAAAACGGTTCTCCCGTGCCATAGACGGCCGCGCCGTTCTTGGAGCACGATTCCCCCCGGGGCCGGAACCGGCGAGGAGGAGTGATGGCGCAAAGGCATGTCGTACTCGTGTTCCAGGCGGCCGCCCTGTTGGCGTGGGGCGCTTCGTCGGTCCGGGCCGCCGACCCGCCGCAGCTCGGCAAGAGCCCCATCAAGGACGTGGTGGCGGCCATGACGCGCGAGGAGAAGGTCGGTCTCGTGATGGGCACGGGCATGAGCTTCCCGAACATGCCGCCGGACATGCAGGCGCCCGCCGTCGGCGAGACGACGTCGCGCGTGCCCGGCGCCGCCGGGACCACGCTGGCCATCCCGCGGCTGGGGATCCCGTCCATCGTCGTGGCCGACGGGCCCGCCGGCCTGCGCATCCAGCCCGCGCGCGGGGACGACAAGTCCCGCACGTACTACTGCACGGCCTTCCCCATCGAGACCCTGCTCGCCTCGTCCTGGGACGTCGACCTCGTGGAGAGGGTCGGGCGTGCCGTCGGCAACGAGGTCAAGGAGTACGGCGTGGACGTCCTCCTGGGGCCCGCCCTCAACATCCACCGCAATCCGCTCGGGGGCCGGAACTTCGAGTACTACTCGGAGGACCCCCTGATCGCGGGCCGGATGGCCGCGGCCATGGTGAAGGGCGTGCAGTCCGAGGGCGTCGGCACCTCCGTGAAGCACTTCGTGGCCAACAACCACGAGTGGGACCGCAACACGATCGACGTGAAGGTGGGCTCGCGCGCCCTGCGCGAGATCTACCTCCGCGGCTTCGAGATCGCGGTCAAGGAGGGCGCGCCCTGGACGCTCATGTCCTCCTACAACAAGGTCAACGGCACCTACACGTCGGAGAGCCCGGCCCTCTTGAAGGGAGTCCTGCGCGACGACTGGAAGTACCAGGGGCTGGTCATGACGGACTGGTTCGGCGGCCGGGACACCGTCGCGCAGATGGCCGCCGGCAACGAGCTGCTGATGCCGGGGACGGCGCGCCAGCGGCGGGACCTGCTGGCCGCCCTGGAGAGCGGCGCCCTCAAGGAGGACGTCCTCGACCGCAACGTCGAGCAGATCCTGGCCGTGATCGTCCGAACCCCCAGCTTCCTCGGCTACGCACATTCCGACGCCCCCGACCTGAAGGCCCACGCGCGGGTGGCGCGCGAAGCGGCCACCGAGGGCATGGTGCTGCTGAAGAACCAGGGCGCCCTGCCCCTGCCGGCGGCGGCGAAGGTCGCCGTCCTCGGCAACTCCGCCTACCGCACGCTCATCGGCGGCACGGGCAGCGGCGAGGTCCACCAGCCCTACACGGTCTCCCTGGCCCAGGGCCTCACGGACGCGGGCCTCCGCCTGGACGCGGGGCTCGGCGAGAGCTACCCCCGCTACATCAAGGACGCGGAGGCCAAGCGCCCGCCGATGCCGATGCCGTTCATCCCGCCCCCTTCCATCTCCGAGATGGCGGTGAGCGCGGACGAGATCGCCCGGCTGGCGCGCGAGACCGACCTCGCGCTGGTCACGATCGGCCGGCTCTCGGGCGAGTTCCGCGACCGCAAGGTGGAGGACGACTTCGACCTCTCGGTGGCGGAGAAGGCGCTCCTGGGTGCCGTGGCCACCGCCTTCCATGCCCAGGGCAAGAAGGTCGTCGTCGTCCTCAACGTCGGCGGCGTGATCGAGACGGCCAGCTGGCGCGATCAGCCGGACGCCGTGCTGCTCGCGTGGCAGCCCGGACAGGAGGCCGGGCACGCGATCGCGGACGTGCTCACCGGGCAGGCCTCACCCTCGGGCAAGCTCGCGACCACGTTCCCGATCCGCTGGCAGGACATTCCCTCGTCCGCGAACTTCCCGGGCAAGACCCTCCTGGGGCCCGATCCCAATGCCCGCGGACCGTTCAACAGCGATCGCGCGGCCGAGGTCAGCTACGACGACGACATCTGGGTCGGCTACCGTCACTTCGCGACCAGGGGCGTGCCGACGGCGTACCCCTTCGGCTTCGGCCTGTCCTATACCGACTTCCGGTACTCGGACCTCAAGCTGAGCGCGGCCGCGTTCGACAAGGAGCTCACCGCGTCGGTCACGATCACGAACACGGGACGTGTCCCCGGCCGCGAGGTCGCGCAGATGTACGTGTCCGCGCCCGGCAAGGCCCTGCCCAAGCCCGCCCTGGAGCTGAAGGGCTTCGCGAAGACGCGCCTCCTCGAGCCGGGCGAGTCCCAGTCGGTGCAGTTCACGCTGTCTCCGCGCGACCTCGCGTCGTTCGACCCCGCCTCCTCGTCCTGGCGCGCGGAGGCCGGCACCTACACGGTGAGGCTCGGCGCCTCCTCGGCGGACATCCGGCAGAGCGCCACCTTCACGAAAGCGCAGGAGGAAAGCGTGGCGTCGGTGTCGGCAGGGCCGGCTCGGTGAGGCGGGCGAGCGCGCTCGCGGCCGCAAACACGCCGTAGCGGCGGGCCGGCCCGTAGAACACCGCGGCCTCGTAGCCGTTGTGCGCCCGGCAGCGGAGCTGGATGTTGTCGGCGGTGGGACGGCCGCCCGCCGCGTACGGGACGACGTGATGGAACTCGACGAACGCGCGCTCGCCGCAGGTCCGCCCGTGGCTGCCGACGAAGGCGCAGCGCCCCCGGTCGCGGATGAAGACGGCCCGCTTCACCTCCGCGGGGATGTTCCGCGAGCCGTCCGCCTGCCCGCGGCTGGCCCGCGGCTGGGGGGTCGCCGCGAACTTGACCCTGACCAGCTCCTCGACGAGCACGTCTAGCGCGCGGGCGAAGATCTGGGCGGGGTCGCCGCTGGGCACGGCGTGGCGCAGGAGGTCCCGGGCGAGATCGAGCCGGGCGCGCGTCTCCCCCGTCGCGGTGAAGGTGACCTGGTACCGGTCGGGCGCGAGCGGGCGGACCAGGGGCGGCGGAGGAGGCGCGAACGTGCCGCTCGGCGTGGGAAGCGGGCGCACGCGGGACGCGACGTCGGGCTCCGGGAAGCGCGTGGCCACCAGCTCCTGGATCTCGCGCTTGCCCCGCCCGGCGGCCGCGCCCAGGAGCTCCTGATGGTTCGCGGGCGTGAGGTGGGGCGCGAGCAGCCGGATGGCGGTCAGGGTGACGCGGCCGGACTCCAGCATCCCGAGCACCGAAGGGTACCGCCGGACCACGTGGGCCGCCTTCGTCCGGTCGTAGGCCTCGTGCTCGGAGAGGCGGAGCCCTTCCGTGCAGAACGTGAAGAGGGACGAGAACCCCGCGCGCTCGTGCAGGCGCCGGCCGTAGAGCTCGGCCAGGTGCGCGATCAGCGAGGCCGTCGCCTGGCGCTCGCCGGCGGCCAGGCGGGCGACCTGCGACATGAGGTCACGATCGGTCAGGCGGGACGGGTCCGAGTCGAGCATGATCACTCCTTGCGGTACTGCCGGGATCCCGCAAGGCCTCTCGTGCGCTCGTGCTCGCAGGTGGCGATCGTCCGCGAGGCCGAGTGTCGCCCCGCGGGCGGCCGCGGCAGGTCCGGGGCACGCCGAGGTCCGAAACCGAGGCATGCTTCTTCGGGAGAGGAGCCTTTCCCATGACGATCACCGAGCTGTTCGCGAGCCTGCTGGAGAGCGAGGCCGCCATCTCGCGCCGGGTCCTGGCCGAGGTGCCCGAGGGCCGGCCGGACTGGAAGCCGCACGAGAAGTCGATGCCGATGGGCTACCTGTCGACGCTGGTGGCGACCATGCCCGCGTGGATCACGATGATGATCCGGCAGGACTCCTTCTAGCCGCGCTCATGGCCCAGCACGTCGGCATCGTCGCCTGCTCCGCGGAGGGCGCCGCCCTCTGCTATCGGACCATCTGCGTGGAGGGCGCGGCCCTGCTCGGCGCCCACGACCATCCCGAGGTCTCGATGCACACCCCCCCGTTCGCCCAGTACGTGAAGTGCCTCTCCCGCGGCGACTGGCCGGGCGTGGCCGAGCTGATGCTCGCCTCCGCGGACAAGCTCGCGAGGATCGGCGCCGATTTCCTGATCTGCCCCGACAACACCATCCACCAGGCGCTTCCCCTC
>JBGPBV010000204.1:0-10019 GCA_041481445.1 Vicinamibacteria bacterium
GCTGGAGCAGGCTCTCGGTTCGGGCTCCGATTCCCTCGTCTACGTCGAGATCATCGCCTACCTGCTGACGTTGGTGGGCGACTGGGAGCGTGGCCAGGCCTTGAGCCGCAGCGCCCGGGAGCGCAATCCCCATTGCCTGACCCAAGTGCTGTTCGGGATGTGGGCCGACGCCATCCGCCGGGGGGACGTCGAGCAGGCCTACCAGATCGCCCTCGAATACCGGGACCCCACGTTCTTCTGGCGGTCGGTGATGCGCGCCGCCTGCCTCGGCCTCCTGGGTCGTATCCCGGAGGCGAGGTCCGAAGTGGCCGACCTCCTGTCCCGCAGGCCCGACTTCCCGGCCCGGGGCCGCGTTCTCATCGGCCGCTATATCAAGTTTCCAGAGACGATGGGCCCGATCGTCGAGGGCCTGGCCAAGGCAGGACTTCCCCTGGCGTGAGCGGGCGGCTCCGCTGCGGCCGCGCCGCCGGTCAGAAGCTCAGCCGGGCCGCGACCTGCACCTGTCGGGGCGGGTAGGCCTTGACGTACCGGCCGTACGTCACGCGGCCGGCGGCATCCGTCTGGGGATGGTCCGGGAAGGCGCCCGTGCCGAAGACGTTGTTCACGTCGCTGTAGTTCACGCGATCGAGGAGGTTGAATGCCTCCACCAGCACCTCCAGCCCCACCCCGCGCGAGAGCCCGAAGCGTCGGGACAGGCGTGCGTCGACGGTGGCGGTGGTGGCCATCCGCTCGTCGTTTCGGCCCACCCGGCCCGCCGGATCCGAGGGGTCGCGGCGGGCGCGGTCGTTCGCGGCGACGCCGTCGCCGTTCGAATCCACGCCGGACAGCGCCGTGTACGGCCGCGCGGAGCCCACGGTGACGATGCCGGAGAGGCGGAGGCGCCAGGGCAGCGCGGCCAGGGCGCTCAGGACGAACCGGTGCCGCTGGTCCACCGCGGAGGGGCCGCGGAAGGCGTCGGGCGCGAAGCCGCGCGGCAGGCCCGCGGGATCGGCGGGGTCGCGGCCCAGCCCGGCGTCTTCGGCCACGTTCGACTGCCCGAACATGTCGCTGCCCGTGTCCTCGGCCTTCGACAGCGTGTAGGAGACCACGCCCTCGAAGGCCTGGCCCACCCGCTTGCGCAGGGAAACGGCCAGGCCGCGGTAGGAGCTCTCCCCGTAGTTGGTGAACTGGTTGACCGACGCCGACGTCCCCGGTTGGCCGGCGACGTCGTTGGGCCGGCGCCCGGGGCCGAGCGCGGGCAGGAGCGGGTTGTAGTCCACGACTCCGATCTGGTCCTCGCCCCACACGGCGATGAGGTCGAGCGTCAGGTGGAAGTCACGGCCCAGCTCCTGAGTGACGCCGGCCGAGAGCTGGGTCGAGTGGGGGGCGCGGAAGCCGGGCCCGGCCACCTGCACCAGGCTCGGATAGGCGGAAGACGGCTCGGGCAGGCGGTGGCCCGGGTCGCGCCAGGCCTGGGCCGAAAGGGGAAGACGAGCCTGCAGGAGCCGGAGCTGCTGCCCGTCGAAGATCTCCGTGGCCGCGGCCACCGCGAGGAGGGGGTCCTCGTGGAACACACCGAAGGCGGCCCGCAGCGACGTGCGGCCGCGACCGGTAGGGTCGAACGACAGGGCCAGCCTCGGCGCCAGGTTGCCGCGGGCGGGGACCTCGTAAGCGAGGCTCGTACCCCCGGGCGCCGAGACCTGCAGCGGCGAAAGGCCAAGGCGGTAACGCTGGTACCGCACGCCGGCGACCAGGTCCCATCGGGGCGAGAGCCGCCAGTGGTCCTGCCCGAAGAGCGAGAGCATCCGGAACGTCCCGTCGGCGGACGGGTCACCGTAACCCTGAACATAGATCGCGGGGAGACCCTGCTCGAAGGCCTCGAGGGCGGTCAAGGGACGCGGCACGAGGCCAGGCACCGCGGCGAGGGCGGTGAAGACGTAGCGGCCCCCGAAGTCCTGCGCCAGCGTCGCGTCCCACCAGCCGAGATCGACGTCGAAACCGGCCTTGAGGGTGTGGCCCCCCCGGGTCCGGGTGAGGGTCTCGCCCAGCTGCAGGTCGAGATTGGCGCGGTCCTGGGGCGTGTTGTTCTGCCGGCCCGCCACGGCCAGGCCGGACAACGTGACCTCGGGCCCGCCCTGGTCGCCGTCCTGGCAGGGACCGCCGCAGCGCGGATCGAGGCCGCGGATCCGCTGGTCGCCCCGAACGACCTGGAGCCTCGCCTCGCTCAGCCAGCCGGAGGCGAAGACGTCGGTCTTCGCGAGAGCCAGACCCCAGTCGTCGCGGCGTTGGACGGCGCCGTGGCTGCGGGCCACGATCCCGCCGAACGGCTCGACGTTCTCGTTCCGGCGCCGCGAGAGGTGCGCCCGGAAGAGCAGGCGGTGGTCGGGAGACGAATAGTGCTCGAGCTTGAGGAGGGTGCTCTCCGTCCTCACCGCGTAGGGGGCGGGCCCGAGCTCGACCGGAAACCCCGCGTCGCCGAGCGCGGCCGCCACCCCCGGATCGATGGTGACGAAGTTGCTGGCGTCCGTGGCCAGCCGCTCGTAGGAGAGGAAGAAGAACGTACGGTCCTTTCGAAGAGGTCCGCCGAGGGTGGCCCCCCACTGGTTCTGGCTGAAGGGTGCCTTCGGCGCGTCGATGGGGCGGCCGAAGACGTCGAACTCCTCGAAGTGCTCCTTCGCGTTCAACCGGTCGTCGCGGAGGAACAGGTACGCGCCGCCGTGCAGCGCGTTGGTCCCGCTCGCCGTGACCGTGTTCACGGTGCCTCCGGAGGCGTGCCCGAACTCGGCGGGAGCGGAGGCGGCGAGGACCTGGAACTCGCGGACGGCGTCCTGGCTGAAGCTCGCGGCCAGCCCCCCCGCGAAGACCTCGTCGTTGTCGAAGCCGTCCACCATGACGTGGTTCGACCGGGCGCGCTGGCCGGCGAACGACAACCCGGACGAGACGGTCGGCCCCGTGGGCGGCGTCCGCTCCGCCACCACTCCGGGCGTCAGCAACGTGAAGGAGACGTAATCGCGCCCGTTGGTGGGGAGCCCCTCGATGGCACGCGCTCCCACGACGGCCGAGACCGCGCCTCCGGCCACGCCGTCTACGTCCCCCTCGCGCTTCGCGGAGACGGTGTCCGCGAAGGCCAGGGCGAGAGTGACGTCCACCACCAGGACCTGCCCGATCGCGGGGGTGAGGTCGGCCCGGACCAGGGGCTGATAGCCGTCGTGCTCGACGCGCAGTTGATACGATCCGAGCGGGAGCGCGGCCATCATGTACCGGCCGTCGGGACCGGTGGCGGCCGTCCGGGCGAAGCCCCGGCTCTCCTCGGCGAGCTCCACCCTGGTGCCTCCGAGAGGCTGCCCGGCCTGGTTTCGCACCGTCCCCTCGACGGCGGCCCCGGTGAGGCCGGTCTGGGCGTCCAGCCGGGTGGCCAGGAAGAACAGGAGCAGGCCAGACAGGCCCGCGTGCCTCGGCGGTCGCATGAAGCGGGATCGTACACCCGCAACCCCTACGCGAACGGCCCGGGGCCACGCGGCGGATCAGCGTCGGAGGAGCAGGACGGACAGCAGTTTCCGGATAGAGTGCCTCCCGGGCCACGCCGCTCGACTCTGCTCGCCACGCGAGGGGGAGGAAGGAGGACGTCATGTCGGAGCGCACGGACGTGAGGACGCTCGCGCTGGCCGCGTGCGTTCCCCTCCTGCTCGGGGCCGGAGTCCGCCCGTCGTCGGCGGAAGCCTTGGCGCCCGACGTCGTGAGCCTTCTCGAGCGGGAGGTCGTGACACGTGGGGGGGCGCCATGCCCCGATCCAGGCGCCTACTCCCTCACGCGTCCGGACCCCGCGGGGGGGCCGACCGTGGTCGGGGTGGGCCTCTTCTTCCAGGACCTGGCCTCCCTCAGCGACGTCGATCAGACCCTGGACGCCGACATCTACGTCATGGAGCGTTGGCGTGACCCGCGCCTGGCGGATCCCGCCCGAGGGGAGGCCTCCGCCGAATGCCCACCGCCGGAGGGCCGCTTGTGGATGCCGGCCCTGGAGCCGGAGAGCCTGCGGGGACGGCAGGCGTTCTACCCGGCCCGGTTCCTCGTGGATGGCGCGGGAGTGGTGACCTTCGGGCGCCGTCTCTGGGTGAAGCTCTCCTACCCGCTGGACTTCCGCGACTTCCCCCTCGACCGGCATCGCTGGATCGTCACCCTGTGGCCCGTCCTGTCCCGTGCCGACGAGATGGTGTTCCATCCGCTCCGGCGGGCGACGGGAATGAACGATCACCTGTCGCTCCAGGGCTGGCGGGTCGGCGCGCCGCGGGCCGCCGCGAGCACGGCGTCCCGGGTCGCGCGGGCCGGGACGTTCGCCCGCTTCGACGTCGAGCTGGACCTGGTGCGCGATTGGAGCTACCACGCCTGGAAGCTCGGCCTGCCCCTGACCCTGATCGTCCTGATGGCCTACGGCGTCTACTTCATCCCCGCCTCCGCGGTGGCCCAGCAGATCGGCCTGGGGATGACGTCCATGCTGACCCTGATCGCCTACATGCTGACCCTCGGCAGCACCCTGCCCCGCATCTCCTACCTGACGCGGGCGGATCGCTTCTTCGTCGGCTCGGCCGCCCTCGTCTTCCTCGGCCTGGTGAAGGCGCTGTCGACCACGGTGCTCGCCCAGAGCCCCAACGCGCATCTGGTCCAGCGGGCGGACAGATGGGGCCGGCGGATCTATCCGATCGCGATGCTCGCGAACTTCGTGCTCGCGTTTCTCGCCTAGTCAGTAGGGCCACACCCAGTCGGTGATCTCGGCGCGATCGGTGCCGTTCTTCCGCGCGTAGTCGAGGTGGCCGACGATGGCGTCCTTCATCTCCTCCTTGAGCTGGGCGGCGCGCGCGGCCAGGCCGGGCACGCGGTCGACGACGTCGATCACGAGATCGAAGCGGTCGATCTGGTTGAGGATCGCGAGCTCGAGCGGCGTGTTGATGTTGCCCTTCTCCTTGTAGCCGCGTACGTGCATGTTCTCGTGGTTGGTGAAGCGGTAGGCCAGCTTGTGGATGAGCCACGGGTAGCCGTGGAAGTTGAAGATCACCGGCTTGTCCGTGGTGAACAGGCTGTCGAACTCGGGCCCGGTCAGGCCGTGCGGGTGCTCGGTGGCCGGCCGCATCTTGTAGAGGTCCACCACGTTCACGAAGCGGACCTTCAGCTCGGGCAGCCGCTCGCGCAGGATGGCCACCGCGGCCAGGGCCTCGACCGTCGGCACGTCGCCGCAGGAGGCCATCACCACGTCCGGGACCTTGCCCTCGTCGTTGCTGGCGCGGCGCCAGATGCCGAGGCCCTTGGCGCAGTGCACGATCGCCTCGTCGATGGTGGTGAACTGCATGTGGTTCTGCTTGTCGGCCACGATCACGTTGACGTAGTCGGTGGAGCGCAGGCAGTGGTCGGCCACCGCGAGCAGGCAGTTGGCGTCGGCGGGGAGGTAGATGCGGGTGACGGACGGGCTCTTGTTGGTGACCACGTCGATGAAGCCGGGATCCTGGTGGGAGAAGCCGTTGTGGTCCTGGCGCCAGACCGTCGAGGAGAGGAGGATGTTCTCGGAGGCCACCGGGGCCCGCCACGGCACGTGGTTCTTCGAGATGTCGAGCCACTTGGCGTGCTGGTTGAACATCGAGTCGATGACGTGCGCGAAGGCCTCGTAGGTGTGGAAGAAGCCGTGGCGGCCGGTGAGCAGGTAACCCTCCAGCCAGCCGAGCAGGGTGTGCTCGGACAGCATCTCCATCACGCGACCGTCGCGCGCGAGCTCCCCGCCGTCGGCGTCCTCCGGAAGGAATTCCGCCATCCAGGTCTTCTTGGTGGCCTCGTAGAGCGCCTGCAGGCGATTGGAGGCCGTCTCGTCCGGCCCGAACACGCGGAAGCTGGACATGTTCCGGCGCATCACGTCGCGGAGGAACTCGCCCAGCGGCTTGGTGTTCTCGTGGTGGACGGCGCCGGCGGCGGGGACCTCGACCGCGTAGTCCCGGAAGTCCGGGAGGTCGAGCCCCTTGCGCAGCAGCCCGCCGTTGGCATGGAGATTGGCGCTCATCCTCCGCGTGCCCCGCGGGGCGAGCTCGCGCAGCTCGGGGCGGAGCCGGCCCTCCTTGTCGAATAGCTTCTCCGGCTCGTAGCTCTTGAGCCAGGTCTCGAGCAGCTCGAGGCTGGCGGGGTTCTCGCGCACGTCGGAGAAGGGCACCTGGTGGGAGCGCCACGAGCCTTCCGCCTTGTGGCCCTTGACCTCTTTCGGTCCCGTCCAGCCCTTGGGCGAGCGCAGCACGATCATCGGCCAGCGTGGGCGCTCCGCCTTGCCGGACGCGCGTGCCTCCTTCTGGATGGCCCGGATCTCGCCGATCGCCCGGTCCAGCGTGGCCGCCATGGCCTGATGCATCCGCGCGGGGTCGTCGCCTTCCACGAACAGCGGCGTGTAGCCGTAGCCGCGGAACAGGGCCTCGAGCTCCTCGTGCGAGATGCGGGCGAGGATCGTCGGGTTGGCGATCTTGTAGCCGTTGAGGTTCAGGACCGGCAGGACGGCGCCGTCGCGCACGGGGTTGAGGAACTTGTTCGAGTGCCAGGCGGTGGCCAGGGGTCCCGTCTCGGCCTCGCCGTCACCCACCACGCAGGCCACGATGAGCTCGGGGTTGTCGAAGGCCATGCCGTAGGCGTGGGACAGGCTGTAGCCGAGCTCGCCGCCCTCGTGGATGGAGCCGGGGGTCTCGGGGGTGACGTGGCTGCCGATGTGGCCCGGGAACGAGAACTGGTGGAAGAACTTGCGCATCCCCTCGGCGTCCTCGCTCTTGTCCGGGTAGACCTCGGAGTAGGTCCCCTCGAGGTAGGCGGGGCCGAGCACGCCGGGCGCGCCGTGGCCGGAGCCGGCGACGAAGACCACGTCGAGATCGTCGCGCTTGATCACGCGGTTGAGGTGCGTCCACACGAAGGACAGCGCCGGGCTCGCCCCCCAGTGCCCGAGCAGGCGGTGCTTGACGTGATCCACGCGGAGCGGCTCGCGCAGCAGCGGGTTGTCGCGCAGGTAGATCATGCCGACGGCGAGGTAGTTGCAGGCCCTCCAGTACGCGTTCATCGATTCCAGCTCTTTGCTGGTCAGTGGCTCTGCCATGGCCGCCTCCAATCATTCCCTTTCGACTGCTCTCCCATCGGCCCCTGCGGGCGTGGCCTCGGCGCCCTCTGGGACCCTGGCCACGAGGACCACGGAGCGCGGTCCCACCACGTAACTGTCCTGCGCCACCGGCGGGGCCTCGTCCCAGCGCGAGACGTCGTGGGGCGAGGGCAATGCCGTGTCGAGGCAACGGCGCCAGCGCTGAGCGCTCGCCGGGGGAACCGCCGGCAGCTCGAACGTCAGCGGCTCCCAGTAGGCGCTGAGCATCCCGTGGAGGAGGAACCGTCCCCGCAGGCTCCGCATCGAGAAGGCGAGGGCGCGCGACGACGGGCTCCAGTCGGGGCGGCCCAGCGCCACCCCGTGCCACTCGATGCTCGCCCGCTGCAGGAGCTCGTTCAGGCTCATCCCGCGTCCGGCCACCACCACGTCGCGGCGCCGGCGGAAGGCGACGAGGGACCGCACGAAGCGGTGGATGTCCGCGTGCCGGTCGCGCAGGCTCCAATCGAGCCAGCTGAGGTCGCTGTCCTGGCAATAGGCGTTGTTGTTGCCGCGCTGGGTGCGGCGCACCTCGTCGCCCATCAGCACCATGGGCGTGCCGGCGGCCAGCAGCGCGAGGGCCAGGAAGTTCTTCACCTGGCGGTTGCGCAGGGCCTCGATCTCGGCGTCGTCGGTCGGACCCTCCGTGCCGCAGTTCCAGCTCAGGTTGTCGCTGGAGCCGTCGCGATTGTCCTCGCCGTTGGCCTCGTTGTGCTTCTGGTCGTAGGAGACGAGGTCGTCGAGGGTGAAGCCGTCGTGACAGGTGACGAAGTTCACGCTCTGCTCGGCTTCCCGCTGCTCGTGGCCGAAGATGTCGGGGCTGCCCAGCACGCGGGCGGCGACGGCGGGAACCGCGCCCTCGTCGCCCTTGAGGAAGCGCCGCACGTCGTCCCGGAACCGGCCGTTCCATTCCTGCCAGGTGTCGCCGACGAAGCTTCCGACCTGGTAGAGGCCCGCGGCGTCCCAGGCCTCCGCGATCAGCTTGGTGCCGGCCAGCAGGGGATCCGACTCGATGTCCCAGAGGACGGGCGGGTTCGGCCGCGGCTGGCCGGTCTCGTCGCGCGAGAGGATGGAGGCGAGGTCGAAGCGGAAGCCGTCCACGTGCATCTGCGTCACCCAGTGGCGGAGGCTGTCCTGGATGAGACGGCGCACGATGGGCTGGTTGGCGTTGAGGGTGTTGCCGCATCCGGTGTAGTCGGCGTAGCGGGACTTGTCCTCCTCGAGGATGTAATACACCTCGTTGGCCAGCCCCCGATAGCCGAGCGTCGGTCCGCTCGCGCCGCCTTCCGTGGTGTGGTTGAAGACGACGTCGAGGATGACCTCGATGCCCGCGCGGTGGAGCGCCTTGACCATGTCGCGGAACTCGTCGAGCACGGCCAGGGCTCCCGGACGCGAGCTGTAGGCGTGATGGGGAGCGAAGAACGAGGCCGGCTGGTACCCCCAGTAGTTCACCCGGCCCGCCGGCGCGTCCTGCGGGTCGAACTGGAAGACGGGCAACAGCTCGACGGCGGTGACTCCCAGGTCCTCGAGGTAGGGGATCTTCTCGATGAGGCCGGCGAACGTCCCGCTCCTCGCGGGCGCGACCCCGGAGCTGGGATGGCGGGTGAAGCCGCGCACGTGGAGCTCGTAGATCACGGTCTCCGCGCACCGCGTGCCGAGGGGCCGGTCGCCTTCCCAGTCGTAGCCGCCGGTATCGGCCACCACGCTCTTCATCGCACTGGCCGCGTCGCCACCGGGACGGGCGGCGGCGGCGCGGTCGTAGGCGTCGGGCACGGCCACGGCGAGGCCGTACGGATCGAGCAGGACCTTCTCGCCGTCGAAGCGCAGTCCGCGCTCCGGCGCCGAGGGTCCCTGGGCGCGGTAGGCGTAGACCTGGCCCGGCGCGAGCTCGGGCACGAACGCGTGCCAGTAGTGATAGGTGCGGTGTCGGCGGGGGTCGAGCGGGATGACCCTCGCCGGCGTGGCGGCGTTCTCGCCGTCGAAGAGGAGCAGCTCGACCAGGGTCGCGCTCCTCGAGAACACGCTGAAGTTGACCCCGCCGTCACGAATGGTCGCGCCCAGGGGAGCGCTCGTGCCCTCTCCCACGCCGCCGCGGGGTGACCCCGCCCCCGGCGTGCCCGCTACACCGGACACGGCTTGACGTCCCAGATGTCGGCCGCGTATTCGGCGATCGTGCGGTCGCTCGAGAACCTCCCGGATCCGGCCACGTTCAGGACGGCCTCCGCCCGGGGCTGCCCTCCGACGGCTTCTTCAGTCATCGGGTCCCTCCCCTTGGCGCGCGCCCCTCGACCTGAGCGTAACGGCCGCCGCCCGTGCCGGGCCGGAGAGCGCGCCCAGGATCGCGAGCGGTCCGACCAGCGCCTCCCACCTCGCCATCGTCACCTCCCAGCCGCCCGCTGCTCAGCGCGGCAGACGGAACCGCGCCTCGTCCAACGCAGGGTTGACGTCGACGCTCTCTACGACGATGCGCAGCCGTTGCGGCCGGCCCTGCACTCCCGTCTCGATCGAGCGGGCGAAAGCGACCCCTCCCGTCCGGCGGTAATCGCCGTAGAGCGTCTCGAACACCAGCTCGTGCCCGCGCACCTTCCGCGTGGACGCGCTCTTCACGATGAGACCCGTGGCCGCGTCCACCCACAGGCGGCGCACCACGCCCGACTTCAGGTTGACCTTCAGCTCGTGCGCGGCGCCGCCGGGCAGCGTCGCGCTGCCCACGAGCTCCACGCGGTGGCCCTTGGCCTTCCAGTCCACGAGCGGCCCGTCGCTGTCGGCCTGCTCGGCGCTGAGGGCGGCGGCGTCGGGCGGCATCGGCTCCGGGTCGAGGCGGCCGTCGAGGGGGGAGACCTGCCAGCCGGCGGCGCCGTCCCACACGTAGACGCCCGTCGTGCCCTGGAAGGCGAAC
>JBGPBV010000205.1:0-9936 GCA_041481445.1 Vicinamibacteria bacterium
GAGCGCGATCTCGAGGGACCTCATGAGGAACAGCAGGGCGTACCAATGTTGATGGCTCTCGCCGCCGTAGCGGCGGGTCTTGAAGTTCTCCGTCTCCATCCAGAAGCGCGTGGCCGCCCAGACCTGCCGCGGGTGCACCTGCGCCTGATCCGGGAGCAGGAAGAAGGGATGTGCCTTCACGGGAGTGGGTCCATCGCTCGCCCGCATCCTACGCCCTGGACCTCCGAAGGGGCGACGAGAGACGTCGAGCTCAGTACTTCCGGGGGACGAAGGTCTGATCCGTCTTGGGCGGACGGACGTAGCCCCCGTCCTTCTGCCGGCCCGGAAGGACGATCTTCTCCCGCGGGACGTCGTGGTAGGGGACGAGAGAGAGCAGGTGCGCGAGCAGGTTCAGCCGGGCCCCGCGCTTGTCGTCGGCGTCGACGACGTACCAGGGCGCCTGCTTGATGTCGGTATGGGAGAACATCTCGTCCTTGGCCCGCGAGTACTCCACCCAGCGCGAGCGCGACTCGAGGTCCATGGGGCTCAGCTTCCAGTGCTTCGTCGGATCGTCGAGGCGCGCCTGGAAGCGCTTCTCCTGCTCCTCGTCGCTGACCGAGAACCAGTACTTCACGAGCTGGATGCCCGACCGCACCAGCATCCGCTCGAACTCGGGACAGGACCGGAGGAACTCCCGGTACTCGTCCTCCGTGCAGAACTCCATGACTCGCTCCACGCCGGCCCGGTTGTACCAGCTCCGGTCGAAGAGCACGATCTCGCCCGCGGACGGCAGGTGGGGCACGTAGCGCTGGAAATACCACTGCGTCCTCTCGCGCTCGCTGGGAGCGGGGAGGGCCACCACTCGGCAGACACGCGCGCTCATGCTCTGGCTGATGGCCTTGATCGCGCCGCCCTTGCCCGCCGCGTCGCGGCCCTCGAAGATGACGGCGATCCGGTGGCCGGCGTGCTTGACCCATTCCTGGAGCTTCACGAGCTCCACGCTGAGCGCCTTGAGCTCCTTCTCGTACGCCTTCTTCTCTACCCGGCTCGACGTCGCGCGCTCGCCGTCGGGTTGTTCCTCGTCGTCGCGGTGCTTGTCCTTCTTTCCCATCGCCTGCCTCCGGCTGCCGGGAGCATAGGGCCGCGGCCGGGCGGCGCCAAACTCAGTTCGTTAGAGTCGTCGCCCTTGGAGCAGTTGAACGATTACGATGATGATCACGATGACGAGCAGGACGTGCACCGTGTTCCCCGACAGGACGGGAATCGAGACGGTCCCGAGCACCCCGAGCAGCCACAGGATCACGAGGATCGCGACTATGGTCCAGAGCATCAAACCCTCCTTGGCCGGACCTGACCGATATCGTGATGGTACTCGCGCCGGGGAGGGCCGCTCGGAAAGAGAAACGGATTTCCGTCTGGACCGTCGGGACTATGGGGCCCGCGTGGCGTCGATACTAGTGTGTCCAGGCGGGCTGTGCGCGATGAAGACCCTCGCGCGCTGGAGACCGCGATGAGCAGCGACCTGCGCCGCATCCCCCCCAACCTCCAGATTCGCGACGGCCTTCTCCGCCGCTTTCCGGACGTCTACACGCCCGAGGCCCTGGCCGCGCTCGAGGCCCTGGCTCCGCTCGACGCCGTGCGCCGGGAGCTGATGGACGCACGGATCCGCCGCCGCGCCGAGCGCGCCCGTGGCCACCAGCGGACCTCTTTCCTGGACCCGGCCGCGATCGTCCCCGGAACCGAGATCACGGTGGAGGACGCGCGCCAGGGCCGCTTCGAGGGCGCCGCGATTCCGGCCGACCTGGAGCGCCAGTGGATCCAGGGCACCGGCCCCGGCACGCGGCCGCACGCGACGACCGAGCAGGGGCTGCGCAACGTCGCCTACGCGCTTCTGTCCGGGGCCGACGGCTGGATGTTCGACGGCGAGGACGCGCTGGGCCAGGTCGAGACGATGGCGCTCGACAACCAGCGCAACCTGAAGCTGGCCACAGATCGCGACCCCGTGTTCCTCAGGGTCGCGGAGCAGGTGGCGGGGGAGATGAACGCCTGGGCGCGCGGTTTCTTCGGGCGGGAGATCATCGCCAATTGGCACGCCCAACTGGACTTCACCACGCGGATCTTCCGCGCCCGCGGGCTGCACCTCGACGATCGCCACGTGCGGCACGCGAGCGGAGACGGCTTCTCGGCCTCGATCGTCGATTCGGTGCTCTACGTCGTCAACAACCATCGCCGGCTGCGTGACGCGGGGGCCACGGTGGTCCTCTACCTGCCCAAGATCCAGACCGCCCTCGAGGCGGCGCTGTGGAACCGCCTGCTCTCCGAGCTGGAGCGGCACCTGGGGCTGCCCCTGGGGACCGTGCGCGTCTACGTGCTGGTGGAGCAGCTCGAAGCCTGCTTCCAGCTGATGGAGATCCGCGCCGCCCTGGGGCGCCACTTCGTCGGCTACAACACCGGGCGCTGGGACTACATCAACAGCGTGGCCGACGCGATGGCCTGGGACGCCTCTTTCGTGAATCCGAGCATCGACGCGATCGTGATGACCTACGGCTACATGCGCAACTACGAGGACCGCGTGCGCCGGGCCGTCAACACGCCCGATGCGAGCGGGAACTACGCGCTCTGGCAGGGCGGCATGGAACCCAACATCCCGGTGGGCTCGGAGGCGGGCGTGACGAGCGGGATGGCTCGCGCCAAGGCGGGGGCCCTTCGCGAGCAGAAGGAGGGCGCCAGCGGCAAGTGGGTGGCGCACTGGAAGATGGTCCACATCGTGCGGCCGGTCTGGGAAGACGCAGGGCAGGCCAACCAGTTGGGGCGGGCGTTCCCGCGCCTCACCTACACCGAGCAGGACTGCCAGGCGCTCACGCTGCTGGAGCCGGCGCCGCGCACCGTGCGGGGCGCGCGCGACCTTCTCTCGGTGGCGCTCCAGTACGGCAACGCGTTCGCGCAGGGGTTCCAGGCGGCGGCGCTGAAGCCGGCCGATTTCTTCGGCAACGACGACGTGCTCTACCTGATGGAGGACATGGCCACCGGCGAGATCCGGCTCAGCATCCTCTGGGAGTGGCTGCACAAGGCGGCGCGCTTCACGGAGAGCGATCCCGCGACGGCCGTCCAGGCGGGGGACCTCTTCTCGGCGCCGCTCTTCGCGCGCCTGCTCGAGGAGGAGTACGCCAAGCTGCTCGCGGCCTCCAACCGCGACGTGCACGACGACTCCAAGGCCACCACGCTCCCGATCACGCGCGCGATCGTCCAGGCCTACGTGGGCGCCGACGTCAAGCCGCCGTGGTACGTCGACCTGCTGAACCTGAACCTCGACAACCACGACCTGGCCATCGCCAAGCAACGCATCGAGACGTACCTGTCCACGTTCGGCCGCGACGGCACTCGGCTGACCGCCAACCTCGACTTCACGGGGCCGACTCCGGCCGAGGAGCAAGCATGAGCGGATTCGACGCGGAAATCGCCGAAACGAAGCGGTACTTCGCACACCCGCGTTTTGCCGGCATCACCCGCCTGTACTCCGCGCGCCAGGTGGTCGAGCAGCGGGGCACGATCCAGACCGACTACACCGTGGCGCGGGTGGCGGCCGAGCAGTTCCATGACCGGCTCCGCGAGCTGTTCGCCGAGCGGCGGTCGATCACCACCTTCGGGCCGTATTCGCCCGGGCAGGCGGTGGCCCTCAAGCGGGCGGGCATCGAGGCGATCTATCTCGGGGGCTGGGCCACCTCGGCCAAGGGCTCGGTCACCGAAGACCCGGGCCCCGACCTCGCGAGCTATCCGCTCGGCCAGGTGCCGGACGAGGCGGCGCCGATCGTCCGCGCCCTGCTGACCGCCGACCGCAACCAGCGCTTCGCCCGCTCGCGCATGACCGAAGCCCAGCGCGCGGGCACGCCCGAGGTCGACTTCCGGCCCTTCATCATCGCCGACGCCGATACCGGCCACGGCGGCGACGCCCACGTGCGCAACCTGGTGCGGCGCTTCGTGGAGGTCGGTGTGCCCGGCTATCACATCGAGGACCAGAAGCCGGGGGCCAAGAAGTGCGGGCACCAGGGGGGCAAGGTGCTGGTGGCGGAGGACGAGCAGATCAAGCGCCTCAACGCCGCGCGCTTCCAGCTCGACGTGATGAAGGTGCCCGGCATCATCGTGGCGCGCACCGATGCCGAGTCGGCGACGTTCCTCGACACTCGCAGCGACGAGCGCGACCACCCGTTCATCCTGGGCGCCACCAGCGTCGAGCTGCCGACCTACAAGATCAGCTACCTGGCCATACTGCGGAAGCTGCGCGAGGGCGGCCTGGAGGATGCCCACGGCCACCGGCTGTTCCAGATCTCCGAGACCGAATACGCCGAGGCCTATGCCTGGCTCGCCCGCGTCGGGGTGACGGCTCTGATCGAGGAGAACCTGGCCATCTTGAAGAAGTCCGGGATGTCGTTCGACACGTTGCTCGACAAGGTCGAGACGCGTTTCCTGGAGGCGTGGCAGGCCGAGGCCGACCTCAAGACCTATCCGCAGGCGGTCGCCGACGTGATCGAGTTCCGCGCCAGCGAAGGCGAGCGCTTCGAGATGAGCGCGGCCCAGTGGCTGGCGTTCGCGAGCCGCACTTCGTTCTCCTCCGCCCGCGAGCGCGCCCGCGCGATGGGCATCAGCATCGTCTGGGACTGCGAGCTGTCGCGCACGCCGGAGGGCTACTACCAGGTCCAGGGGGGGATCGACTACGCGATCGCCAAGTCGCTGGCGGCCGCGCCCTTCGCGGACGTCCTGTGGATGGAGACCAAGACCGCGGACCTGGCGGACGCCAAGCGCTTTGCCGAGGCGATCCATGCCGAGTTCCCGGGCAAGCTGCTGGCCTACAACCTGTCGCCCTCGTTCAACTGGGACACCACCGGGATGAGCGACGACGAGATGCGGCGCTTCCCGGAGGAGCTGGGCAAGCTCGGCTTCGTCTTCAACTTCATCACGTACGGCGGCCACCAGATCGACGGGCTGGCGGGCGAGGAGTTCTCCGGGGCGCTGCGCCAGGACGGGATGCTGGCCCTGGCGCGCCTGCAGCGCAAGTTCCGCCTGGTCGACTCGCCCTACAAGACGCCGCAGACGCTGGTGGGCGGGCCGCGCGCCGATGCCGGCCTGATGGCCTGCTCGGGCGGCACCGCGGCCACCAAGGCCATGGGCAAGGGCTCGACCCAGCACCAGCACCTGGTGCAGACCGAGGTGCCGACCAAGCTGCTGGAGGATTGGCTGGCCGCCTGGGCCCGACACCACCAGATCGCCTTCCCGATCAAGGTGTCCTTGCGCCCGCACACCGCCGGGTCGGAGCTGCTGGAGCTCGGGCTCTCCAAGGACGGCGGCGAGAAGGTGGCGAACGTGATCTTCGCCCCCATCGTGGACCGGCGCGGGCGCAACATCCTGTCCGTACGCGACCAGAACACGTTCGACACCGCGCTGCGCAAGAAGCGGTTGATGACGCTCATCCACCTGTTCCTGATCCACCGCTATCGGACCCACTCGGTGCACTACGTGAGCCCGACCCAGGACAACCGCTATCAGGCGCAGAAGATGAAGACCCACGGCCTGTACAGCGACGTGCATGACGAGGTCGGGCAGATCATCGTGGCGGACGTCGACGCCGATTCCATCAAGCTCCTGTTGGCAGCGGACCGGGCCCGGCTCGACGACCTGATTCAACAGCGCTCGTTGACGGCGCCGGAGCGTGGCCGCCCCTCCCCCCGCGGATGACACGCCCGGGGCGCGATCCCGGAAGCCGGGCTCAGCCCTGTGTCGCGGGAGTGTGGACCTTCGCTGGGTCGGCGGCGACACCGGCGCCCGCGGTGGGGGACCGCTCGAGCGCCTTGCGAATGCTCTCGCCGATCCGGTGGCCGAGCAGCTTGTTGCCCTCGGGGTTCAGGTGGCAGCAGGAGTCGATGTACAAGGGCTTCCCGATCTCCGTGAAGACCTGCGTCAGGTCCTGGAAGGCGACGCCCTCCGCCTCCAGCTCCCGGCCGGCGGCGCGAAGCCTGGGATAGACCGAGCGGACTCCCGTCTCCCACGACGAGCCCGGCCAGAGCGCAACCTTGCGCTCCCCCGCGCTCATCGGCTTGGAGCCTTCCAGGTACTGGTTCGGCTGCAGGAAATGGAAGTAGCGGATGCCGTTGCCCACGCAGAGGCGATGCATCTCGAGCGACGTGTGCTGCCAGACCTTCGCCAGGTCCGCGTACAGCGCCTCGGGGTCGGCGTACGGGCGGCCCGGCCCGCGGGCCGCGTAGGTCCACGTGGCGGCAGGGTCAGGCTTGTACTTCTCGAGCGCGAGGCGCGCCAGGTCGATCTGCCTCTCCGCCCTCAGATCGAGCACCTTCCAGAGGAGGTTGGCGGAAACGGAGTAGCGCAGCGGCGGCTTGGAGAAGGCGGCGGCGAGGCCCCCGCGCCGCCCCTCGAGAAAGCTCACCTCGCCCACGAGGCGGACCATCGCCGGGTCGCCCACGGAGCCTAGAAGTCCCGGCCAATTGTTCGGATAGAAGGGGAAGACGCCGCTCGGCCGGTTCGAGACCAAAGCCAGCGTCGACTCGTTGAAGCCGTCGATGTTGATGACCACGTCGAAGTGCCCGCCCAGACCGAGCAGGTAGCTGAGGGCGAGCAGCTGCTGCGGCTGCTTGAAGGCGCCCAGGGCGATGCGTACGGGCACGAGCCGCTTGCCCTGGAACTCGGGCACCCTGGCCAGCTCCTCGAACAGCGCGTCGACGCCCTGGACCGAGAACCAGAACGCGACCGAGCCTCCGAAGATCCCCACGACCACCTGCTCCTCCGACTTGGCCTGGAGTGGCGCCTTGTCGTCGAGGAAGCCCCAATCCGAGACCGGCACCGAATGGAACTCGCGCATCCCGGCCGGGTCGAAGTTCGGGTCGTAGGTGAACCCGACATAGGGGTGAGGCACGGTCTGGGTCGTCGCGTGGGCGGCGCCGGGCCGCACCGCGGCCGCGGCCTTGATTTGCCGCTCCCGCTGCCGATCGAGGCGCGCGTACGTGAAGAGGTGCCGGGTGGCGACCAGGAAGCCAACGAAGGAGAAGGCTTCGGCCACGACCGCGGCCAGCAGCAGCCGGGCGACGATCGTGGTCAGTCTGGCGCGAAGGCTCGACGACATGGCTCCCTTCGGGGTTCCCTCCGGCGGGCCGCCGCTGGCGGGCGCCGCTCCGGGGCGGCCATACTATCCCGCGGCTGGACAGGGCTCAAAGCGGGCAGGACCAGACCCGAGGCTCACCTCGCCCTGGTGCAGTTTTACTCCGAAACAGATTAAAATACGGGGGTGAGCAACCCGCTGACGGTCAGGGCCTCCACCCTCCAGGTCCTGCGGGAGGGCCCCGCCTACGGATCGGAGCTGATCGCGCGCTTCGCGCGTCGCGCCGCGGGCCGGGCGCGCCTCACCCCGGCCCGCGTCTATCCCGTCCTGAAGGCCCTCGAAGGCCAGCGTCTCGTGAAGGCGGTGCGGGTGGCGCCGGGGGGGCGTCGGGGGGCACGGACCCGCGTCTACTACGTGCTCACGGAGAGAGGCCGGCGGGCGGCGCGGGCGGAAAGAAGCATGCTCCAGGCCCTGGTCGCGGCGGCGCCGGGCGACAGCGGCAGCGCCCAGGCACGGGCGCGAATGGCGGACCGCCTGCTGGAGGCGGAGGCGCTGAGCGACTCGGGCTCCGACCTGGCCGCGGTCCGCGGCGCGCGGCTTCGCGTCGTGGACGGCGACACGCTGATCCGCCTCAAGCTGAAGGCCGGGTCCATCAAGGACCTCTACGACATCGCGATCCTGGCCAACCTGCACCCGTCCTGGGCCGACCGCGCCATTGGTCTGGCCGCGGAGGTCGGAGCGAAGGCGGCCCAGCAGATCGCCGACCTCATCCGGGAGCCGCGCGTGCGGGCCCAGGCCCGAGACGTGCGACGCCAGGAGGCGGCGCTCCGGGCGTTCGCGAAACGCCGCGCGAGGAAGTGAGGCCGGCGAGTCCCTCCCGGTCAGCGACTGACGCCGAAGGTCAAGACGGTCTTCGAACGGTACTCCTGGCCCGGCCGCAGGATGGTCGACGGGAAGGCCGGCTGGTTCGGGGAATCGGGAAAGTGCTGGGTCTCCAGGCACAGGCCCGATCGGCGCGTGTACACGGCTCCGCCCTTGCCCGTGATCGTGCCGTCGAGGAAGTTGCCGGAATAGAACTGCACGCCGGGCTCGGTCGTCTGGATGTCCATCGTGCGGCCGGTCCTGGGATCGGCGAGCCGGCCCACGCGCAGCAGCCCCTCCCGCGAACGGTTGAGCACGAAGTTGTGGTCGTAGCCGCCGCCGCGGCGGAGCTGCTCGTCGTCCTGGCCGATGCGGGCGCCGATGGCGGTGGGCTTCCGGAAGTCGAACGGCGTGCCGCTCACCGGGGCGAGCGCTCCGGTCGGGATGAGGGTCGCGTCCACGGGCGTGAAGCGGTCGGCGTCGATGGTCAGCTCGTGGCCGAGGATGTCCCCGCCCGCGCCCGCGAGGTTGAAGTACGAGTGCTGGGTCAGGTTCACGGGCGTCGGCTTGTCCGTGGTGGCGGCGTACTCGAAGGCCAGCTCGTCGCGGTCGCTGAGGGTGTACGTCACGCGCGTCGCCAGCGTGCCCGGGTAGCCCTCCTCGCCGTCGGGGCTCGTGTAGCGGAAGGTCACCGACGCGCCCGCTCCCGTCGAGGCCTCGCCCTTCCAGACGACCTTGTCGAACCCCTTCACGCCGCCGTGCAGGTGGTTCGGGCCGTTGTTCGTGGCCAGCGCGTAGGTCTTGCTGTCGAGGGTGAAGCGGCCCTTGGCGATCCGGTTCCCGTAGCGCCCGACGACGGCCCCGAAGTAGGCCGGCTTGGCCAGGTAGCCGGCCAGGCCGTCGTGGCCGAGGACGACGTCGTCGAAGCGGCCCGCCCGATCGGGGACGCGCAGGGAGACGATGATGGCGCCGTAGGTGATCGCGCGGACCTCCAGGCCATGGGCGTTGCGCAGGGTGAACGACTCGATGACGGTGCCGTCGGGGAGCGCGCCGAAAGGCGCGCGCACCACTGCGGACCCCGCCGAGGCCGGCGCCGACGGGCCGGGAGCCCCGGGGACGGCGCTCCCGCCCGCGAGCACGAGCAGGAAGGAGACGGCGACGATCGCAGGATTGGACTTCATGGGCCGGTATCGTATGCCGAAAGCGCGCGCCCGCTTGGCCGTACCATAGGCGTGCATGGTGGTCGAGCTGCTGCTGGACGCGCGGGCGGAGCTCGGGGAAGGGCCGCGCTGGGACGCGCGCGGGCAGCGCCTGCTCTGGGTCGACATCATGCGCGGCCGTGTCCATGCGTTCCGGCCGGAGAAGGGGGCCTGCCGGAGCGTGGACGTCGGGCGGCCCGTCGGCGCCCTGGCCTGCGCGGCGGACGGCACGGTGGTCCTCGCGGTGGCGGGCGGCTTCGCTCGGCTCCACTGGAAGTCCGGACGCGTCGAGATGCTGGCCGCGGTCGAGGCGGATCGCCCGCAGAACCGGATGAACGACGGGGCCTGCGACCCCGCCGGCCGGTTCTGGGCGGGCACGATGGCCCTGGACGAGCGTCCAGGGGCGGGTGCGCTCTACCGCCTCGACCCCGACCTCACCGTCCACACCATGCTGACCGGGGTGACGATCTCGAACGGGATCGACTGGAGCCTGGACGGACGGCGCATGTACTACGTGGACAGCCCGACGCGACGCATCGACGTCTTCGACTTCGATCCCGAGACGGGTGCGATCGCGAACCGCCGGCCGTTCGTGGAGGTGCCCGCCGAGGCCGGGATTCCCGACGGGCTCACCATCGACGCCGACGGCTTCGTCTGGCTCGCCCTGTGGGGAGGGGCGGCCCTGCGCCGCTACGGTCCGGACGGCGGGCTGGAGCGCTCCGTCCCCCTCCCGGTGAGCCATCCCACGAGCTGCGCGTTCGGGGGACCGGGTCTCGACCTTCTCTACGTGAC
>JBGPBV010000206.1:0-9832 GCA_041481445.1 Vicinamibacteria bacterium
CCCTCAGGGCTTACGAAGGGACGTTTGACCAGCAGGAGGCAGTCGCGTAAACAGTCACTGGCCGCCGCTCACTTTCAACACGCGGCGGGACATCCCCCGGCCGCCGGTAGCGCGGCGACCACAGTCGCCAGACCCCTAACCCAAGCTGCGCTAAGCCACTCCGGACGTTGTAGCACTCCGGCGGCGTTCAGCGAGGCTGCGATTGAGGCTAAGACGCCTGCCCACAGTAGTAACTGCGCCTTTCGGAAGTCCCACACTTGCCATCTGGAGTGTGTGGTTTCCGCAGCCGCGAGCTCCGCCGTCAGATCGATTGCCATTTAAACTCCTTTCCGCTCTTGACGTAGGGATCCTCGAGAGTCCCGCCTACACTTAGTATCCGGGTCTGCCTATACAATGTCCCTGCGTGGTCCACCAAGAATGATCGATATTCCTGCGAGGGGAGTATGGGGAGAACTGTAGGCAGGCGACGGCCTTGTAGGCGACAGACCGGCACGAGGCTATCCACTTAGGCTGCTGCGTCCACCGAGGCTATCGGATATCCAAGGTGCAGACGATTGTGGTGGCGAAGCCGGTGTGGCGGAGGGACCGGGGGGGACCCTTGGCTCAGCGATGCCCGCCCGGGTGCTCGCAGCCCGGGAAGGCGGGGAAGAACGTCTGTCCCGTCCATCCCAGCTCGCGCATCCCGATCTCGGAGGAGTAGTAGGCGCCGACGATCCAGTCCTTCAGCTCGTCGAAGCGATCACGTGCGGTCGGCCGGACGTCCTTCGGCGGGGGCGGGACGATCACAGCCTCCCCGCGGACCCAGAAGTGCGGCGGCCGCGCCGGCTCGGCGGTCGAGGCGGCGGTCAAGAGCTCGACCTGCTGCGCCTCCGCGAGCGCCTTCCAGGGGTGCCCGTAACGCGCGATGGCATCGCCGTCGAGGGCGCCCAGGGCCTCGAGGAACTTGAGCTGGTTCTCGCGGGTGTCCACGGCCAGGAGCTGGTCGATGAAGGGAGCGACGCGCGCGTTCGTGGAGCCGGGGACCACACGCTCGGCCAGCGAGGTCAGGGTCTCGAGCTGGTGGGCGTCGAGGAACGCGGGCGAGCCCGCCGCCGCCTTCGCGTCGGCCGCGGCCACGCGCGCGGGATCGGCCAGATGCTGGTGCATGGGGTGCGTCTCGGCGAGTGCGGGGAGGGCGAACCCGGACCCGACGGCGGCGGCCAGACCCTGGAGGACGTCGCGGCGCCCCAGCTTGCGGGGTGCTTCCGCGATGACGGGCCGCTCGGTCGTGTCGCTCATGGACCTGTCTCCGCGCGACACTAGCACCGCCGTGGAGGCGAGACAACCGCGGCCGCGTCGTTGACCCCCCGGGCCGCGATTGCTAGGCTGCGCGCGTCGTCAGGGAGCGCACGACGACGACCGGGGTGAATGTGCAAGCCAAGACCCAGGACGGATACGACGTCGTCGTGGTGGGCTCCGGCGCCTCCGGCGGCTGGGCGGCCAAGCGCCTCACGGAGGCCGGTCTCCGCGTGGCGCTGGTGGAGGCGGGGCGGCCCCAAAACGATGCCGACTTCACCGAGCACAAGCCCGATTTCGCCGCTCCGTACCGGGACCGCGCGCCCGAGGTGATCCGCAAGACGCGCCCGGTCCAGAAGGACTGCTACGCCTGCAACGAGTTCAACTACGACTGGTTCTGCAACGACCTCGAGGAGCCCTACACCACGCCGAAGGACAAGCCCTTCAGCTGGCAGGGTCGGACGCGCCTCACCGGCGGGCGGACCAACGTCTGGGGCCGGCAGAGCTACCGGCTGAGCGACCTCGACTTCAAGGCGAAGAGCTACGACGGATACGGCGAGGACTGGCCGCTCGGCTACGCCGACGTCGCACCCTACTACGACCTCGTCGAGGACTACGTGGGGATCACCGGCATCGCGGAGGGCGTGGACGAGCTGCCGGACGGCCGCTTCCATCCGCCCATGGGCCTGACCTGCGCGGAGACGCTCTTCCGGAACCGCGTGAAGGACAAGCTGGGATGGACGGTGACCCTGGGCCGCTCCGCCAACATCACGCGGCCCCTCAACGGCCGCGCCCCCTGCCACTACTGCGGCCCCTGCCACCGCGGCTGCGCCACGCACTCCTACTTCAACGCCGCCTTCACCACCGTGGCCGACGCCCTGAAGACGGGACGCTGCACGTTGGTGTCGAACGCGATGGTCTACAAGGTGCTGACCGACACCGGCACCAACCGCGCGCGCGGAGTGCTCTACATCGACCGCCTCACGCGCCAGCCGCGCGAGGTCCACGGACGCGTGGTCGTGCTCTGCGCGCAGGCCCTGGAGTCGGTGCGGATCCTCCTCAACTCCGCGAGTGGCCAGAACCCGGGCGGCCTCGGCAACTCGAGCGGCGTGCTCGGGCACTACCTGATGGACCACCTCTGGGTGGCGGGGGGCGCCACGGGCGAGTTCCCGGAGCTGGCGGAGCCGCCGAAGATGGGCGGTCCCGAGCGTCCGGACGGCATGTACGTCGTGCGCTTCCGCAACACGACGAAGAAGAAGTTCGACAAGTTCCTCCGCGGCTACGGCTTCCAGGGCGGCGGCGCCACTGGCTTCAACTGGAAGGCCCCCGGCTTCGGCGAGGCCTTCAAGAAGAGCTTCCGCGACCCCGTCACCAGCGTGGGGCTCGCCGGCTTCGGCGAGTGCCTGGCGCGCTACGACAACTTCGTCGCGCTCGATCCCGCGGGCAAGGTCGACGCGTTCGGCATCCCCGTCCTGCGCATCCAGATGACGTGGGGCGACAACGAGAAGGCGATGGTCCAGGACATGGCGGAGTCGGGCGCGGAGATGATGGACGCGACGGGGGCGAAGAACATCCAGCCCTACGCCGTGCCCGACCGCACGCCCGGTTACGGCATCCACGAGGTGGGCGTGGCCCGCATGGGCAAGGACCCGAAGACCTCGGTCCTCAACCAGTTCCAGCAGGCCCACGACGTGGCGAACCTGTTCGTGATGGACGGCTCGTGCTTCGCGTCCAGCGCCTGCCAGAACCCGACCCTCACGATCATGGCCCTGGCCGTGCGCTCCGGCGACTACCTCCTCGACGAGATGAAGAAGGGCAACCTGTAGGGCGCGCCAAGGGCCAGCTCCCGGCCGGGTAGGCCGGCTACCAGACGCGGACGCGGTCCTTGGGCTCCAGGTAGAGGCCCTGGCCGGGCTTGACGTCGAAGGCCTGGTACCAGGCATCGAGGTTGCGCACGGTGTCGGCGCGATACTCGTCCGGGGCGTGGCCGTCCTCGACGATCTGGCGGCGCAGCGCGGCCTCGCGCACCTTCAGCCGCCAGCTCTGCGCGAAGCTCAAGAAGAACTGCTGGTCTCCGCTGAGCCCGGCCACCACCGGGGCCGGCTTTCCGCCCAGGGAGAGCCGGTAGGCGTCGTAGGCGGCGGAGAGGCCGGCCACGTCCGCGATGTTCTCGCTGAGCGTCAGCTTGCCGTTGACGCCGAGGTCGGGGAAGGGCCGGTAGGCGTCGTATTGCCTCACGAGCTGGGCGCCCGCCGCCGCGAAGTGGGCGTGGTCCTCGGCCGTCCACCAGTTCCGGAACCGGCCCTGCTCGTCGAACTGCGCCCCCTGGTCGTCGAAGCTGTGGCTGACCTCGTGCCCGATGACGCCCCCGATGGCGCCGTAGTCCATCGCCACCGGGCGCTGCGGATCGAAGTAGGGAGCCTGGAGTATGGCGGCCGGGAAGTTCATGGCGTTCATGACGGGCAGGTTCACGGCGTTGACGAGCTGGGGATTCATCACCCACTCCGTCCGGTCCACGGGCTGACCGAGCTTGGCCAGGTTGCGCCGGTACTCGAAGACCTCCGCCCGCTGCACGTTGCCGAAAGCATCGCCCTTCACGATCTCGAGAAGGGAGTAGTCCCGCCACTTGTCGGGATATCCCACGCCTACCCGGAGGGTGGCCAGCTTGGCCTTGGCCGTGGCCTTGGTGGCGGGGGCCATCCAGTCGAGGGCGTCGATGCGCCGGCCGAACGCGGCCTTGATGTGGCCCACCATCTCCTCGATGCGAGCCTTGGCCGCGGGCGGGAAGTAGCGCTCGACGTAGATCTGGCCGACCGCCTCGCCCAGCGCGTCGCTCGTGGCGTCGACCGCCCGCTTCCAGCGGTCGCGCTGCTTGGGGATGCCCTGGAGGACGGTGCCGTGGAACGCGAACTTCTCGTCGCCGAAGGCGCGGGGCAGGACATCCGGAGAGTGCTCGAGGGCATGGAAGGTCAGGTAGTCCTTCCAGGTCTCGAGCGGCTCGCTCGCGGCCAGCCGGGCCTCGCCCGTCGCCGCGGCCGGATGCCACACGACGAACTCGTCCTGGCCGCCCAGGCCGGCGGCGGAGAAGAACTCGCGCCAGTCGAGCCCGGGCGCCCTGGTCTCGAAGTCGCGCCGCGTCCAGTGGTTCAGGCCGTTCTCGACGTCGTCGGAGTCCTCGCGCCGCGCGTGCGTCTCCGCGATCGCCTGCTCGAGCGCGAAGATCCGGGCCGCCCGGGCCGCCGCCTCCGGGACGTGGGCCAGCTCCAGCACCTTCGCGACGTGCGCCTGGTACTTGGCCCGCAGCTCGGCCATGCGCGGGGAGGGATCGACGTAGTAGGCGCGGTCGGGCATGTCGAGCCCGCCTTGGAGCAGGAACGGCATGTATCGGGTGGGGGCCACGAGGTCCTGCGCGACCCAGAGGCCAAAGAGGTTGTCGGTGTAGAGGTTGGTCGCGTTGAGGACGTCCACGTCCGCGCGCAGGGTCTCGCCGAGGGCGCGCGCCAGGGCCGCACGGTCCCCGATCGCCGTGATGCGGTCGAGGGCCGGCTTGAGCGGGTCGAGGCCCTTGGCCTCGATCGCCGCCTCGTCCATGAAGCTCGTGTAGAAGTCCCCGGCCTTGCGGCGGTCGGAGCCCGCGGGCGCGTTCGCGGCCGCCGCTTGCTGGATCAGCTCGGCGGTGCGGCGGTTGGTGAGGTCGGTCACCAGGCCGGCCACCCCGTAGGCGGCGCGGTCGGGCGGGATCTCGGTCGTCTTCATCCACGTCCCGTTGGCATGGGCGAAGAAGTCCTGCCCGGGTGGGACGGAGCGGTCGATCCCGGCCAGGTCGAGGCCGGTCGCGGTGGAGGTCGTCCCGTTCGGGTTGGGCGCGGGCGCGGCGGCGGGCGCGGCGGCGGGCGCCCAGGTCAGGCCCAGGACCACGACGATGGTACGGAGGGTGAGGGAGCGATCGGAGGGTCTCATGGCTTCTCCAGCGAGTCGGGTCAGGCGGGGCATCCCATTGTCGCGTCAGATCTCCGGCGCGACAACCCTGGCGTCCTCCGTGGCCGCGGCCGTCCATCCCTCGTAGTCGGGAAAGGAGGCCGCGAGCGTGTCCGGCCACGGCCCGCCCAGCACCAGGAGCGCCGTGGAGAGCGCATCGCACCGCGTGGAGGACGGGCCGGCGACGCAGGCGGACGCCACGGCGCGCGCAGGCTGGCCGGTGCGCGGGTCGAGCACGTGCCCCCACGTGCGTCCGTCGCGGCCGGTGAACGCCTTGCCGTGGGGAGCGGACACGGCGAGCGCGGGGCGGGAAGGGTCGAGGCCTCGCCTCCGGAGCGGCTCGCCGGGGACACGCCAGGCGATGCCCCAGTCCTGGCCTCCCCGTGGCCGGCCGATCGAATGGACGCTGCTCGTCCCGCCGTGCAGCAGCGCGCGTGGGACGCCGTGCTCCCGGAGGACGGCGATCGCGCGGTCGATGGCGTACCCTTTTCCGACCGCGCCCAGGTCGAGCTCCATGCCGGGCCTGGTCAGGCGCACGGTCGAGCCCGCCCGGTCGATCTCGACCTGCTGCATGCCGACCAGCGCGCGGGCGCGGGCGACGTCACGCGGATCCGCGGGCGCGCCCGAGCCCCCCACGAACCCCCAGGCGCGGAGGAGGGGCCCCACGCTGACGTCGAACGTACCGTCGGTGAGGCGGGACAGGAGGGCGCACTCGTCGAGCAGCGCGGCCACGCGGGGATCGACGCGGACGGGCCCGCCTCCGGCGGCGGCGTTGACGGCGGCGACGTCGCTCGTGGGCCGATAGCGGCTGAGGCGCGCCTCCACGCGCTCGATCTCGCCCAGGGCCTCCTCGCCCGCGGCCCGGAGCCGGACGGGGTCGTCGCCGTCGAGGACCAGCTCGAAACGCGTCGCCATCGCCCGCAGGGCGAGGGCGACCGGGCTCACGCGATCATCTTCCGCGCCGTGCGGTCGAAGCGCACCATGCGCTTCTCGCGGAAGGACTTCTCTGCCATGGAGACGATCGTCTGGATGCGGATGCCGTCCTCGATCGGGCAGTGGAGCTTCGCCTCGCCGCGCATGGCGTCGAAGAGGTTCCGGACGTGCGCGGCGTGCACGGCGTCCTTGTCGTCCGCGAAGGTCTCCTCCTTGCGCTCGATCTCGTCGCTGTACGGGCGCTCCGGCTCCACCACCAGCTTGCCCGCCGCGAAGCCGAGGTTGGCCTTCTCCCCGCGGATCACGTCCTCGACGCCCCGCTCGTTGACGGTACCGCTGGCCAGGAAGAGCATGACCCCCGACGGGAACTGCACCACGGCCAGGGCCAGGTCGCCGACCTCGCGGCGCTCACCGTACGGCTTGCCGTCCGGCCCCGGGCCGCGATCGCTCTCGCCGAGGTTCCCGCCCATGCAGGTCACGCTGTCCGGGTACTCCTCGAGGCCCATGGCCATCAGGCTCGGGGAGACGCGGTGGGGCAGGAGATCGCCGATCACTCCCGTGCCGTAGTCCCAGTACTTCCTCCAGCGGAAGAAGCGCTCGGCGCTGAAGGGGCGATTGGGCGCCGGACCGAGCCAGGCCTTCCAGTCCACTTTGTCCGCGGTGGCCTCCGGCTCGATCGTGTAGTTCCACTCGCCCTTGGGGTTCTGCCGGCAGTAGCTGGCCTGCGCCCACAGCAGCCGGCCCAGCGTGCCGGACTTCACGATCTCTCTCGCGCGATGGATCATGGGATCGCTGCAGCCCTGGGTCCCGACCTGCACCAGGCGGCCGGTGCGCTGGGCGGTGTCGAGCATCCGGAAGGCGTCGTCCAGGCGGCGCGTCATCGGCTTCTGGACGTACACGTGCCGCCCGCTCTCCATGGCGTCGATCGCGATCGGCGCGTGGGTGTGGTCGGGCGTGGCCACGATCACGGCGTCGAGGTCCTTGCCGTCGAGCATCCGCCGGTAGTCGCCGTAGACCTGCTCGTCCTTCAGGCTCGCCTTCTCGCGCGCGGTCAGGCGCGCCTTCTCCCAGACGTCGCACACGGCGGCGATCTCGACGTTCGCCCCCGGCATGCCCTCCAGGATGTGCTTGATGTGTCCGGCGCCCATGCCCTTCACGCCCACGATGCCGACCAGGATGCGGTCGTTCGCGCCGATCACCCGGGCGGGAGGGAAGGTGCCGCGCGCGGTCGCGGCCGGGGCCGTCCGCGCGGCCAGGAGCGATCCGGCGGCCGCGGCCAGCGCGGTCGTGCCCGTGGTCTTCAGGAAATCGCGGCGCGAATAGTCGGCCGGCTCCGGTCGTTTGCTCATCGAGGACCTCCGCGAAGCGAGCGGCTCATGCCGGCTCGAGTGAATCGGGTGCGAGGACGAGGGGGGCGTCGGACCGCGTGGCCTGGTCGGCCTGGAGGGCGAGCGCGGTGGCGCGGAAGGCCTCTCGCGGGCCGCACGCGCTGGGCGTGCCGTTGCGGATGGAGTCGAGGAAGCTCTCGAGGGCCAGGACGAGCGGCTCCTTCGACGGCTCCACCTGCTGGGAGCGGCCGGGCTCCTCGCCCGCCTCCAGGATCTTGGTGGCGTCGGCGATGAGGGCGATGCCCGTCTCCTCGAGCACGCGGTCGGTGCGGGCGTACACCTCCCAGCCCAGGAGCGGCGAGTCGGCCTCCTTGAGCAGCCAGGCCCGCTTCTCCCGCACCATGAGGCTCGCGTTGCTGCCGCGGAAGAACGTGTAGGCCCCTCCCGCGGAGCTGGCCAGCGTGGCCTCCAGGATCGCGCGCACTCCGCTCGGGTATCCGAGCACGCACTGCACGGTGTCGGGGACGTCGCGGCCGTCCTTCCAGAGCGCGGTGGTGGCGAAGCCGGTCACCGTCCGCGGCACCGCGGCCAGGTACTCGGTCACGAGGTCGATCTGGTGGATGCCCGCCTCGCCGACGAGGCCGGGCGAGATCCGGCGGTCCAGCCTCCAGTTCAGCGCCGTCTCCCGCTCCGGCGTGGGCGCGACCCGGCGCCAGCTGTCCTTGCGGCCCCAGTGGGCGGAGACGAGGACGGGAGAGCCGAGCACGCCGCTCTTCACGAACTGCGCGACGTGGCGGTAGAGCGCGTTCGCGCGCCCTTGCAGGCCTCCCTGGAAGACACGGCCGGCGGCGGCGCCGGCGGCCTTCGCGATGGCGCGGGCGTCGTCCACGCTCGCGGCCAGCGGCGCCTCGCAGTAGACGTGCTTGCCCGCCTGGAGCGCCGCGATCGCGACGTCTCTATGAAGATGCGAGGGGGTCGCGACGACGACGGCCTCGACGTCGGCCAGATCGAGCAGGGCCCGGGAGTCGGTGAGGCCGCGGGCCGCGGGAGCGATCTCCGCCGCCTTGCGGAGGAAGGGCTCGTAGGTGTCGCAACAGGCGGCCAGGCGGACGGCGGGCAGGCGGGCCAGGGTCGAGAGGATCTCGCGGCCCCATGTCCCGAGGCCGATCACGCCGATGCCGACCGCGGGACCCACCGGGGCCGCCGGAGGCGTCACCTCGGCCAGGCCGAGGCCGCGACGACTGAGCAGGATGGCCGACGTCGCCGCGACCTGCCTCAGGAAGTCGCGTCGTCCCTCCCGCTCTCCGGCCATGGCGCTCCTCGGCCCGGGCGGCCCCGCGGCCGCCGTCCACGTAGATGTAGCGGGCGAAGGACTCGGTGGAAATGGGCCAATTGATCCACGTCAGCGCCACTCCTTGAGCATCGGCCAGGCCGACTGCAGCGTCCATCCCCTCGGGCGCCGGCAGAGGAACACCGTGAAGTGCTCCTGCTGCATCGCGTAGGGATGTCCCACCGTGGCCACCGGCGTCACGTCCTCGAAGAGCTCGTCGAGCCTCGGGCGGCGGTCCCCGAGCACGATCAGGCTCTCGCCGGTGTAGCCCCGCGGGCCCCAGTACCAGTACGAGAGGTGGCCGCCGATCGCCTTGGGGAGGCCGTAGCGCGGACCGTAGAAGTCGATCGCGCCGCCCTGGCCGTAGTCGTTCGCGAAGATCGCCGTCCGCTCGCGCTCTCCGGCCGGGAGGGCCTGCCAGGCGGTGGCCACCGCCTGGACCATCTCCGGCCAGCCGAATCGGTCGGCGAAGAACTGCGGCATCGCGTGGGTGGCGCGGTTCTCCAGGCGCGGCTGTTCGAGATGGAGGGCCCGCGCGTACCGGAGGTAGGTCTCGGGCGCGAGCAGGGGCACGGCGGTGGGCGCGATCAGGGCTCCCGCCACGCCGACCAGGCACACGTAGGCGACGGCGAGGCGGCGCCGGCCCCCCGTCGCCGCCCAGCGCTCGAGCAGGACGGCGCCCGCGGCGAGCACCATCGGGTACGCCGGAGCGACGTAATACGTCTTGTGCGAGCCCGGCGTCGTCAGGAAGAAGGCGATCGTGATCAGGAAGGCCCAGCCGAGCGCGCGGAAGGGGCGCAGGACGCGCGCGAAGAGCAACGCGGTCGCGCCACCGAGCCACAACGGCACCGCCAGCGGGTTGAAGAAGAACGCCTCCAGGCCCCAGAACTGCACGAACGAGACGTCGAGGTCGCGCCCGTCGCGCCGGATGTTCGCGAGCAGCTCGCGCTGGGGGAAGCCGTGGGAGATCTCCCAGAGGAGGTTCGGC
>JBGPBV010000207.1:0-9801 GCA_041481445.1 Vicinamibacteria bacterium
CGCGATGGGACCCCCTGGGGATCGCGGACCGCCGCCCGCTGGCCGCGGGCCTGATCCTCGTCGCGGGCGTAGCGGTGTGCCTGGCGCGGCGCGGGCGCGCCTTCGCCCAGGGCTGGCCGACGGTCGCGCTCGTCTCCGCCGCCGCCCTCGCCGTGCAGTTGGCGGCGGTGCCCCGGGCTCTCGTCCACGTGGACGCGGGAGACACCCTGGGGGCGGCGGAGGCGATCACCCGCGGGGCCGTCCCCTACCGCACGCTCTACTACGCGCCGTACACGCCGCTCGGGGCCTACGCGTTCTCGCTGTGGGGCCGCCTGTGGCGCGGCACGGGCCCGCCACCCTACGACTGGTACGTCTCGTTCGTGGTCCTGTGCGAGGCCGCGGGGTCCGCGATCGTCTTCCTGCTCCTCGCGCGCAGCGGCGTACGGCGCAGCCTCGCCCTCGTCAGCGCGCTCGCGCTCTTCTCGATGACCCTGTGGTTCGACGGCGCGCGCGTCCTCCACGAGCCGCTCTACCTGCTCCTCGTCCTCCTCGGCGCCTGGCGGGCGGCCTTGGCGCGCACCTCCACGTCCGCCGCCGCCTCCGGCGCGCTGGCCGCGGGCGCCTTCCTCGTGAAGCAGTACGGCGGCTTCGGTCTGGGCGGCCTCGTCGGCGAAGCGCTCACCGGTGACCGCGATCGGTGGCGGCGGGTGGCCTGGATCCTGGCCGGGTTCGGCCTCGGCCTGGGCGCTCTCGCCGGGCTGCTCGTCTTGCGTGGGGCCGATCCCTTCGCGCTGGCCCGCGGCCTGGCCCCGCAGGCACGCGTGACGTACGAGCTCACGTGGCTCGAGCTCTTTCTCTGGGAATGCCCGATCGTGCTGCCCGCCCTTGCCGTCCCTTTCCTGGCCGGAGCGTGGTCGCGCCCGGTGATTCGGCTGGCCGCCTGCTTCGGCCTGGCCGCTTGCCTGCCCCTCGTCCTGCGGCAGCACCAGTACTACTTCCTCAACCTGTGCCCGTGGCTGTTCATCCTGTTCGCGGCCGGCGTCGACCTCGTACCGCGCGCCACCCGCGCCGTCGCCCTCGGTACGGCGCTCGTCCTCCTCGCGAGCATCCCGCTGCGCGCGGCCGTGGACGCGGCGACCGTGATCGAGGTCGACTGGCGAGCGGACCAGCTCCGGCGCGCCCACCTCATGACCCTGCTCTGGCCGGCGGAGAAGCCGACGCTCGTCCTGGCAAGTCCCGCCCTCCAGCACCTGACGCGCTACCGATCGCCGGACGAAGGGGTAGTCGGGTATCGGTTCATCGCCGACCTCGACGCGGACCGGCTGCGCGCGGGCTTCTCGCGCGCCGCCGCCGCCTGGATCGACCCGAACGGGATGTACGCGCGCCGGCCCGACCTCACGCTGCGGGCGGCCGGAACCTCGCTCCGGGACGAGCTCGAGAAGAACGGCTTCCAGCTCCAGCTCGTCCTCGAGGATCGCTTCCAGCTCTGGACGAAGGAGCCTCTCTCGCGGCGGCAGCTGCGCTCCGCGGGCGGAGTGTCGCTCGAGCAGGTCGAGGACGACGCCCCGTCGTCCCCCCAACCGTCCCGCGCGCCGCGCTGACGAGCATGCGATCAAGGCCACAGCCCCCGCAGGGCTGTGGGGCCCGTCACTCCCGCCCGGCGCCCACGGGCGTAGGACAGGGCGGCAGAGCGCCCACGAACGCCTCGCGTGTCGCTCGCCAAGGAGGTTCCTGAATGAGCTCACGCCCGTACCGGCTGGTCGGGCCGATCCTCTCGTCCGCGATGGGATTGGCCCTCCTGACCGCCTCCGCCCAGGCGGAGACGGTGGATTGCACGGCCGTCACCGTCGCGCCGTTCACCATCAGCACCCCCGGGGTCTACTGCCTCACCGCCGACCTCTTCGTCAACCTCGCCTCCGGCAACGCCATCACCATCACCGCCAGCAACGTCGTCCTGGACCTCAACGGCTTCCGCCTGGCCAACCAGGCCTCGGGGACCGGGACCGGGGCCACCGGAATCTACGCCACCCAGCGCCAGGGCCTCACCATCAAGAACGGGACCGTCCGCGGCTTCCTGTTCGGGATCTCGATCGACGACCTTTTCCCCTATACGAACTCACAGGGAAACGTCGTCGAGGACATCCATGCCGTCAAGAACACGTACGCCGGCATCTCCGTCCTCGGGCGCCAGATGGTGATCCGCCACAACCACGTGGAGAGCACCGGCGGCACCACGTTCTTCCCGGCCAACGCTCCCGCCTACGGCATCCAGGTCTACGGCCCGGGCAACCGCGTGCTCGACAACGACGTGACGATCGTGAGCAAGACGGGCAACGCCACGGCGTGGGGGATCTACTTCGCCAGCTCGAGCGATGACGGTCTCGCCGTCAACAACCGCATCGCCGCCGCCGACACCGGTCTCGAGATCACCACCAACGCGAAGTTCCGCGACAACCTGACCATCGCGGTGGGAACGCCCTTCGTGGGCGGCACCAACGCCGGGAACAACAATTGAAGCGCGCGATCGGCGTCCTCATCCTGGCCGTGGCCCTCGCCCTCGGCGCCGGCCTCGCCCAGGCCGAGACCGAGAACTGCACGCCCGTCACCGTCGTGCCCACCACGATCAGCGTGGCCGGCATCTACTGCCTCACCGGCGACATCCTGAGCGCCCTCGCCGGGGGGAGCGCCATCGAGATCGCGTCCAACAACGTGGTCCTCGACCTCAACGGGCACCGGCTCTCGAACCTCGGCGCGGGCCCGTCGAACCTCGCCGTGGGCGTCCTCGCCACCGGGCGCCAGAACGTGACGATCAAGAACGGGACGATCCGCGGCTTCTACTCCGGCGTGCGCCTGGACGGGAACACCCAGGCCGTGGTCGAGGGCATCCGCTTCGACCGCAACTACGGCCAGGCGGTCTACGGTCTGATCTGCCAGGGGTCGCTCATCCGCGACAACCTCATCACCAATACCGGAGGTCGCCCGCAAGACGATGCCTCCGCCACCGCCATCTTCGTGGGCGGTCTCTACAACCGGGTCATCAACAACGACATCGTCAACGTGGTCAAGAGCGGGCAGGGCACGGCCACCGGGATCTACTTCGGGTCGATCCCCACGGACGGCTTCGCGGTCAACAATCGCATCACGAGCGCCGACTTCGGAATCTCGATCAACGCGAACACCAAGTACCGGGACAACCTCACCACGAACGTCGCCACTCCCTACTTCGGGGGCATCAACGCCGGCAACAACCAGTGATGCGGTGACGCCGGTCTAGTCTCCCCCTCCCGGGGTCGCCCGTGCGGCCCCGGGAGGCGCCTCCGCTCCTCCCTTTCCAACCCAACTGCAGATTTGCCGGCTCGACCGGTCCCGATACGGCCGGTGGCTGCGCTATAGAAACACTGGCCACGACTGACGCCGAGCGGCCGACGGGCGGCCCCTCTCTCGGGCGCGGTCGGAGGATGGGAATCGCAGGAGCGAGAGGTCAAGAAAAGGAGGCTCCGTATGACGCCGATCTTCCGGACGTGGGCGGCCGCCGGGGTGGCTGCCCTGTCGATGGCCGTCCTGAGCTGCGGCGGACAGGCCGCGGACGCGCCCACCACGCCGAACGCCAGTCCGACGCCGGTGGCCCAAGCCACTCCAACGCCGCCACCCCCACCCCCGACACCCGCACCGACACCCGATCCGTCAGGCCTGGCCCCCGGGCCGGTGGCCTCGGTGAAGGCCTACCTGAAGACCGTCGAGAGCCCCGCCCGCGGGTCACAGCAGTACCGTGAGGTCCAGAAGGACGCGGACGGGATCTTCGTCCTCTACGTCGGTGAGTACGTCGTCATCGACTCGACCCCACGCAACGAGGCGGGCCAGACGTGCAAGTGGAAGCACGACCCCGTCTACTCCTGGGACAACGAGGACGACATGATGGACGTCAAGAGCAGCTCGGACCCGTTCTTCTTCAAGTTCGAGGCGGCGGGGCCGGGCTACGCCGAGGTGACGTCCAAGATCGACAAGGCGGAGTCGAACGAGGTGAAGATGCGGGCCATCGTCCGGCGCTGAGCCGCCGGGCGCCTCGCGCACGTTCAATTCCCTGGAGACGTCCTCAGCGCAAGATCGGTGGCTGAACGGCCCTGGTGTGCGCTCTAATGATGAGCGCGACGGGGGCGGGGGCGGCACCGGAGGCACGATGGACACTCTCCTGCAGGACCTGCGCTTCGCCTGGCGCGCGCTGGCCAGGTCGCCGCTCTTCTCGGCCGCCGCCCTCCTCGTGCTGGCGCTCGGCACCGGCGCGAGCGTCGCCGTCTTCAGCGTCGTCAACGCGGTGCTGCTGCGGCCGCTCCCCTTCGAGGATCCCGGGCGGCTGGTCTCCGTCCGGAGCGAGCTCCCGGGCCTCGGCCTCGAGGACGTCGGCTTCTCCACCCCCGAGCTGGACGACCTCGCCCAGCGCTCGGGCGTGTTCGACCAGGTCGCCGCGGTCTGGGCGGTCGACTCCACCCTGACCGGTGTCGACCATCCCCAGCGGGTCCTGACCGCGGTGGTGAGCCCGACCTACTTTCGAATGCTCGGCGCGCGGGCCCAGGTCGGGCGCCTGCCCGGGCCCGAGGACGCCACGCGCGGCATCGCCGACACGGTCGTGCTCAGCGACGCCGCCTGGCGGCGCCTCTACGGCGGCGCTCCCGACGTCCTCGGCAAGAAGCTCCGGATGGACAACGACGTCTACACCGTGATCGGCGTGACCCCGCCGGACTTCCGGCATCCTGCCCCTTCTTCGCTCGGGGACGTGGACATGTGGGCGACGACGGAGTTCCGCGCCGATCCCTTCCCCTCGCCTCCGCAACGGCGGGTCCGCATGCTGCCCACCATCGTCGGGCGGCTCCGGCCCGACCTCACCCTGGCGGAGGCGCAGGCCGGCCTGACGACGTTCGCGGCCGCGGTGCGGGCGGACAACCCCAGCGATTACGCGCCCCAGGCGCGCTGGACGGTGCGGGTCGTGCCCCTGCGCGACGTGGTGGTCGGCAACGTCCAGACCTTGCTCGTGCTCATGCTGGGAGCGGTCGGCCTGGTGCTGGCCATCGCCTGCGCGAACCTCGCCAACCTGCTCCTCGCCCGCGCCTCCTCGCGCCAGCGCGAGATCGCGGTCCGGCTGGCCCTGGGGGCGGCCCCGCGCCGGCTCTTCCGGCAGCTCCTCACCGAGTCCCTGCTCCTGGCCACGCTGGGCGGCGTGGCCGGCGTCGCGGTGGCCGCGGGGACCACGCGCTCGCTTCTCGCCCTCGTCCCCTCGCGGCTCCCGCGCGTCCACGAGGTGGGGGTCGACGCGACCGTCCTCGCCTTTTCCGCTCTCATCGTCCTCCTCACCGGCGTCCTGTTCGGCTCCGCTCCCGCCGTGCAGGCGGGACGGACGGACGTCGTGGGCCACCTCAAGGAGTCGGGCGCGCGGGGCACCAGCGGCCCCCGGCAGCAGCGGCTCCGCGTCGCGTTCGGCATCTCGCAGATCGCCCTCTCGCTCGTCCTGATGAGCGCCTCCGGCCTGCTCCTGCGCACGCTCTGGGGCGTGCTGGCCGTCGATTCCGGGATCGACTCCCGCGGGGTGCTCACCGCGCGCACCTGGGTCGCCGTCCCCAACGACCCCGCCAACGATCGCTATCGCAAGGTGGAGGCGCGCGCCGCGCTCGTGCGCGAGGTCCTGCGCCGGCTGCGCGAGATCCCGGGAGTGACGGAGGCGGCGATGACCACCGCCCTCCCCATCAGCCACATGACGACGCGCGCACCCCTGCAGATCGAGGGACGGCCGAACGAGGCGGAGGCGGCGACGGCCGAGGTGGTCTTCGCCTCGCCCGGCTACTTCGCCACCTTCCGGATCCCCGTCCGGCGCGGGCGCGGCATCCTCGATTCCGATCAGCCCGGCAACATGGAGGTGGCCGTGCTCGACGAGACGGCGGCCCTTCGGTTCTTCCCCGGCCAGGATCCGATCGGCCGGACCCTCCAGCTCGGGCGATTCGGACCGCAACCGCCGCCGCCCATGACCGTGGTGGGCGTGGTCGGCGACGTCAAGTACGGCCGCCTGGACGAGCCAAAGGCGCCGCACGTCTACGGCTCGCTGTTCCAGCACTCCGGGCGCGGATTCGGCTTCGCGGTGCGGGCGCGCGCGGACGCGGGGACGCTGGCCGGGCCCCTGCGCGCGGCGCTGGAAGGAGCGGATTCCGAGCTGCCCGTCTTCTCCGCCCAGAGCATGGAGGAGCGCCTGGCCGTCTCCGTCAGCGAGCGCCGTCTCTCCGCCGGGCTCGTCTCGCTCTTCGCGGTGGTCGCGGTCCTCATGGCGGCGATCGGCGTCTATGGGGTCGTGGCCTATTCCGTCGCCCACCGGACGCGCGAGATCGGCGTGCGCATGGCGCTGGGCGCCACGCGCGCCCACGTGGCCCGCCTGGTCCTCGGCGAAGGGATGCGCATCGCCCTGGCCGGGATCGTCGTCGGGACCCTGGCCGCGCTGGCCGCCGGGCGTGCCCTGCGCTCGCTGCTCTTCCAGGTACGCGAGACGGACCCGCTCGTGTTCGCCACCGCCGGCGTCCTCCTGGGCGCGGTCGCGCTGCTGGCCGCCTACGTCCCCGCCCGCCGGGCCGCCCGCGTGGATCCCCTCGTCTCCCTGCACCACGGGTCGTAGCCGGCCGCAGCGGACGACATTCGCGGGTCCGCCTCGTCCCGGTGGCAAGCCGCGGGCTACGATCAGATCGTGGATCCCGGGCGCGCGACGTGGGCGTCGTGTGCCCGGGTTGCCACGTATAGGAGGGATCTCATGTCGACGACCAGGGCGGTCCGGTTCGGATGCGTGATCGCAGGCTTGACGGTGCTGCTGGGGGCCACCCCGGCGCGGGCGGAGACGGAGTACTGCACTGCCATCACGACTCTCCCCTACATCATCACCGTCCAGGGGATCTACTGCCTCAAGGCCAGCCTGACCACGAGCATCACGTCCGGCAGCGCCATCGAGATCGCCACCAACAGCGTGGTCCTGGACCTGAACGGCTTCCGCATCCGCGGGGGCGGCGCCGGCCCCGGCACCACCGCCACCGGCATCCACGCCCAGGACAAGCAGAACGTCACGATCAAGAACGGGTCGGTGCGCGGCTTCCACTTCGGAATCGCCCTCGAGAACAGCACCGGCGGCTCCGAGGGACACATCGTCGAGGACATCCGCGCGGACCAGAACACCTTCATCGGCATCCTGGCCCAGGGCACGGGGATCATCGTCCGCAACAACCTCGTCTCGCAGACGGGGGGGTCCACCGTCCCCGCCGCCGGGGGCAACGGCTACGGCATCGCGGTCGACGGGGAGCAGAACCGCGTCATCAACAACGACGTGCTCGACACCTTCGCCACCAACCAGGGCGTGGCGGATGCCATTCAGATCGCGGGGACCAACGAGCTCGTGGTCAACAATCGCACCACCGTGGCGGGGGTCGGGATCTTCTTCGTCGCCGGCCCCACCACCGGCAAATTCCGGGACAACATGACGAGCGGCGTGGGCACCCCGTTCATCTTCCCGGTGGGCGTGATCGACGCCGGCAACAACAACTAGCGGCGGTCCGTCCGGTCTCTGCCCAGTGCGCCCGGTCGCCGGCGCACTGGGCGCGCCCTCCCGTTGCCCCTGTGACAGCTCGCGGAACCGTCACGATCGCCTGAGATCCCGTCCGGGTCTCGCGTAACTTCACCCCCGCACACGGACGGTCCTGACGGCGCCCGATCGATCGGCGACGTCGACGCCGATCGAGACGTGGACGTCGCGGGCGTGCGCCCTATCCGGCACGCCGAAGACACCAGGGAAATCTCGTCGGTGAGGTCCCATTGTCCGGGGAGGTTGTCGAGTGACGCTGGTTCCCTACGACCCGACGCGCACGTCGCTGTACACGCCCGGCCTGGCCACGGACTTCTTCCAGCTGGGCCCGATGCGTAACGAAGAGGACACGCCGGCGCGGAACGACGCCCGGCTGTGCGCCGAGATGGCGCGCCTGGCCTACGTCGAGGAGGAGGACCGCCTGGTCGAGTACCTCGGGCGCGTCCGCTACCAGCTGGTGGCGCGATTCGACGAGGACGGGACGCAGGCGTTCGTGGCCCGGAACGCCGAGACCGTCGTCGTCAGCTTGAGCCGAGTGGAAGGCGGCGATCCGACGGACTTCTTCTCCGACGCCGACTTCCTCCAGGAGACCTGGCCCTCGAACGGCGGCCCCGGGCGCGTCCACCGCGGGTTCAAGCAGGCCCTGGTGCCACACTGGAGCCTCATCGGCGGCCTCGTTCCCACCGCTCCCAAGCGCATGCTCTTCACCGGCCACGGCCTCGGCGCCGCCCTCGCCACCCTGGCCGCCTCCCTCCGGCGTCCCGACTACCTGGCCACGTTCGGCTCCCCGCGGGTCGGCGACGCCACGTTCGCGCGCCGCCTCGACGGCGTCCCCCACGACCGTTTCGTCGGATGCTGCGACCTCGTGACGCGGGTCGCACCCGAGAGCTTCGGGTACCTCCACTGCGGCCGTCTCCGCTACATCGATCGCGGCGGCGCCATCCACTTCTCGCCCAGCGACACCGAGGTCGAGCTGGACCGGCGCACCGCGTCCCTCGAATACCTGCCCGTCGCCTTGCGCAAGGGCACGGTGGCGGCGCGGGAGATGGCGGATCACGCCCCCGTCAACTACGTGACCAGCGTCCTCGGCGTGCGTTCGGCCTGACGACGCTGAAGGCCTACGCGTGGTCGACGATCGTCTCCTTCTGCGCGTCCCAATAGAGCCGCTGGCCCGACCAGTAGGACTCGGCGGCCATCGTGCAGGCCACGGAGTGCGCGAAGCCGTCCTCGACCGTGCAGTGGGGAGGAGTCCGGCTGCGCATGCACTCGAGCCAGTTGGCGATGTGCTCCGTGCTCATGTCGTCGATGCTCATGGGCGGAAGCTCGGTCTGCCCGGGCAGCAGGACGTACTTCGCGCGCCGCTGCCGGTCGACGTCGGAGTCGGCCTCGTGGTTCCCCTTCTCCTCCACGATCTGGTACCGCGGGCTCCCCTCGCCGCCGATGTTGAACAGCGTCGCCTGCTTCCCCATGTAGCGCGTGAAGCCGGGGGCGTCGTTGCCGAAGCTGGTCGAGTAGCTGACGAGGAAGCCCTTGGGGTATTCGAGCAGGGCCTGGAAGGTGTCCGGGTTCTCGCGCCCGTCGGGCCAGGCGAAGACGCCGCCGTGGGCGACGACCGAGCGCGGGAAGCTGTCGCCCATGAACCAGTGCACGAGGTCGATGCCGTGGCTCATCCACTGGTCGGGGATGCCGCTCGAGAACTCCCGGTAGAGGCGGAACTCGAAGTAGAGGCGGGGATCGAACGGCCGGTCGGGCTTGGTCAGGAGCCACTTCTTCCAGTCCGTGTCCTCCGCGCGGATCTGCTTGACCTCCTCGCGCCCGCGCCAGCGCGGCCCGTGGTAGTTCCATTCGACCTCGACCTTGCTGACTTCGCCGAGGGCGCCGCTCTTGACCAGCTCCCAGGCCGCGCGCGGGTAGGGCTCGCTGCGGTGCTGCGTGCCGACCTGGACGATGCGGCGGGTCTGGAGCACGGCCGCCCGCGCCGCCTTGACCTCCGCGAGCACGTTGCCCATCGGCTTCTCGACGTAGGCGTCCTTGCCCGACTCCACCACCATCTTCAGGATCGGCGAATGCGAGTGCTCGGGTGTGGAGATGAGGACGCCGTCGACGTCCTTGAGGGCCAGCACGTCCTCGAGATGCTGGTAGGCGCGCGGCGGGCGGCCGTAGAGCTTGGCGTTGGCTTCGACCGCCCGCTCCCGGTTCACCTTCCACAGGTCGCAGACCGC
>JBGPBV010000208.1:0-9743 GCA_041481445.1 Vicinamibacteria bacterium
CCGCCCATGTCCGAGTCCCGCTCGTCGACGGTGGCGTTGATCGTCGCGCCGCCTTTCGACTGGCCTGGCCACCGGCCCTTGGTGCTGGCGACCACGCCGGGTCGGACGCGATCGCTCACGTCGGCGACGGCCAGGAATGAGCCGCGCGCGTTGGCGACGCGCACCTCGTCGCCCGACGCAATGCCGCGCGGCGCGGCGTCGTCAGGATGGATGACGAGCGTGGCCGCCCCCGACCGCCGCCGCTGGCGCGGCACGTTGGCGAAGATCGAGTTGACGAAGTAGTGATCGGCCGGCGTGACGAGGGCCAGCGGGTACTCGCGGGCTAGCGTGGTGTCTCGCTGCGACGCCTCGTGCGCGGGCGTGTAGCCGGCGACCGGATCGAGCCCGGCCTGCGCCATCCGATCGGAGACGAGCTCCAGCTTGCCGGACGCGGTCGGAAAGGCGGTCGCGAACGGCACGAAGGGATCGGGATACCGGAGACGCATCCAGCCGCGGGCCTTCAGCTCCTCGAGGGTGATGCCGAGGAGCGACGCATGCCCGCTGCCCAGGAGCTGCCGCGCCATCGCTTCGTCGCTGTCGTACAGCTCCGGGGTGTCGAGGCCCATCTTGCGCGCGAGCCGCCGGAAGATCTCCGTCGTGGCCAGGCACTCGCCCGGCGGGGGCGCGGCCGGCTCGTTCCAGGACAGGTACAGATGGCCGTAGGCGATCAGCAGGTCCTGGTGCTCGATCTGCATGGTGGCCGGCAAGACGATGTCCGCGTAGCGCGCGGTGTCGGTCAGGAAGTGCTCGATCACGACGGTGAACAGATCCTGGCGGGCGAGGCCGCGCCGGACCTTCGTCTGGTGCGGGACGCTGGCCGCGGGGTTGGCCGCGTACACGAACAGGGCCTGGACGGGTGGGTTGCCTGTCTCGAGCAGCCCCTCGCCCAGTCGCGTCATGCTCAACGCGCGCGCCGGCCGGGGCCGGAGGTCGTCGCGCCACAGCGCGGCCCAGTCCAGGCCGAAGAAGCCGCGCGTGTCGTAGCAGACGCCGCCGCCCGGATGCCTCCAGTCGCCGGTGACGCCGGGAATGCACGTGATCGTCCGCACCGCCATGCCGCCGCCGCCGTGGCGTTGAATGCCGATGCCGATGCGAATGCCGGTGGGACGGGTCTCGGCCAGTCGCTGGCCGAGAAGGACGATGGACTCGGCCGGAAGCCCGGTGATGGCGGCGACGCGCGAGGGGGGAAACTCGAGGATGCGCCGGCGAAACGCCTCCCAGCCGACGGTGTGCCTCTCGATGAACTCCCGGTCCTCCCTGCCTTCGGCCAGCACGACGTGGAGCAGGCCGAGGGCCAGCGCGGCGTCCGTGCCCGGTATCGGCGCCAGGTGCCAGTCGCTCTGCGCCGCGGTCCGGGTCCGAATGGGATCGATGGCGACGACGAGCGCGCCGCTGCGCCGCGCCTCCAGGATCGGCCGCCACAGGTGGGGATGCGTCGACAGCACGTTCGCGCCCCAGATCACGACGAGCTTCGAGAGCCGGAGCGTCTCCGGATCCATTCCGACGCGGTTGTCGCCCAGCGTGTAGCCGGTGCCGAACCCGCCCGCGATCGTGCAGATCGTCACCACGTGACGCGACGTGCCCAGCACGTTCCACAGCCGGCGCCCGGCGCCGTAGATGCCCTGGATCAGCCCCATGCTGCCGGTGCCCACGAAGGGCCAGATCGCCTCGGGGCCGTGCCTCGCGATCACGTCGCCGAGTCGCGCCGCGATCCTCTCGAGCGCCTCGTCCCACGAGATGCGCGTGAACTCGCCGCTCCCCTTCGGCCCGACGCGGCGCAGGGGATGGAGCAGGCGGCCGGGCGATCGCGCGTACGCCAGGTAGTCCTCGACCTTGTTGCACAGCGACCCGCGCGTGTAGGGGTGGTCGGGATCGCCGCGAAGGGCGACCGGCCGGCCTCCCTTGACGGTCACGATCCAACTGCACGTGTCGGGGCAATCCAACGCGCAGGCGCCCCGGACCTGACGGTCGCCCGGTTGGAGCTCCGCCATCAGTTGGGCGCCGGCGACGCGAGGCCGTAGCTCATCGTCGGCCGCAGGTTCAGGATCTCGACGGTCGTCCTCGCGATCAAGGCGTGGGCCTTGTCCGGGAGCGCTTGCTCGCTCATGCCCTCCAGAATCGCGGACAGGCTGGGCCGCGGACGCAGTCGGACATAGCGCGGGACCGTTCCACCCGCCACCATCCGATACCAGAGCGTCTCGCCCTGCAGGGTGGACTGGCCAGCGCTGAGGGCCGCTTCGAAATTCTTTTCCGCTCCCGGGCTCAGGTCCACGGTCGTCAGCTCGAGCCGAGCGGTCGGTTGCGGCTCACCCGTGCCACGCGAGAGCCCCGGCAGGTACTCGTAGAGCGCGTTCCCCACGAACTGAGCGTGGGGCGTGACGTTGGAGACGTTGTCCCGCTCGTCCTCCGCCGGGGGCACCGGGCTGTCCAGGCTGGCCGCCGAGTGCCCGAACGTGGCGTAGACGAACCACCGCTGTCGATCCCCGGCCCAGATGCTCCAACCGTACCAGGTCCAGGTGTCCTTGGCCTGCCGGTGGAACTCGAGGTGCCGGATGTACCCGGCTTCGAAGTCGACGGTGTCACCGTCGTGCGGACGCAGGACCGCGATGCGCGCGTACGGACCGCGCCCGGTTTGAGCGCCCGTTTGGGCGCTGGCTTGGACGGCGAGAAGCGTGGGCAGCACCGTGACGACGATCCCAAGCGACCGGTGCTTCATGACCGGCATCCTATCGAGGACGACACGGCGATTTCCGACACAGATCCGTCGCAATCCGCCATCGCGCTCGCTAAGGCTTGCGAAACGCCCGGCGCCGCGCGAGAGTGCGGGGACGCATGGCCCCCGCGTCCAAGAAACCTCCCTCGAGCCGCCGGATCGTGGTCGTCGTCGTGCCCCCGGTCGACGAGCTCGACCTGGTCGGCCCTCTCCAGGTGTTCAACTCGGTCAATCGCCTCGCCGGCCGCGCGATCTATACGATCGAGGTCGTCACCACCGCGAAAGGGCTGACCGTCGAGGGCGAGGGCGGCGTACTGACCTTCATCGCCCGACACCACTTCAAGAAGGTCGAAGGCGCGTGCGACTCCGTGCTCCTCGTCTGCGGACTGGGCAACCGATCGGTGCGGGACGCGGGGCTGTCTCTCTGGTTGAAGAAGATGGCGGTCGAGGTGCGGCGGCTCGGTGCCGTGTGCGTCGGCTCCTTCCTGCTCGCGGAGGCCGGGCTGCTGGATGGGCGCCGAGCGACCACCCACTGGAAGTTCGGCCGCGAGCTGGCGGCGCGATATCCCGGCGTGCGCGTCGAGCACGACCCGCTCTGGGTCAAGGACGGCAGCATCTACACGTCGGCCGGCATCTCCGCGGGCATCGATCTGGCACTCGCCTGGGTGGAGGAGGATTGCGGCGCCGGTCTTGCCCACGAGGCCGCCCGTGAGCTGGTGCTGTTCCTGCGTCGCCCGGGGGGTCAGCCGCAATTGAGCATCTCCCTCGCCTCCCAGGCCTCCGAGATGACACAGGTCCGTGAGCTGCAGATCTGGATCGCCGAGCACCTCGACACGCGAATGTCGGTGCAGGACCTTGCGGACCGGATGGCGATGAGCGTGCGGAACTTCGAGCGCGTGTTCACTCGGGAGGTCGGCACGACGCCGTCCCAGTACGTGCTCCAGGTGCGCGTGGAGGCGGCGCGCCGCCAGCTCGAGCGCACGGACCGGGGCCTCAAGCAGGTGGCCTCGGCAGCGGGGTTCGGCAGCGCCGACGTGATGAGGCGCGCGTTCGTCCGCCTGCTCGGGATCACTCCGCGCCGCTATCGCGAGCTCGCCGAGCATTCCGTCCGCGACTGACAGCCGGATGTCGGATGTGTCGAACGAGGGCTTCGCGTACCGGGCGGTGGTTCCGGCGGAGGCCGCCGGGCGCAGCCTGCTGCTGCACCTGGCGCTCCGCTATACCCATTCGAGCCGCGAGGAATGGAAGGCGAGGGTCACGGCCGGAGAGGTCACGCTGGACGGCGTCCCCGCCGGTCCCGAGGACCGCCTGCGCCCCGGGCAGTCCCTGGTGTGGCATCGACCGCCATGGCCGGAGCCCATCGTCCCCCTCGCGTTCGCGGTGCTCCATCGCGATGCCGACCTGCTCGCGGTGGCCAAGCCGCGGGGCCTGCCCACGGTGCCCAGCGGCGGCTTCCTGAAACACACCCTGCTGCACCTGGTGCGCGCGTTCGCGCCCGGGGCGACGCCGATGCACCGCCTGGGGCGCGGCACCTCGGGGATCGTGCTCTTCGCCCTGAGCCACGCGGCCCGCCGCGCGCTCGCCCGCGACTTCCGGGAAGGCCGGATCGAGAAGACCTACCGCGCGCTCGTCACCGGGAGCCCCCACGAGGACGCCTTCTCCGTGGACGCCTCGATCGGCCGCGTGCCGCATCCGCGGCTCGGCCACGTCCACGCCGCGGTGTCGCCGGGCCGGCGCTCCGTCTCCCACGTGCGCGTGCTGTCCCGCCAGGCGGAGTCGAGCCTCGTGGAAGTGGAGATCCCCACCGGGCGGCCCCACCAGATCCGCATCCACATGGCCGCCGCCGGGCATCCCCTCGTGGGGGATCCGCTGTACGGCCTCGGTGGCCTTCCGGTGGCCGATCCTGGGCTGCCCGGCGACGCCGGCTACTGGCTGCACGCCCATCGCCAGCGCTTCGCGCACCCCGTCACGAGGGCGCCGACGACCGTCGAGTGTCTTCCTCCTCCCCCGCTGCGCGAGGCGCGCTGACGAGGCCTCGTCCCGCGTCGTGCCCGTACTAGGATCCGCTCGTGACCTCGATCCACCTCGCGGACTGGGCCGTCATCGCCGTCTACTTCGCCGGCATGGCGTGGATCGCCTGGGTCGTCCGCCGGCGGGCCAGGACGACCGAGGGGTACTTCGTGGGCGGGCGCTCCATGCCCGGGTGGGCGGTCGGGTTCTCGATCGCGGGCACCGCGATCAGCTCGATCACGTTCATGGCCCTGCCCGCCGACGCCTTCAAGACGGCCTGGCTGCGCATGCTCCCGAACTTCGTGCTCCCGCTGGGCGTGCTGGCCGGCTCGCTCTTCTTCCTCCGCTTCTACCGTGACGGCCGGACCACCACCGCCTTCGAGTTCCTGGAGAAGCGCTTCGGGCCCTCGACCCGGCTCTACGCGGCCTTCGCCTTCGTGGTCGGCCAGGTCCTGCGCATCAGCATGATCCTGTTCCTGCTGGGGCAGCTCACCCGCGAGCTGACCGGCCTCTCGCCCGTGGCCAGCATCATGGTCGCGGGCCTGTTCGTCGGCGGCTACACCGCGGCGGGAGGAATCGAGGCGGTGGTCTGGACGGACGTCGCGGAGACGGTGATCCTGACCCTGGGCGGCGCGGCCTGTCTCGCGATCGTCATCGCGAAGGTGCCGGGCGGACTGCCGGAGATCCTGACCACGGCCTGGGCCCACGGCAAGCTGTCCTTCTCCGACCTCGGTTCCGACGGGGCGCTGCACCCGACCACCCTGGGCCTCACGCTCACGGAGAAGAGCATCAGCATGATGCTGCTCGTGGGGCTCGGCCACTGGCTGACGGAGTACGCGTGCAACCAGAACATGGTCCAGAAGTATTGCGCGTCGGCGAGCACACGCGAGGCGCGCCGGGCGCTCTGGATCGGGTGCTGGTGGATGCTGCCGCTCTGGATCGGGTTCCAGCTCCTGGGCACCGCGCTCTGGGTCTTCTACCAGCGGTTCCCGACCCCGACATCGACCGGGATCCTCGCCGGCACGGTGACCGCGGAGCGCATCGTGCCGCACTTCGTGGTGACCCAGCTCCCGGTGGGACTCGCGGGCCTCGTGGTGGCCGGCGTGCTGGCGGCGGCGATGTCCACGCTGGACTCGGCCCTCAACGCGATCGCCACGGTGGGGGTCGTCGACGTGTACCGCCGCCACATCGTACGGAACCGCGATGACCGGCACTACCTGCGTGCGGCCAGGACCCTGTCCTGGCTCGCCACTGCCGCGATGATCGCCGGCGCGATGCTGCTCCTGGAAGCGCGGACGAAGACGCTCGAGGACGCCGCCATCCGGCTCATCGCGCTGACCTCGGGGGGACTGCTGGGACTCTACCTCCTCGGCTTCCTGACCCGTCGCGGCGACGGGAGGAGCGCGGCGCTGGCCATCGCCGCCACGCTGACGCTCTCGCTGTACCGCGCCCTGTCTTCGGCGCCATGGTTCCCCGCCGGGCTGCGCATCGCGGCCCTCGACGCCGTGGACGGCTACTACACGGCGCTGCTCGCACACGCCGTGATGTTCGGAGTGGGCTGGCTGGCGGGGGTGGCGCTGCCGCGGAAGCGCGAGCCTCTCCCCTCAGCCTGAGCGGCGAGCTAGCACGACCCGCGCCACCTCCAGGTGGATCGGGTCGTCGATGTGCAGGGAGCTCTCCGCGGAGAGGGGCAGGCCGCGCACGTCGGCACCCAGGCCGAAGTCGCGACCGCTCCACTCCTCGAGGAGCCGGCGGCGGCGGACGAAGATCGCGCCGTCGAAGACGTAGGCCGGGGGCAGGTCCTGGCGCTGAAGGTAGCTCTCGTTCGTCTCCGCGGAGAACGGGCGGACCCGATCGCCTTCGAGCCGCTTCGCCCAGTACGGGTGCTCGTGCTCGACGCGGAGGACCGTGGCCACGGAGTCCGCGCCGGACTCTTCGAGCTTTGCCACCGCGGCATCGAGGTCCGCGCCCCGGAGCCCGGGCGAGGTGGCCTGCATCGACACGACCGCGTCCGCCCGGAAGCCCAGGCCGTCCATGGCCGCCAGCGCGTGCTGGACGACCGGGATGAGGCTCACGGTGTCGGTGGCCAGCTCCGGCGGCCGCACGAACGGCACCTCCGCGCCCCACCGGCGGGCCGTCTCCGCGATCTCCTCGTCTTCGGTCGACACGATGACCCGGTCGAGCCGCTTCGCCTCGCGGGCCGCCCCGATCGCCCAGGCGATCAGCGGACGCCCCGCGACGTCGACGAGGTTCTTGCGCGGGATCGACTTGGATCCGCCCCGGGCCGGGATGACGGCCAGTACCTTCATGTGCTCGATCTCCTGTGCTCGATCGGCGAGCGTGGATTGTAGCCGGGCCCGTGCGCTACGCTGGCACGATCACGAAGGAGCACACATGGGCCCTTGCCGGAACGCGTCGGGTCTCTTGCCACTCGCCGTCCTCGGCCTCGCGTGGGCGGGGCTCGCTCCCACCGCGCGCGGGGACGACGTGTCTCCGGGCGTCCAGATCGTCAAGGGGACGGCGATCGCCGACAAGATCGATCGCGCGGCGCCCTCCCCCGGAGGCCGGGGTGGCGTCATCGCCCAGGACGAGGGCTGGCGGGTGCACGCCGCGGAGCGCGACGCGCCCGGCCTGGCCGAGATGCACGAGGGCGACACCGACGTGTGGTACGTCCTGGCCGGAGGAGGCACGCTGGTCACCGGCGGCACGATCGTGGACGCCGCGATCACCGGCCCTGGCGAGCACCGGGGCCCCGCGATCCGGGGCGGCTCCGAGTTGGCGATCGCCACCGGCGACCTGATCTCGATCCGCCCGGGCGTGCCGCATTGGATCAAGACGGTGGACGGCCGCCTCCGGTACTTGACGGTCAAGGTGCATGGACGGCCCGTTGCCGCCGACGGCGCACGCTGAGTCCAGTTCAGAGCCGAGCTCGCTCGTACCAACGGAGCACCCGCAACGCCCGGAGCGTGTTCCACCGACTCGGCTCGCCCATCGACTCACCGAGCGGGAAGGCGAGCGCCTCGTCGTGCGCGCGATCGAGGAGCCATCGACCGTCGGCCTGCTGCCGGCTCGCGACGACATGCAAGGCATCGTCGATGCGCGCATCGGGCTGGACACCGGCGTCCCTGAGGTAGTCGAGCGCACGGAGGACGTCGTAGTGGTAGCGGGGCGGGAACGCGAATTCCAGGAACGCCGGATTCGCGACCTCGCCGGTCGAGCGCCGTCGGAAGAGACCGCGCTCGAGCAGGTACTCCTCGCCTCGCCGTCTGGCCGCCGCGATCCCTGGCGCGGACCCCACGGCACGCTCGTACTCGAGCAGCCCCTCCAGCACGCAGATGGTGGTGTGGAACGACGAGCGCGCGCTCTTCGGCGCTTCGCAGTTCCAACCGCCGTCATCGAGTTGCTCGCCGACGAGACGGCGCGCGAGGCTCTCCGTCGGGCGCCCGAAGTAGGCGCCGAGCGCGAGCGTGCCCCCGTTGATGCATGGCTCCACCTCCCCCTCGAAGAACGGCTTCTGGCCGAACTCCTCGTCCCACCGGAAGCCCGCCTCGAGGCGTGCCACCGCCGAGTCGACGGCAGGCTCGGCGCGGTCGACGCCGGTCGCGCGCAGGAGGAGCAACGTGTAGAGGGTCGGCAACCAGACGGGGGCGCCGGCCCGGTGCCACGAGCCGTCCGATCCCTGGCCGGCGAGAATCTCCGCGCCAACCCCTTCGCGCGGGACGCGGGCGCGCTCCGCGGCGACCGCCTCCGGGGCGGCGTCCGTCAGATCGCGCATCGCCTGCCAGCGGATGGCCGGGCCCGAGTCGAGCAGCCAGTCGATCGTATCCACGGCGAGATGTTAGCCTCTAGCCGCGGCCGACGAACGGCATCTTCGTGGCCATGATGGTCATGAACTGCACGTTGACGTCGAGCGGCAGGTTGGCCATCTGCAGCACGGCGTTGCCGACGTGCGTCACGTCCATCAGCGGCTCGGGCTTGATCGAGCCGTCGGCCTGCGGCACGCCCTGCGCCATGCGCGCGGCGAGATCGGTCGAGGCGTTGCCGATGTCGATCTGGCTGGCGGTGATGTCGTCCTTGCGCCCGTCGAGAGAGATGCACTTGGTCAGGCCCGTGACGGCGTGCTTGGTGGCGGTGTAGGCCACCGACATCGGCCGCGGCACGTGGGCGGAGATGGAGCCGTTGTTGATGATGCGGCCGCCCCGGGGAACCTGCGCCTTCATGATGCGGATGGCTTCCTGCGTGCACATGAACATGGCGACGAGGTTGAGGTCGACCACCTGGCGGAACTTCGCGATCGACAGGTCCTCCATGGGCACCGCCGGCGCTCCCATGCCCGCGTTGTTGAAGAGGACGTCGAGCCGGCCCCAGGCCGCCCTGGTCTTCGCGAAGACCTCCTTCACCTGGTCGTCCTTGGTGATGTCGGCCGGCAGCACGAGCGCGCGGTCACCGGCGCCGGATTCGGCGGCGGTCTTTTCCAGCATCTCCTTGCGGCGGCCGACCAGCGCGACGTGGTAGCCGTCCTTCAGCATCGCGAGCGCCGCCGACTTGCCGATGCCGCTGCCCGCGCCGGTGACGAGCGCGACCCTCGTTGCCGTCATGCGGGCATTCTGCACGCTATTCCGCCCGCAGCGCCTCCACCGGGTCGACCTTGATCACGCGCCGCGCCGGCAGGTAGCTCGCGACCATGGCCGCGGACAGCAGGGCCAGGGCGACCAGCGCGTAGGTGGCCGGGTCCGCCGCCCCGACCCCGAACAGGAGCGCGGCCATGAGGCGGCTCAGGCCGAGCGCGGCCGCCAGGCCGCAGGCGGCGCCGACGGCGGCGAGCTTGAGCCCGTCCAGGACGACCATCCCGGTCAGGGCCGGCCCTCGCGCACCGAGGGCCAGGCGGATGCCGATCTCGCGCGTGCGCTGCGAGACCGCGTAGGAGGTGACGCCGTAGATGCCGACGACTCCGAGCAGCAGGGCCATGCCGGCGGTGAGG
>JBGPBV010000209.1:0-9719 GCA_041481445.1 Vicinamibacteria bacterium
AGCGGCGTCGTACGCGCGGGAGGAGACGCGACCGGGGCGGCGACGAGGACGAGCGCGAGGAGGCACGGCATCGGTCTGCCCTCATTTCTCGCAGGAGACTCAAGGGTGCGTGACGGTGAGCGTGAACGTCGTGTCCACGTGCGGCCCCGCGCCCGTGCTGTTCGTGACCGAGATGCGATAGGAGCCGGCCGTGACCGGCAGCGACAGCGTGAGCTGCTTCGAGGCCGTCTGGCCGCCGTTCATGAGGACCTGTCCGGAATTCGCCAGGTTCACGATGTACATCCCGAGCAGCACGCCGTCCTGGACCCAATCGACCTTCGCGGTGAGGGTCCCCGAACCCTTGACGTCGACGACGTAGTCCCGGCCGCCGCCGAACACCACGACCTCGTTCGGGAACGTGTTCGTGGTGGGCGCGCTGCTGCTGGTACCGCTCGGTGACGAGCTGCCGCTGTCACCGCCGCCCACGACGAGTACGACGGCGCCGCCGAGCGCGGCCACGCCCGCGATGACCAGCGCGGCCGTCTTGCGGCTGTTCTCCTTGGGCGGCGCCGCGGTCGCGGTCGCCGCCGCATCGTGCCCTTTGCCCAGGTAGGCGATCCCCAGGTAGACGTAGGCCTGCGACAGGTCGGGGGAGGGAGGACTCTGCGCGGCCAGGCGGCGCGTGGCCGCGTCGAGCGTGAAGATCGCCGCGTCGTAATCGCCGTCGTCGACGAGGCGGATGCCCTTGAGCACGTCCGGATCGGTGACGGGGGCGGCCGGAGTGTCCGCCCCCGGCGCGCGGGCGCGGCCGCCAGCAGCAGCGACAACGCGAGACAGGTCACCTTCATCACATCCTCCGTCAACGCGATGGCCCTCTCATCCCCGTCCAGGTTTCTGGCGATGGAGCAGGAGCGGCACGATCTCCCACGCCGTTGCGCCATCGAGCGGGGGTATCGGCGCGAGATTCAACACGATCATCCCAACCGACAGGAAGCCGAACACCGCCATGAAGGCATTCAGCACCTCGAGAGGCGTGTACCCCACGAGCGTGATCCAGGCGACCATCGGCAGCCCGACCGCCGCCTGGAACACGAGGCCGCCCCACGCGATGACGCAGTGCGCAAACCGGGTCGGTGGCTGCTGATGCCGGGTGATCCCGACCAGTGGGTAGAGCTCGATTCCATAGACCGCGCACCTTTGCCAGCGGGCAAAGACGACATGACCCCACTCGTGCAGGAGCATCGACGCGAAGTAGGCGAGCAATGCGGCAACCGCCCACACGGCGCGAGCCAACGATCCGAGCGACGAGAGGATGACGAGAGAGGAGGCGGCCAGCAGCGTCCAGTGGATGTGGATCGGAATGCCACCGGGGCGGCCAGCGAGGATGAAGCGCCTCATGCCCTCGATGTCGGCGTCCTCATCTACTCCTTCGACTTGAGCTTGGCGTCGTTCTCCTTCAGGAACGCGCGGATGTCGTCGGCGATGTCCAGGAGCTTCGTCCACTGCTCCTTGTACAGCGTGACCGGGAACCGGCCGAGACCGTAGACGGACAGGCCGCCCTTCTCGCTCACCTTCAGGCTGACCGCCCGGTTCTGCCGCGCCTTGAGCCGCTCGTTCTCTTCCTTCAGGCGGGCCAGCTCGGTCGTCGTCGTGTCGTCGTTGCTCATGGATGCCTCCTCAGGGATCCCTCCGAGCTTCCCATGGATCCGGACCCCAGCGTCAAGCTCTGGACCACGACGTACGCGGTCAAGAGGAACGCGCCCAAAACGCCCGAGAAGGCCACGACGTGCGCGTGGGCGAACGGGTGCAACAGCATCCCGGCGAGATCGGACACGAGCCCGAGAGGATCGCGCGCCACGTCCCAGCTGTTCCAGCGGCGGAAGCGGCCGAGGTACACGCCGAACGCGCTCAGGCCCATCGCGGTAGCGGCGAAGAGCCACGACGCCACGCGCCCGGTCCGACGGGCCACGATCCGCTGCACGAGGTCGAGCGACGCGAACCCGAGGGCAAGGCCGGTCCAGGCGAAGGCCTGGAGCGCGACGAGGTCCAGCCAGAAGAGGGGATTGTGCTGGACGCGCAGGTGCATGAGGTCGGTCATCAAGTAAGGCGCGTTGGGGAAGAACAGCAGCCATCCGGCGAGGGCGAGAAGGGTGAGCACGACGCCGCGCTTCGAGCGCCACTCGCTGACCGCGTGCGCGGCGAGGGCGAAGCCGAGCGGGATCCACGCCAGCAGCAGGTTGAAGACGAGGAACGAGTACGCCAGCCGGCGGGTGTGCACCACTCGCGCCGCCACCAGCAGGGTCGAGGTCAGCGAGGCGAGGAACAGGGCGGCCAGGAGGCCCAGGCGGGGCCGGACGACCGGGGGAACGCTCATGAATCCATCGTACGGGTGAGCGCCGGGAAGCCGGTAGCGGCCTCCCGGCGCGACGCGCCGCGTCAGTGCCGGCGCCCGTCCTCCGGGCAGAGGAACGTCTCGTCGGGCCACGCAACGTGACCATCGTCACGGGGATCCCTCGGCCGTCATCGTCCTTCCCGCAAAGCCCATCCCTGAGGCACGCGCGGGTCCTGCCCGCGTCGTGTCGACCCTTGTGAGGACATTGCCCCCCCTCCGACGTCACTCAGGGGGCAAGGAGGTGAAGTCGCATGCGGACTCTCCGTTTCTCGAAGATCGCGATGGCAGCCGTGCTCGTGTCGCTCGCTGGCGCCCAGGCCGCGCTGGCCGTGACGACCAGGGGATCCGATCGCGTGAGAGAGTGGGACGGCGTGCAGGTCGCGCCGCCCGACATCCAGTGCACGTCGTCGAGCACGTTCGACCAGATGCCCGGGATGGCCCTTCGGTTCGTCCTCAAGCAGGAATCCCGGATCGTGGTCCAGTTCCAGGGGCAGTTCGGCGGCACCGGCTCCTCGGCCGACGGCCGGGCGGTCCTCCGGTTCACGGTCGACGGCGCGACCGTCGGCTCCGCCGTCGCCATCGGCAACGACGTCGGCGAGGGCCTGGAGACGTTCGGCTACAACGCGTTCTCGACGCCCCTCGCCCCGGGCGGGCACGTCGTGAGGGTTCTCTGGCACACGTTCCCGGTGGGAGCGACGACCTGCGTGGAGGAGCGCTCGCTCATCGTCCTGCACCGGTAGCCGCCCGCCTTCGTCATCCGAGCCGGCGCGGGCACGCTCCCGCGCCGGCCAGCGTCATGCGCGCGCGACGTCCAGTGCCGATGCCGGTGCGGCACCTCGAACGCGCGGCAGGCGCATGCGCGTTCCGTGCTATCCTCCGGCCGACCACTCTCGCATCACGATTCCAGGCTCTCGTGTCGACGGTTCTCTCGTCGATCGGCCCGTACCGACTACTGCGGGCTCTGGGCCGCGGAGCCAACGGAGACGTGTACCTCGCCGAAGATGTCCGCCTCGGCCGAAAAGTTGCGGTCAAGACACTGTCCGCGGTCGACAGCCAGGGATTGTCCGAGGCCCGGCGATGGATGTTGCGCGAGGCCCGCGCCGCCGCGCGGTTGAACCATCCCCACATCGCGAGCGTGTACGACGTCGTCGAGTCGCCGGGGGGCGCTCACATCGTCATGGAGTACGTTCGCGGACAGACGCTGGCCGCTCGTCTCCGCGACCGTGAGCTCCCCCCCGAAGAAGTCCTCGCCATCGGTGTCCAGCTCACCGAGGCCCTGGCCGAAGCCCACGGTATGGGCGTCGTGCACCGGGATCTCAAGCCGGCAAACGTCGTGCTCACGCCAAAGGGCGACATCAAGATCCTCGATTTCGGCCTCGCCCAGGTCCGTCCCATCGAGCCAGGCAGTACACCCTCGAGCTCCTCGCGCGACTTCACCCTTCAGGGGCAGCAGGTCGGTACTCCGCCGTACATGCCGCCGGAGCACCTGCTGGGTGACCCCGTGGACGTCCGAGGCGACATCTACAGCCTCGGAGTGATGCTCTACGAGCTGCTCACCGGGCGGCGGCCGTTCTCCGGGGCGGACAGCTTGAAGCTGGCGGCGGCCATCCTCACCGAGCCGACGCCGAGAGCCGGCGACGACAATCCCGCCGTCCCGAAGGCGCTCGACGAGGTGGTCTTCCGCGCGATGTCACGCCGGCCGGAGGACCGGTACCAGTCCGCCGCGGAGATGGGCGCGGCCCTACGGCACGTCGCCGCGAGCACGCCGATGGCGCTGCCGGACGCGGTGACAGTGTCGCGCCGGGTGGGCCCGGCGAGCACCGCGCGCCGCCGCCGTCGCGCCGCCGCCGTCCTGGTCGCGGGTTTGCTCGTGGGATCGGCCACGTACATCGCGATCCAGCGCAACGCTCCGGCCCCCGGCCGGCCGGCGGGGCCCCCCGTGGTCGCCGTGCTGCCCCTGGCTGCCGTCGGCGGCGACGCCGCGTCGATCGCCATCGGGCTCGCGGATTCCCTCGTCTCCAGCCTCGCGCGCACGCCGGGGATGACGGTGATATCGCGCGCGGCCACCGTGCCGTATGCCGATCGCAAGAAGGGGATGGACGTCATCGCCCGCGAGCTCGGACTCACCGCCGTCCTGGACGGGAGGGTGCAGCAGGTGGGACGGGACTTGCGCGTCACGCTCTCGCTCGTGCCGGCCGGATCCAACCGGGTGGCGTGGAGCAACTCGTACGACGGCACGGAGGCGGACATCCTCACGATCCAGAGCCGCGCCGCCCAGGAAGTCGCGGAGGCCCTGACCGTCGAGCTCTCCCCGAAAGACCGCGCTCGCATCCAGCAACCTCCAACCCGGAACCTGGAGGCCTATGGCGACTACGCCCAGGCCCGGACGTTCCTCGACCGCCGGGACGTCAAGGGCAACATCGATCGCAGCATCACCCTGTTCGAGAGCGCGCTCGCGCGCGACCCCAAGTTCGCGCGCGCGTTCGCGGGCCTCGGCGAGGCCGAGTGGCGCAAGTACCTCGACACCCGGGAGACGGCATGGTCGATAAAGGCCCGCGACGCGATCCTGGAGGCGCTCCGGCTGGATCCGGACGACGCGGAGGTCCGCTACACGCTGGCGGGCCTCTACTCGGACACCGGACGAACGGCGGAGGCGATCGAGCAGCTCAAGAAAGCGTTGGAGCTGCAACCGAGCAACGACGATGCCCACCGGCGCCTGGGGCAGGTGCTGGCGGAGAGCGGCGAGCAGGCGCAAGCGCTCGCGGAATTCGAGACCGCGATCAAGATCCGGCCGGGCTTCTGGCGCAATTACCTGCAGCTGGGCCTCGCCGATATGAAGGCCGGCCGCAATGACGAGGCGGTGGCCGCCTTTCGCCGCATCACACAGCTTCAACCCGACAATGCCTGGGGCTTCCAGATGCTGGGCACGGCCTATCACGTCATGGGTGACCGGGCGGCGGCGGTGACGAATTATCAGCGGGCCATCGAGCTCGGCCCGGATGCACGCGCATACTCGAACCTGGGCACCGCCTATTACGAGGACGGCCGATTCGCGGACGCGGCGCGCGCCTACGAGCAGGCGGCCCAGATGGAGCCGAAGGTTCCGGCCAAGCACCGGAATCTCGGAGACGTCTACAAACGGCTGGGGCAACCCGAGAAGGCGAGGGACGCTTACCGGAGGGCCATCGCTCTCGGGCGAGATCAGCTGCAGACGAACCCGCGCGATGCCGGGATGCTGGCCTTCATCGCGGTCTGCGAGGCCAAGCTCGGAGACGGCGCGGCGGCCCGGCAGCACGTCGCCGAGGCGCTGGCCCTGACCCCGGGCAGCGGCGATGTTCTCTATCGCAAGGCCGTCGTCTACGCGCTCACCGGCCAGGCGAAGGAGAGCCTGGTCGCGTTGCGGGCCGCGCTCGCCCACGGGGCCAGCGCGGCGACCGCAAAGTCGGACGAGGATCTGTCCGTTCTCAGGGGCACGCCCGATTACGAGAAGGTGATCAACGAGGCCGCCACCAGCAAATAGGAGGGTTGAATGCCATCGCGAGACGCCATCGATCGCCCGGGAGTCCTGGATCCGGAGCTGGAGGTCCACGACGGAATCGGTCCCAAGACGCCGCCGCACCCGGACCGGGAGATCCTCGTCACCCTGACCGCGGACGCGAACGGGAATTGCATGCCACGCCTCGACATGGCGGGAGATGAACATGCGGAGGTCTTCCACACGCAGAAGATCACGTGGTCGTTCACGAACCACTCCGGCGCGCTCCGGAAGGTCTGGATCGAGTTCCCGAGCGGGAGTCCGCTCGAGGATGCCAACTGCCATGCGCCGATCACGATCAAGAACACCAAGACGAAGCCATTCAAATGCAAGATCTCGGGAAGCGTGAAGCCGGCCTCATACAGCTACGACATTCACTGTGATCCGGCGTGACCGGAGCCCAATCGTGAGTTCCATACCGTATCCGTAGATCGTCCGGTAGCATCCGTGGTACCGAGGACGAGGCTCTCTTGACGCCCGAACGGTGGGTCCGGATCAAAGAGGTGTTCGAGGCGGCCCTCCAGGAGCCGCCCGAGCGCCGAACCACGTTCATCGAGAACGCCTGCGCCGGCGACGTCGCCCTCGCCGCCGAGGCCCAGGCCCTCCTGTCGTCCCACGAGCAGGCCGGGAGCTTCATCGAGAGCCCCGCCCAGCTCGAGATCACGGAGGTCTCCGCGGCCGTTCCGCCTCGCCCGGCCGCGGCCGGCGCCGCGCGCGCGATCAGCGGCTTCCGGATCCTCCGCCCGATCGGCGAAGGCGGCATGGGCATCGTCTACGAGGCGGAGCAGGAGCACCCGCGCCGCCACGTGGCCCTCAAGGTGATCCGGGGCGGCATCACCGATCCGCACCGCCTCCGGCTCTTCGAGCGCGAGGTCCAGGCCCTGGCGCGCCTCCGGCATCCCGCCATCGCCGCCATCTATCAGGCCGGGCAGACCGAGGACGGCGAGCCGTTCTTCGCGATGGAGCTCGCCCACGGCACCACGCTGCGCGAGGCGGTCGGCGGAAAAGGGCCGGTGGCGGAGGCGCTGGCGCCCCTCCCTTCACGGCTGCGCCTGTTCGTCCGGCTCTGCGAGGCCGTGAACTACGCGCATCAGCGCGGCGTCGTCCACCGTGACCTCAAGCCCGCCAACATCCTGGTCGGGGCGGCGGCGGACGAGGCGGGCGGCAGCGGGCCGGTGGAGGTCAAGATCCTCGACTTCGGCCTCGCGCGCGTCACCGATCCCGACCTCGTCCAGTCCGTGGTCACCCAGGCGGGCGCCGTCCAGGGGACGCTGGCCTACATGAGCCCGGAGCAGGCGCGCGGCAACCCCGACGAGATCGACCTCCGGACGGACGTCTATTCGCTCGGTGTCGTCCTCTACGAGCTGGTGAGCGGGATGCTGCCGTACGACCTCACCGGCCGGCCCGCCCACGACGCGATCCGCATGATCTGCGATCAGCCGCCGGCGCCGCTGCGGCGGCGGCCCACGGTGGACGGCCGCACGCCGCCCGCTTCCATCGCGCGCGACCTCGAGACCATCATCGCGAAGGCCCTGGAAAAGGAGCCTGCGCGCCGTTATCAGAGCGCCCTCGCCCTGGCCGAGGACATCGAGCGCCACCTGGCCGACCAGCCCATCCTGGCCCGCGCCCCGAGCGCGGTCTACCAGCTCGGCAAGCTCGTGCGCCGCCACCGCGCCGTCTTCGTCTTCGTGGTGGGCGCGTTCGTCCTCGTGTCGTCGTCCGCGGTGTTCATGGCCGTGCAGCGGAACCGGGCCCGCGCGGCGGAGGCCAAGGCGCGCAGCGAGGCGGCGCGCGCCACCGCCATCAAGGATTTCTTGAAAGGCATCCTGGCCTCGGGCGATCCCCGCCGGATGGGAAAGGACGCGCGCGTCCTCGACGTCCTCCAGGACGCGGAGACGCGGCTGGGCACCGACCTGAAGGGCCAGCCCGAGGTGGAGGCGGCGGTGCGCGACACGCTCTCCGAGGCCTTCTACTACCTCGGCCAGTACGACCGGGCGCAGAAGCAGGCGGAGACGGCGGTGCAGATCCACGAGCGGACCTTCTCCCGCGACGACCTGGTCACCCTGAAGTCCCTGGACAACCTGGTGGCCGCGCTGATCGGCCAGGGACGGTTCCCGGAGGCGGAGAAGATCGCGCGCGAGATCGTGGAGCGCAAGAAGCGGTCACTTGGACCCGAGAGCGCGGAGACGCTTGGCTCCATGAGCAACCTGAGCGCGACCCTTCTCGCCCAGGGCCGCTTCGCGGATGCCGAGGTGGTCTGCCGGGAGATCAGCCAGATCGCCGAGCGCGTCCTCCCTCCCGGCGACGACGCGCGGATGATCAGCCTCAACAACCTCGGCCTGGCCCTGCGCCGGCAGGGCAAGCTCGGCGAGGCGGAGACCGTGCTGCGCAAGCTCGTCGACGCCTTCACGAGCGTGAAAGGGGAGAGGCACCCGGACACGCTGTCGGCCATGACGAACCTCGTGACCACCCTGAGCGGGCAGGGCAAGCTCCCGGAGGCGGAAGCGCTCGGACGCAAGACGCTCGCGCTCAAGACCCAGGTGCTCGGCCGCGAGCACGCCGAGACCGTCATCTCGCAGTCGAGCCTGGGCCTGGTGCTCTGCCAGGAGAAGAAGGCGGAGGGGGAGCAGGTCCTGCGCGACCTCCTGACCGTGGTCGCGCTGCCCACCTTCCAGAGCCGGTACCCCCCCGAGATGTACCGCGGCCGGCTCGGCGCCTGCCTCAGCGAGCTCGGACGCTACGCGGAGGCGGAAGGGCTCCTGCTCTCGAGCTACGACGCGCTCGGGGCCAAGCTCGGACCCAAGGACTCGCGCACGCGCGAGACCGTCCGCGACCTCGCGACCCTGTACGAGCGGTGGGGCAAGCCGGAAAAGGCGGCCTCCTGGCGGGCGAAGTCCTCGTCCTGAGGGGACCGGTCGTTCCGCCTCAGCGCTTCACGGGCCGGCCGGCGTCGACGTCTTCGAGGAACGCGATCAGGCCGGGGAAGTACGTCTCCTGGTCGTCCCACATCGCGAGGTGCCCGCCGCTCGGGCACAGGAGGAAGCGGCCGTTCTTCACCTGGCCGGCGATCCAGCGCATGTGCTCGGGGTCCATCGTGTCGTGGCTGGCCCCGATCACGAGGGTGGGGACGGTGATGCGCGGCAGGTCCGCCTTGCGGTCCCATTTCTCGAGGCGGCCGGAGGCCGAGAACTCGCTCGGCCCCTGCATCAGGACGTAGATGTCCTTGTTGATCTTGCCGAACGAGCGCAGCACCGCGTCCGGCCACTGCTCGGGCGGGCGGCGCAGGATGTGCTGGGAGTAGAAGTGGGGCATGAGCAGCTCCATGTACCGCGGGCTCTCGTACTCCTTCCTCGCCTCCAGGTCCCGGATCTCCTTCACCACCGCGGGATCCATCTGCCGGGCCAGGACGTCCGTCGCGTAGTGGTTGTAGTCGGGGATGCTCGCCATCATGTTCGAGATGACGAGGCCCTTGAGGTTCTCCTGGTGCTTGAGCGCGTACTCCATGGCCAGGATGCCGCCCCAGGAGGAGCCGAGGAGGTAGAAGTCGTCCTTGCCGAGGCCGAGCCCCCGCCGCACCTGCTCGACCTCGTCGACGAAGCGGTCGACCGTCCAGAGGCTCTCGTCCTTGGGCTGGTCGGAGTAGGCGGAGCCGAGCTGGTCGTAGTAGATGAGCTCGATGCCGGCCGCGGGCAGGAAGCTCTCGAACGACTCGAAGTACTCGTGGGTGGCGCCCGGCCCGCCGTGCAGCAGCAGCAGCTTGATGCGCGGGCTCGAGCCGAAGCGCTTGGTCCAGACCGTGAAGTCGCCCTTCGG
>JBGPBV010000210.1:0-9703 GCA_041481445.1 Vicinamibacteria bacterium
CTGTTCCGCGAGAAGAAGTACACCGAGTCGCTCGACGAGTTCCTGCAAGCGGCGAAGCTGAGCCCGTCGAGCGCGCTCGCCGCCAACAACGTCGGCTTCACCTACTACAAGCTCGAGCGCTTCGAGGAGGCCGCCCCCTGGTTCGAGAAGACGATCGCCCTCGACCCCAGGCGCGCGATCGCCTACGCCAACCTGGGCGACGCGGACCTGAGGCTCGGGCGGACCGCCGAGGCGCGCCGGATGTACGAGGCGTACCTGCAGATGCAGCCCAGCGCGAGCTACGCGAGTACGGTCCGGAAGAGGCTTTCGGAGCTCGGCGCCCGCTAGGACGAGCCCTCCCGCCACAGCCGCCGGGCCTCATCGGCGATGACGTCGTGATCGTGATGGGCGGACGCTGCCAGCAAGATTGGGTCCACGGCGTGCCGAAGACCCCAGGCACGCCGGAGGCCAGGATCAGCGTCAACTTCCAATCCTCGGCGCAAGCCCGGCGGTGACGTCGCCGGCGACCCCGAACGGTTCTCCACCGATAGTCGACAACTATCAACTAATTCGATAGACTAGCCGTGTGTTCGACTACCTGGTGACGAGCCGCGCTCGTCGGCAGCTCCTACGTCGGCTCTGGGCCGACAGGGTCAGCGGGAGTGTCACCGCACTTGCGCGGGCAAGCGGCGTGAGCTTCGCGGCTGCCCACCGCGAACTGGAAGCCATGAAGGCCGCCGGACTGACCGTCGCCGAGCGCGACGGTGTCGCGACCGTCTATCGCGCGAACCTCGCCCATCCACAGGCAGACCTCCTGACGACCTTGTTGAAGGCGGCACCCCGCGCCCATGGCGTCTCGGGAGAGCAACGGCTGAGGGGGCGTTTGGCGGGCCTGGGCGCTCCGCTCGCCGGACCGGCGTCACCAACGCGAAACCCGCGGCCGGAGGAGGTGCTTGCCGATGCGCTGGTGCTGGCGCACCACAGCCCGACCGTGGCCCGTGTTCTCCCCGTCGCCTTCTGGCGGCAGCGCGACAAGTTGGACTATGAGCGCCTGGAGCGAGCGGCCACGCGGCGGGACGAGCGTCAGACCTTGGGGTTCTACCTCGAGTTGACCGGCCGGCTCGGCACGGATCGGCGTCTCGTACGCCGCGCGAGCGGTCTTCGAGACGGTCGCCGGACGGCCTTGCGGCCGTTCTTCTTCAGTGGGCGTGGGTCGTTTGCTCGGGCCGCGGCGCGGGAGAGGTCTCCGGCTCTGGCTCGGCGCTGGGGCTTCCTCATGAACATGGAGCTCGCGAGCTTCGCCACGACCTTCCGGAAGCACGTGCCGGTCGCGGCTTGAGATACTACGTCCGAGCCGAGATCGAACGCTTCCTGCGGGCCGTCGATCTCGCTCTCACGCGGCCCGCCACCGTGGTCGTCATCGGCGGCGGCGCCGCCGCGCTGAAGTATCGGGTCGACGATCCGACCACGGATATCGACACCTTCAACGCCCTTGGAGCCGACCTCCAGCGAGCGATACGGGCGGCACGAGAGGCGACCGGCCTGGCCATGCCCTTCGAGCAGAGCGGCGTCGCCGACGGACCGCATGACTTCGGTACTCGTGCCTGAGCGTCACGATCTGGCCCTGATGAAGACGGTGCGTGGCGATCAGGCGGACTTCGCGAAGCTGCAGGCCATCCACGATCGAAAGCCGTTCGACCTCTCCGTGCTGCTCCGGCGTTACGAGGAGGAGATGGGTCACGTGGTGATCGATCCGCGGCGGTTACGCTGGAACTTCCTGGCCCTCGTCGAGAGCCTGTTCCCGGAGGCCGTGCCTCTCGTCGAGAAGGCGCTCGAACGACCGGATCAGAGGAACCAGCTCGATGCTTTCCTGGCCTCGCCGGCCAGCCTCAAGAAGCGCCGCCGCTCACCGCGCCGTCCTCCCAGGTAGGCAGTTACGAGCCGCGCACGGCCTCGTCCGTCGCTCCGTCATGGGCTCGAGGTGCCGGACGGGCCTTCTCGGCCACGCGACGTCAAGAAGAGGGCCCACCCCGCCCCCGCCGTGGCCAGGACGAGCCAGATCGCGCCCCACACGACGGCGGGTATTCCGGTGATGCTCGCCATCGTGTGGGCGTCGCTGGCGGGGACGTCACGCAGCAGCAGGTCGGAGGCGATGTCCCAGGGAGCGTAGAGGCAGCTCACGGTTCCGATGACGCGCAGCAGCGTGTCGGAGACGGCGGGCCCGAGGTAGGCGGCGGTGCCGATGAGCACCGCTCCCGCGCCCAGGCCATAGACGATTCCGAAGCCGGTGCGCACGTAGAGCGCGGTCACCACGATGACGAAGACGCCCACGAGCCCGACGAGGAGCCGGTCGAGACGCGTGCGCGCCGCGGCCACGAGGAAGAGCGCGCCCCAGAGCATGCTTCCCAGGTAGCCGGCGCTCGCGGTCAAGAACCGCGAGCCGCCCCGCGTCCAGCACACGCCCCCCTGGTCCGCGCTCAGCTCGATGCGCACGATCGAGCCGCCGGTGGCGACGGCGGCCAGGCCGTGCGAGATCTCGTGGAGGAAGACGACGAAGATCTTGAGCGGATAGACCACCGGCGTGTCCCAGAGCACGTAGACGACGGCGGCCATGACGAGAGTCACGATCGTGGTCAGGCGCGGGCGTGAGGGCCGGCTCATGGCGGAGGATGTCATTGGTACCACTATCGCCGGCCGCCGATGAGGCTCCGGAGCTGGCCCGCCTCCGGGCGGGAGGGGTCGATCGCGGCCAGCCGGTCGGCGATGGGCCCCACCTCCGCCAGTCGCCCCTGGCGCAGGAGGGAGTCGCCCAGGGCGAAGACGAGGTCGTAGCTCGACGGCTCGAGCTCGACCGCCCGCCGCAGCATCCGCTCCGCCTCGGCGTTGCGCCCGACCCGGGAGAGAGCGAGCCCGGCGTTGTAGGCGGCACGCGCGTAGGACGGCATCCCCGCCGCGGCGCGGGCGAGCAGGCCCGCCGCCTCCTCCATCTTCCCCGTCTCGGCCACGAGGAGACCGAGGGAATAGGCCACCTGGGCCTCCTCCGGGTGTGCGGCGAGGACCTCGCGCAGCAGCTTCTCGGCCTCGACGTTCCTCCCCTGCCGGGCCAGGAGGAGGGCGAGGTTCACCTTCGGCGGATAGAAGAGGTCGTCGACCGCGATCGCCCTCCGGTAGTACTCCTCCGCCCGGGCCGGCTCGTTCCTCCGCTCGTACAGGAGCCCCAGGTTGTGCCCCGCCGACGAGAAGTCGAGGGAATACTCCATCGCCTTCACGTAGTCCGCGAGCGCGGTGGCGAGGGCGTCCTGCTGGTAGGGGCGCAGGAGCGCCGGCGGCGTGCCCGCGAGCTGCACCGCGGCCTCGAGGCGGACCGCCCGGAACGGGTCGGAGAGGAGCGGCGCGAGGCGGGACGCGCGCTCCGCCTCGTCCTCGATCGGGGCCTCCGCCACCGCCGTCCTCCTCAAGAGCGGCTCCTCGTCGAGGAGGGCGGCGCGGAAGGCCGCGGTCACGTCGGCCCCCCGGTAGCGGCCCAGGAGCGAGAGGGCGGTGGCCCTCACCAGCGTCGGGGAGAGCCGGTCGCCGGCGAGCCTCAGGAGATCGGCCTTCGCGGCCGGCTCCTCCCGCCTCCCCGCGGCGAGGACGGTCCCGTAGTGCGGCTTGCGCGCCGTGCCGTACCACTTGTCGTAGGCGGCGCCCACCCAGGAGAGCGGCTTGTCCGCGTGGCAGCGGCTGCACGCATTGGGCACGCCCAGGTCCTTCGTCAGGTCGGGCCGCGGGATCCGGATGCTGTGGTCGGCGCGCAGGTGAACGACCATGAACGGGGACTTCGGCATGTGGCAGGAGATGCAGAGCGCGCCCGCGCTCGGCTGCCCCTTCCATTCCTTCTTGTGGAAGTGGTGGCGCGCGTCGTCGTAGGCGCCCGCGGCGTGGCACTGGAGGCAGACCCCGTTGCCTTCCTGGCGGAGCTTCAGCGTATGGGCGTCGTGGCAGTCGGTGCAGCGGACGCCGATCCGGAACATCTTGCTCTGGACGAAGGAGCCGTACTCGAAGTCCTCGTCGAGGATCTGCCCGTCCGGGTAGTAGAGGCCCTCCGCGAGCAGGACCGGGAGGTGGTTGTCGAGGAGCTCCGACCGGCGGTGGTCGTAGTCCCCCAGCTCCGTGCGCCGCGAGTGGCAGGGGGCGCACTGCTCGACGAGCTGGCGGCTCGTGATCCCCGAGGTCTTCATGACGAGGCCGGCGTTGTCGAGCCGGGCCCGGCCCATCGGCGGCACCTCCGCCCAGGCCACGTGGCGCGAGCCGGGCCCGTGGCAGGCCTCGCAGCTCACGTCGATCTCCGACCACGTGGTCCGGTAGGTGTCGGTCCGGGCGTCGAACCCTTTAATGAGGTTGGTGGAGTGGCACTCGGCGCACATGCCGTTCCAGTTCTGGCCGTTGCGCGTCCAGTGGAGCCAGTCGGACGGCGGGATGCGCTGGCCCGGGTAGAGGAAGAACCAGCGCTTCCCCGGAACGTCCCACGCCAGCGAGAAGGCCTGCATCCGCCCGCCCGGAAAGCGGATGAGGTACTGCTGCAGGGGGTCCCAGCCGAACGTGTAGGCCACCTCGAAGGTCGTCTTCTTCCCGTCCGGCCCGTCCGTCTCAATCAGGAACCTCGGCCCGTCCCGGAAGAAACGAGCCTTCATCCCGTCGCCCTCGAAAGAGGTGCCGGAGAAGTCGCCCCGGACCGTCGCCTCGGTGGCCTCGGTCATCGCCCGGTCGTGGTGCGAGCCGGTCCAGGCCCTGGTCGCCTTCTCGTGGCAGCGCGCGCACGCGGTGCGGCCCACGAACGTGGCCTCGGCTTCCACCGGCGCCCGCGCCGCGGGGGCGCGGAACGACTCGCGGAGCAGGTGGAGCGGACAGGAGGCGACGACGAGGGTGGCGCCGGCCAGCGCCGCGGCTCGCCAGGGTGCCAGGGCGTCGGTCAATCCCTCAGCCCCTCGTGACCTGTGACGCGTCGAAGGCCGAGCGCCGGACCGGGGCCGACACGTCCACCTTCACGATCCCGTTCTCGATCCGCACCGCGAAGAGGTCGAGGGGACGGGGCGCGGGCGGGGCGAGCACGTCTCCGCGCAGGTCGAACGCCGACGCGTGGCAGGGGCAGGCGAACCGGCCGGAGGCCTCGTCCCAGGGGACGCTGCACCCGAGGTGCGTGCACTGCCGGTGGAGCGCCAGGAAGCCGCCGTCGGCGAGCCTCACCAGGTAGAACTTCCCCTCGGGGAAGGCCGTCACCGATCCGGGCGCGAAGCCGTCCGACGGCCCGGCGACGACGAGGCTCCCGCCGTCCTTCGGCGCCCGGCGCCGCGGCTTCACGAACGAGGCGACGATCCACGCGGCCTCCCCCAGGGCGGCCACGCCGATCCCGAGCCACGCCAGCCCCAGGAAGGAGCGACGCCCGGGCGGCGTCCCGGCGGGCTTCACGCGTTCCACGGCCACACCAGCCTCATGCCGGGCCCGCGGAACCAGATCCCCGTCGCGGTCAGCACGGCGAACCCGGCGGCGAGGAAGACGAAGAGGGCCTGCGCCGCCTCGAGCCGCGTCGCCCCGAGGCGCGAACGCAGAAGGCGGAAGCCCACCCCGCACACGACGAGGAGCGCAGACAGGGGAAGCAGGCCGCGAGTCACCAGGGCCGCGCTCCCGGCCAGGCTCCCGGGGCCCCCGAGCAGGAGATGGTCGATGACGATCAGCACGCACGTGGTGGCCACGCCGGCGACGGCGGCCAGGCGGGCCGTCCTCCGGCCCCTGTCCGAGAGGAACCACGCCCCGCGCGGCTCATCCTTCGGAAATCCGAGATACGGCAGCGCGCCCAGTGCGAGGGCGCCCAGCACGGGCACGACGACGACCGCGAAGAGCGGGTGGAGGTGGATGAGGAGCTCCTGGAAGCCGAGGAAGTACCACGGTGCCTTGGCCGGGTTCGGGGACAGGCCCGGGTTGGCCGGAGGCCCGAGAGGGGCCCGGACGAGGGCCGAGAAGAGCGACACGGCCGCGAGCAGGAGGAGTCCCACCGCCGCCTCCCGCCACAGGAGGTCCGGCAGGAAGAGCACCTGCTCGGGCTTCCCCCTCTCGTCGAGGACGGCGTCCGGGGGCACGACGACTCCGCCGGCTCGGCGCACGCGCCAGAAGTGGAACAGCGCACCGGCGAAGAGCAGCGCAGGGAGCCACTGGGTGTGGAGCGCGTAGTACGTGCCGAGCGTCTCGGGGCCGATCTCGGGCCCACCCCGCAGCAGCCCCGCGAGCGCGGACCCCGCGAAAGGCACGTATCCGGCCATCCCGGTGACGATCGTGACCGCCCAGTAGGCGAGCTGGTCCCAGGGCAGCAGGTATCCCGTGAAGCTCGCGGCGGCGATCGCGGCGAGCAGGACGAGGCCGACGAGCCAGTTCAGCGCGCGCCCGTCGAGGAAGCCGCCCGTGAAGAAGACGCGGAGCATGTGGAGAAAGGCGACGAGGACGAGGAGGTTCGCGCTCCAGTGGTGGACGGAGCGGACGAACGCCCCGAAGGGAACTTCCGCCTGCAGCCTCTCGATCGACGCGTAGGCCTCGCCGGGCACGGGCGTGTAGCCCAGCATCAGCAGCGAGCCCGTCAGGGCGAGGACGGAGAGGAGGACGAGCGACATGCCCCCGAGGCCGAACGTGTGCGTGAAGCGGATCGTGGCTTTCGGGACGCGGACGGGGCGGAGGTGCAGGACGAAGGTGCCCACCACGGTTCGCGCCCTGTCCCCGTCGGTCGCCGGGACGGTCAGGAAGCGCCCGAGCCACGAGAGGGAGCTCCGCCCGGCCGGCTCCGGCGCGCCGCTCGAACGGCTCCGCTTCACGTGGCCCACGATAGCGCAAGCCGGCCCCCTCGACCCATCGACCAAACGCACGGGGCGACGTGGGTGATCTCCGACCGCCTGCGGCCGCCCTATGGTGTCGCGCCGAACAACGCGCCGACCCCGGCCGTCAGGGCCATGGCGAGAGCGCCCCAGAAGGTCACACGCGCGACCGATTTCCACACGGGCGCTCCACCGGCACGGGCGGCCAGGGCACCCAACAGGGAGAGAAAGAAGAGGGAGCCGCCCGAGACCGCCCAGACGAGGACGGAGGCCGGCACGACGAGCACGAGCAGCAGCGGCAAGAACGCGCCGACGGTGAACGTGGCCGCCGAGGCGAAGGCGGCCTGAAAGGGTCGGGCACTCAGGGTGTCGGAGATACCCAGCTCGTCCCGGGCGTGGGCCCCGAGAGCGTCCTTGGCCGTCAACTGCGTGGCGACCTGCCTGGCCAGCTCGGCATCGAGGCCGCGAGCGACATAGATCGCGGCGAGCTCGGCGTGTTCGAACTCCGCGTTCGTCGCCAGCTCCTCACGCTCCCGCTCCAGGTCGGCGTCTTCAGTGTCGGACTGGGAGCTGACGGAGACATATTCGCCGGCGGCCATGGACATCGCGCCCGCGACCAGGCCCGCCGCGCCGGCGACCAGCACGCCGTGGCGGCCGCCTTGGGCGGCGGCCACACCGACGATGAGGCTGGCGGTGGAAACGATGCCGTCGTTGGCCCGAGGACGGCGGCACGGAGCCATCCGATGCGGTGGGTGCGGTGGCCTTCTGCCCCCCGGTGACTCCACCATCGAGTCGATGGGCAGGGCTCGCATCAGGTTCACGCCAGCTTCCTCCAGAAGCCCGCATGACCCCGCGCCGGCGGAGAGCAGAGCTGGAAGCCACTGGAGGACGCGGGTGCTAGCATGCCGGCACTCGGTGAGGATCTCGATGACCTTCAGCCGGAAGATCCTGGTCGGGCTCGTCCTCGGCGTCGCCACCGGTTTGTTCCTCGGCGACCGGGCGGCGCCCCTCCACTTCCTGGCCGATGCCTTCGTTCGCCTCCTCCAGATGACCGTGCTCCCCTACGTCACGGTCTCCATGATCGCGGGCATCGGGAGCCTGGACGCCGCCGTCGCGCGCCGGCTGTTCCTGCGGGTCGGGGCGTTGACCCTGGTCCTCTGGGGCCTCGCCCTGGGTGCCGTCTTCCTCATGCCCCTGGCGTTCCCCACGATCGAGGCCGCCTCGTTCTTCAGCACCACGATGGTCGAGGAGCCTCCCACGGTCGACTTCCTGACCCTCTACATCCCGTCGAATCCATTCAACTCCCTCGCCAACAGCGTGGTGCCCGCGGTGGTCCTCTTCAGCACGATCCTGGGGATCGCCCTCATGGGGGTGAGCGGCAAGGAGCGGCTCATCGAGTGGCTCCAGGTCGTCGAGCGGGCGCTGGCCCGGGCGAACCACCTGGTGGTGCGCTTGACGCCCCTCGGCCTCTTCGCCATCGCCGCCCACACCGCCGGCACCCTCGACCTCCAGCAGGTCGCCCGCCTGCGCGTCTACCTGATCGCCTACGGGGCGATGGCGCTCCTCCTCTCGCTCTGGGTCTTCCCCGGCCTGATCGCCTGCCTGACCCCGATCCCCGCCAAACGCGTCCTGCAGGCGACCCAGGACGTCCTCATCACGGCCTTCATGACCGCCGACCTCTTCATCGTCCTCCCCACCCTCGTCGAGCGCTCGAAACAGCTTCTCGCCGAGGCCGGCCACTCCGAGGGGGAGGAGGGCTCGCCCCCCGAGGTCATCGTCCCCGCCTTCTACAACTTCCCGCACGCGGCCAAGATGCTCTCGCTGAGCTTCGTGCTCTTCGCGGCCTGGTACTCGCAGACGACGCTCACCGCGGCCGACTACCCGGCCCTGACCGGGGCCGGGATCCTGAGCCTCTTCGGCAGCATCAGCGTGTCGCTCCCCTTCCTGCTCGACTTCGTGCGCGTCCCCGCCGACACCTTCCAGCTCTTCCTCGCGACCGGGGTCCTCAACTCCCGCTTCGGCACCCTCGCCGCGGCCATGCACATGGTCGTCCTCGCCCTGGCCGGCACCTACGCGCTGAGCGGCCAGCTTCGCCTGTCGGGTCCGCGCCTGTTGCGGTTTGCGCTCGTGACCGGCGCGGTGACGGCCCTCACCCTCGGGGGCCTTGCCGTCTCGTTGCGGGCCCTGGGCGCGGGCACCTACGAGGGCGCGCGGCTCGCGAAGGAGATGGGCCTCCTGCGGCCGGCCTCGGAGGGAGCGACCGTGCTCGCGGAGCTTCCGGCCGATCCCCCGCCGAAGCCGCGGGAGGGCGCGTCGATCCTGGAAACGGTGCGCGCGCGCGGCCGGATCCGGGTGGGCTTCATCCCCGATCAACGTCCCTACAGCCACCTGAACGCGCACGGGGAGCTCGTGGGCTTCGACGTGGAGATGGCGCATGCGCTGGCCCGGGAGCTCGGGGTCACGGTCGAGTTCGCCCCCGTTCCCCGCGATCAGCTCGTGGAGGTGCTGGAGGCGGGGCGCGTGGACGTCGTCATGGCCGGCGTCCTGCTGACCACGCGGCGGGCCAGCCGGGTGGAGTTCTCGCCGCCCTACCTCGACGAGACGCTCGCGTTCGTGGTCCTGGACCACCGGCGAGCGGAGTTCTCCGACGCGGCGAGGGTGCGCGCGACCCCGGGACTCCGCGTCGGCGTCCCCGACCTCCCGTACGTGCGGCAGCTCGTGGAACGCGAGTTTCCGAACGTGACGATCGTGCCCCTGGCCCTGCGGGACACCGAGTCCTTCCTCGCCGGCGGGGGCGAGCGCCTGGACGCCGTGTGCCTGACCGCCGAGCGGGGATCCTTCCTCACCCTCCTCTACCCCGCCTACTCGGTGGCGGTGCCGCACCC
>JBGPBV010000211.1:0-9661 GCA_041481445.1 Vicinamibacteria bacterium
CATCGTCCGATGGTCGCCGAACCGGCGCTACTGCGCGGTGGCGGACCGGAAGCGGGACGCCGTCGTCGTCTATCGGGTCGAGGGCGAGCATCGGACCGAGCTCTGGACGGTGACGCCCTGGCAGCGCTCCTTCGACATAACGGACGACGGGGATCACTTGATCGTCTGCTTCAGCGGCCTGAACCTCTTGCCGCTCGACTATCGGCCGGACTGGACGATGCTGCAGTTCTACGAGCACGGCCGGATGATCCGGAAATGGTCACTCCGTGAGCTGGTGCCTGACCTCGGAAAGCTGAAGAGAACGGTCTCCCATTACGAATGGGGCCAGTGCGTTGGCCTCGACGCGAAGGGTCTGTACGAGGTTCGGACCGTCGACAGGGGCATTCTTCGATTCGAAGTCCGGACGGGCCGCCTCGTCGAATGAGGAGGCCGTCGAGCCAGCGGTGTCCCGCCCGGCGGTAGGAGTGCGGCGAGGGCGGGAACGACGCACAATGAGGGGACCGCACGGACGGAAGGAGGAACGCCACTTGACCATTGCCGCGCTCGAGGCCCTGGAGCGCCTCCTCGAAGGGAACCGTCGTTTCGTCTCGGGCACGCCCAGCGTGGACGGGCTGTCCAGCCTGACCCGACGCGCGGAGCTGGTGGCCGGCCAGCAGCCGTTCGCGATCATCCTCGGCTGCTCCGATTCACGCGTGCCCGCCGAGATCGTGTTCGACCAGGGCCTGGGAGACCTGTTCGTCATCCGTGTGGCCGGAAACGTCGTCGCTCCATCGCAGATCGGCAGCGTGGAGTTCGCCGCCGATCGATTCGGCACACGGTTGGTCATGGTCCTGGGGCACTCCAAGTGCGGGGCGGTGACGGCCACCCTCGAGGAGCTCCGGCGGGCCGACCGCAGCCAATTGCGCAGCCTGCGCTCGATCGTGGATCGCATTCGACCCTCCGTGGAAGGCCTGCTGGCCACCGACCTCGGGAGGGATCTGGACGCCCTCGTGGATGAGGCCGTCCGCGCCAACGTGCGCGCCGCCGCCAACCAGCTGCGCCACGGCTCGGAGCTCATCGAGCGGCTGAGCGAGCAGGATGGCCTGCTGGTCGTCGGGGCGGAATACTCTCTCGAGACCGGCATGGTGGACGTCATCGATGGTCCGCGGGTGCCGGAGACGGAGGGGATGCGGCCCACGAGGTCGGTGACGACGAGCGGGCGGGGACCTCGCGCGTGACCGACGGTCGCTGAGAAATGATCTTCACGAAGAGCCTGCGCGAGGGCGTCCGTCGCGGCGACATCACCTGCAGCGTGCGGATATGGATGCGTCCCCACGTGAGGGTGGGCGGCCGGTACCGCATGGACGAAGGCCAGGTGGAGGTGGATGCGATCCTGCCGATCACCTTCGCGGACATCACTCCCGCGCTGGCCCGGGAATCGGGTTTCAAAGGGGTGGTCGACCTTCTCAAGGTCGCGAAGCACGGCCCGGGTGAGAACGTCTATCTCGTCCGGTTCCACTACGTACCGCCACGGACCACGCGCTGAGATGGCCAAGGTGGTCGGAGTGGGCGGCGTGTTCTTCAAGTCCTCGCGGCCTCGCCGCCTGGCGAAGTGGTATGCGAAGCATCTCGGCATCGAGCTGGAGCTGAAGTCGGCGGCCAGCTTCCGGCCCGGCGCGATGCCGCGGGGAAGCTTCACGGTTTGGAGCGTGTTCCCGAGCACGACCCGGTATTTCGGCCCGTCCCGGAAGCCGTTCATGATCAACTTCGTCGTGGACGACCTCGAAGGCGCGCTCGCGCAGGTCCGTCGAGGCCGGGGCCGGATCGTCGGCGGGATCCAGCAATATTCGTATGGCCGGTTCGGCTGGTTCCTCGACCCCGATGGGAACAAGGTCGAGCTCTGGCAACCCCCGACTCGAAGACGTCGTCCGCGGCCCCGCCGCCGGGCGCCCGCCTTCAGAACGGGTAGTGCTGGCCGGCGTCCTCGATCGTGATCCAGCGCAGCTCGGTGAACTCGTCGATGGCGGCCTTGCCCCCGAAGCGGCCGTAGCCGCTGGCCTTGACCCCGCCGAAGGGCATCTGCGCCTCGTCGCTCACGGTGGGGCCGTTGATGTGGCACATGCCGGACTCCAGGCGCCGCGCCACCTCCATGGCGCGTCCGATGTCGCGCCCGAACACGGCGGCGGCCAGGCCGTACTCGGTGTCGTTGGCGATGCGCACCGCCTCGTCCACGCCGCGGGCGCGCACCACGCACACCACCGGCCCGAACGACTCTTCCTTGTAGATGCGCATGGCCGGGGTCACCTTGTCGAGCACGGTCGCGTTCATGATCGTCCCGTCGCGCTTGCCGCCGGTGACGAGGGTGGCGCCCTTGTCCACCGCGTCCTTGATCAGGGCCTCGACGCGCTCGGCCGGCTCGCGGTCGATCAGGGAGCCGAGCACGACCTTGCCCGTGCGGGGATCGCCCGCGGGCAGGGCGGCCGCCCTGGCCCCGAACTTCCTCACGAACTCGTCGGCGACCTTCTCGTCCACCACCAGGCGCTCGGTGGACATGCAGATCTGGCCCTGGTGCATGAAGGACCCGAAGGCGGCGGCGTTGACGGCGTTGTCGAGGTCGGCGTCGTCGAGGATCACGAGCGGGGCCTTGCCGCCCAGCTCCAGCAGCACGGGCTTGAGCTGCCGCGCGGCCAGCTCGGCGATGATCCGGCCCACGCGAGTGGAGCCCGTGAAGTTGATGCGCTTCACCGCCGGGTGCGCGATCAGGGCCTCGACGATCTTCGCCGCATCCGCGGGGGCGTTGGTCACGACGTTGACCACGCCGGGAGGGAAGCCGGCCTCCCGCATGACGTCGCCGATCAGGCGATGGGTGGCCGGACAGAGCTCGGAGGCCTTGAGCACCACCGTGTTGCCGCAGGCCAGGGGCATGGCGATGGCGCGCACGCCCAGGATGATGGGCGCGTTCCAGGGTGCGATCCCCAGCACGACACCCACCGGCTGGCGCACCGACATCGCGAAGCAGCCGGGCTTGTCCGAAGGGATGACCTCGCCCGCGATCTGCGTGGTCATGCCCGCCGCCTCGCGCAGCATGTTGGCGGCGAGCATGCAGTTGAAGCCGCCCCAGGGCGCGATGCAGCCGGTCTCCCCCATCATCAGGCCGATGACGTCCTCGGTGCGCTTCTCGAGCAGGTCGGCCGCCTTGAGCAGCTTGGCGCGCCGCTCGCCGGGTCCGGTGGCGGACCAGGCGGGAAAGGCGGCCGCGGCGGCATCGGCGGCGGCCTTGGCGTCCTCGACTCCCGCCGCCGGCGCCCGGGTGACGACTTCGCCCGTCACCGGGTTGCGCCGCTCGAACGTGGCGCCGCTCCGGGCGGCGACGTCGGCGTTGTTGATCAGCATGGACAGGTCGGCCATCGTGTCCCCCGCTGAGATGAAGGGCCCCAGTATGTCACGTGTCGCAGAGGACACGTCTCCCGGTAGGGCGACGGATCGGCCGGTAAACGAACGCGAATTCGGCTAGCTCACTTGAGCAGCGGTCAGTGCACGCCCTGCTTCTTCGCCTGCTCCATCAGGGCGCTGACCACCTTCTCGTCGAACGAGTCCGTGGGCGCGCCCGCGGAGAGGATCTCCTCCCGCTGCTTGGTGAGTTCGCGGATCTTCGACTGGAGCTGCTCGCGCCGGGCCTTCTGGTCCTGGAGGTACTGGAGCGCCTCCTTCTCGGTCTTGCCCTTCAGCACGGGCGGCGCCGACGGCAGCGCCTTCACCTGCTCCGCCACCGGCAGGTCCACGAGGTCGTGCTCGGCCACCCGGTCCCGCGCGCCGTAGTAGCCCGCGGCCTCCACCGCCGCCGGCGCCGCCATGGCGCGGCGCTGCGCGAGCTTGGCCTCGGTGTCCTGGCGCTCGGCGGCCGTGCCTCCCGCCACCACCGTCGAGGCGAGCTCGGCGTTGAGCCGGGCCAGCTCGCCGTCCACGGCCGTGACCCGCACCGGCATCCCACCCTGCCCGTCGATGCGCGCGTACTGGCCGGCCCCCGCCGACGCGATCTCCTGCCACACCCGCGCGGTCCGGGGGTCGTCGCCGCACTGGATCGACTCCACCACGATGCCGCGCTGCCGGGCCTCGCCGACGTGCCGGCGATAGTCGAAGCCGTCCTGGTAGTCGAGGTGCGGCGGGGCGTCGCCCACCAGGATGATCATGCGCAGGGCGGGGCCGGAGGACCAGGTCAGGCGGTGCACGGCGTCGTGCATGGCCGCGGAGACGTGCTCGGGGGTGTCGCCGCCGCCTTCCGCGCGGAAGGCGGAGAGATGGCCGAACACCTCGTCCATGTCGCCGGTGAAGTCGTAGGTGCGCGTCACGTAGGCATCGCCGAGGTCGCGATAGGCGACGAGGGCGATGCGGAGGTCGGGGCGCGGCCGGCCCTCGCCGATGCGGCGCGCGATCGACCAGATGCGCCGCTTGGCGCCCTCGATGAGGCCGCCCATGCTGCCGGTGGTGTCGAGCACGAACGCGACCTCCACCCGCGGTCCGGCGGTCTGGGCGGCGGGCGCGGCCGGACGCGACACGGCGGGGACGGCGGTGGTCTTCACGGGGGACGGACCCCCGGGGGCGGCAAGGGCGAGCGCAAGCAGCACGACCGTCATGACGTCACCTCCTGGTCGCGATACGGGCGCGGCGGCGGTCCTATTCCTCGCCGTGCGCCCCCTCACTCCGGGTGATAGAGTCGCTCGCGGAACCGGCGGTGCCGCACATCGACCTCAACGCGGACGTGGGCGAGGGTTTCGGGTCCTGGACCATGGGAAGGGACGCGGACGTCCTGGCCTTCGTGACCTCCGCCAACGTCGCCTGCGGGTTCCACGCCGGTGACCCCGAAGTGATGGATCGCACGGTCGCGCTGGCCGTGCGCGCGGGCGTCGCCGTCGGCGCCCACCCCGGCCATCCAGACCTCCGCGGCTTCGGCCGCCGCGCCCTCCAGGCCTCGCCGGAGGAGATCGAGCGAGACGTCCTCTACCAGGTGGGCGCCTTGCAGGCCTTCGCCCGCGCCCACGGCACCCGCGTCGTGCACGTCAAGCCGCACGGCGCGCTCTACAACCAGGCGGCGGAGGACGAGCGGGTGGCGCGCGCGGTGGCGCGCGGAGTGGCCCGGGCCGGACGCGAGCTGATCCTGGTCGGCCTGGCCTCGACGGAGGTGATGCGGCAGGCCACGGAGGCGGAAGGGCTGCGCTTCGCGGCGGAGGCCTTCGCCGACCGCCGCTACACGCCCGCGGGCACCCTCCAGTCGCGGCGCGAGCCCGGCTCCGTGCTCAGCGACCCCGCCCTGGCCGCCGCCCAGGCCGTGCGCATCGCCACCGAGGGCCGCGTGACCGCCGTCGACGGCCGCGAGGTCGCCCTGCGCGCGGACACGCTGTGCCTCCACGGCGACAACCCGGCCGCGGTGGCCAACGCGGCGGCGGTGCGCCGCGCCCTGGAGTCCGCGGGCGTGACCGTCCAGCCGCTGGCGGTGTGAGCGAGACGCGCGCGCGCATCCTGCCCGTCGGGGACGGCGCGCTCACCGTCGAGCTCTCGCGCACCCTCGACCTCGCGATCAACGCGCGCGTGCGCGCCCTCGACGAGGTCGTGCGCGCCCGCGGCTTCCCCGGCTTCCGCGAGTCCGTGCCCGCCTTCGCCTCCCTCCTCGTCGTCTACGAGCGCGCGCAGTCCACCTTCGCCGAGGCCCGCGCCGCCCTCGAGCGCCTGCTCGACGTGCCCGCGGCCACTCCACCTCCGGGGTCGGCCCACGTCATCCACGTGGCCTACGGCGGCGAGCACGGACCCGACCTCGCCGACGTCGCCCGGCGCCGCGGGCTCTCCGAGGCCGAGGTGGTGGCGCGCCACGCCGCCGAGGAGTACACGGCGTTCTTCGTCGGGTTCCTGCCCGGCTTCGCCTACCTCGGCCGCGTGGCCCCCGAGCTGGACATGCCGCGCCGGTCCTCTCCACGCCCGCGCGTGCCCGCGGGGAGCGTCGCCGTGGCCGGCCGCCTCACCGGCGTGTACCCCTGCGCCTCGCCCGGCGGGTGGAACCTGCTCGGCCGCACCGGGCGGCTCCTCTTCGATCCGTTCGCGGAGGCGCCGGCCCTCGTCCGGCCCGGCGACCGCGTGCGGTTCGCTCCTGGCGAGTTGGAGGCGGACGCCGCGCCGCCGCGCACGCTCGAGTACCCGAGCCTGCCCGCGATCGAGGTGCTGGAGGGCGGCCTCCTCACCACCGTCCAGGACGACGGCCGCCGCGGTCATCGCCGGCTCGGAGTGCCGTGGTGCGGGGCGCTGGACCCGGGTGCCGCCCACGCCGCCAACCGCGCGCTCGGCAACCGGGACGGCGCCGCCCTTCTGGAGTGCACGGCCTCGGGTCCCGTCCTGCGCTTCCTGAGCACGATGCGGTTCGCGCTGGCGGGGGCCGACCTGGGCGCCGTCCTCGAGCGGGCCGACCTCGGAGCCTGGCCGGTGCCCGCGGAGCGGGCGGTGGTCGCCCGCGCGGGCAACGTCCTCTCGATGCGCGACCGCCGCGCCGGATTGCGCGCGTACGTCGCGTTCGCGGGCGGCCTCGCGGTGCCGGAAGTGCTCGGCTCGCGCGCGACCGACCTCCTGGCCGGCTTCGGCGGGCTCGAAGGCCGCCCCCTGCGCCCGGGCGACCTGCTCGCGGTCGGCCGCCCCGCGCCCGTGTCGCCGGAGCCGGCGGCGCCGCGCCCGTCCTCATCGCCGCGCGGGACGCCGCTGGTCGTGCGCGTGGTGGCCGGCCCCCAGGACGACATGTTCACCGAGGAGGCGCTCGCGCGACTGGAGACGGGGACCTTCGAGGTCGGGCCGCTGTCCGACCGCACCGGCTGCCGTCTCTCCGGCCCCCCGCTCGCCCATCGCGACAAGGGCGAGATCCTCACCGACGGCATGGTGCCGGGATGCATCCAGGTTCCGCCCGACGGCCAGCCCATCGTCATGATGGGCGACGGTCCCACCACCGGCGGATACCCGAAGATCGCGACGGTCGTGGCCGCGGACCTGCCGGGTCTGGCCCAGCTCTCGCCCGGCGATCGCCTGCGGTTCCGCGTGGTGATGGTCGAGTGAGCGACCGCGCGCCGCGACCGGGGGACGCGAGGGCGCTCACCGACCTCGCGGCGCGGCTGCGCGCCCAGGGCGCGCTCGACGAGGGAGGGGCGATCGTCGCGCGCGCGGCCGAGACCGCCGCGCGCCTCCCCGACGACGTCGGCGCCCTCGTCCGCGACGGATCCTTGATCGCGTTGTCCCTGCGCCGTTGCCGGCTGGCCGCGGTCCCCGCTTCCGTCTTCGCCATGACCCATCTCGAGTCGCTCGACCTGACCGGCAATCGCCTGGCCGTCCTGCCGCCCTCCATCGGCGATCTCGGCCGGCTCCGGCGGCTCTACCTCGACGCGAATGCGCTGAGCGCCCTGCCCGAATCGATCGGTGAGCTCGCGGGGCTGGAGGAGCTCCACGCCGGCGCGAACCCGATCCTGACCCTGCCCGCCGGCCTGGAACGCCTGGGCGCGCTGCGCCGTCTGGGCCTCTACGGGAGCTCCCTCGCCGAGATCCCCGCTTCCGTCGGATCGCTCGCGCGGCTCGAGTCGCTCAGCCTCGGGCGCAACCAGGTCACGTCGATCCCCGACGGCGTGTGGGACCTGACGGAGCTGCGGACGCTGATCGTGGCCGAGACCGCGCTCGCGGCCGTCTCCGAGCGCATCGGGAGGCTCACGCGTCTCGAGACGCTCGACCTCGGGCACAACCAGCTCACGACGCTCCCGGACGCCCTCGGCGACCTGCCCGCGCTCACGGGATTCCTCTATCTGAGCCACAACCGCCTGGCCGAGATGCCCGTCCCGCTCACGCGGCTCACCACGCTCGCCTACCTCAACCTGACCCACAACCGCCTGGCCGCGCTGCCGGACGCGATCGGCGGCATGACCGGCCTGCGCGAGCTGCGCCTGTACGGCAACCAGATCCGGCGGCTGCCGGAGGCCATCGGGGCCCTGGACGGCCTGCGCGAGCTGCACCTGAGCGACAACGGCCTGGAGGAGCTGCCGGCGGGCCTGGGCCGGATGCGGACGCTCACCCACCTCGACCTCCGTAACAACGCCCTCGCGCGCCTTCCCGACGAGATGGCTGGGCTCGAGCGCCTCGCGTTCCTCGACCTGAGGGGCAACCGCCTGGCCACGTTGCCCGCCTGCCTCGAGGGCCTGCCGTCCCTCGCGAAGCTGGACCTGCGCTGGAACGGCCTCGAGGTGCCGCGCTCCTGGCTCGACGAGCAAGCGCGACGCGGCCGCGCCGTCTACGTCTGAGCCGGCGCGGGCGGCGCGGTCAAGGCCCCGCGTCGGTGTCCGGCGAGCCCGCCGCGAGTCCGCGCAGGGGGATGATCTCCCCCGACTCCAGGAGCTGCCTGAGCCGCTGGAGGTCCTCTTCCACGACGTAGCGGTCCGAGTCACTGAAGAGGCACGAGACCACCCGCGCCAGCGGGGTGGCGGGTGGCTCGAACTCGACGTCGAGCCGCACCTCGGTGCCGCCTCCGGGAGCGGGCCGCAATCGCACTGCGCACGCCTGGTGGACGGCCGAACCCGGCTGCGAGCGCCAGACGAGCAGCTCGCCCGGCCGGTCCTCCAGGACCTCGGATTCCCAGGTGAAGCGCCCGCCGCCGGGAAAACGAGCCCTCCAGAGCGCGCGGGTCCCGTCCAGCGGCTCGACCGATTCGACGAAGGCCAGGAACCGCGGCGCATTCTCCATCCGCCGGACGAATGCGTAGACCTCCTCCGGCGTCCGGCCGATGGTGGCCGTGGCCTCCACCGAGACGTCGTAGTGGCCGCCCGCGTCGAGCCGCTCGTCCTCCTCGTCCTCCGCGCTCCCGGTGTCGAGCGCGTCGTAGAGCGGGCAGTGCCCGGTCGCGCCGCGCCAGGCCAGGTAGCCGCCGAGCAGGCCGAGAGCCAGCGAGCCGCGGCCGCGCCGGCGGGACAGCGCGAGGGCGAGCAGGGCGGCGCCGACGGTGACGGAGAGTCCCCGCTCCAGGGGGCCGACGTTCACGTCCGGGCCGGGATGCAACGGCTCCGGCCGCACGTCCGGGGCGTCGCCTTCGATCGATGTCATGATGCGGGCTCCGGGAGGAGGTCTCCCCGATGATCGAGCCCGGGGCGCGGACACGTCAACCACCCGCCGGAAATTCACGGCGCGCGCGGGGGGCGGGGCGGGCGGGCGCGATGGGCCTCCTTGCCGTCTCGATCGCGGGCGCGTGCGCGCCGTTGCGGCCGCCCGTGGAGACGGGCAAGCGCGCGCCCGACCTCGTCGAGATCGTGACCCTCGATCCCACGATCCACCTCGACGTGCGCTACGCGACCGCGAACAACTTCGTGGGGCGGCCGCTCTACACGGAGGCCCGGGCGTTCCTGCAGCGACCAGCGGCCGACGCGCTGGTGCGCGCGCACCTTCGCCTGCGCGAGAACGGCTACGGCGTGGTCGTGTTCGACGGCTACCGGCCCTGGTCGGTCACGAAGCTCTTCTGGGAAGTCACGCCAAAGGACAAGCACGAGTTCGTGGCCGACCCTCGCCAGGGCTCGCGTCACAACCGCGGATGCGCGGTGGACCTGTCCCTCTACGAGCTGCCCGGCGGACGCGAGGTGGAGATGCCGAGCGGCTACGACGAGATGACCGAGCGCGCCTATCC
>JBGPBV010000212.1:0-9599 GCA_041481445.1 Vicinamibacteria bacterium
GCCGGTGATGACGACCCTCGAGGAGTTCTACAAGGTCGGACCCGGGCCCTCCAGCTCGCACACCATCGGCCCGATGCGCATCACCTACGACTTCTACCAGCGCTGCACCAAGCTGCCCGCGGACCAGCTCGCCAAGGTGACGAGCCTCAAGGTCCACCTCTTCGGCAGCCTGAGCGCCACCGGCAAGGGGCACGGCACGGAGCGCGCCTCCCTGGCCGGGGTGATCGGCAAGGAGCCGGCCACCGTCGAGCCGGCGTTCCTCGACAGCCTGGCCACGAAGCCGGACCAGGTCTTCCCGGTGAAGCTCGGCAGCAAGACGTTCGACGTGTCGCTCAAGGACATCGTCTACGACGCCCCCAAGGGCGACTTTCCGCACCCCAACACGATGACCTGCAAGCTGATGGCGGGCGACACCGTGCTGCTCGAGCAGGAGTACTACTCGGTCGGCGGCGGGTTCATCGAGTGGAAGGGCTACCAGCCGCCGAAGAAGGGCCAGCCGAAGTACCCGTACGCCACCATGAAGGAGCTGCAGGCGCATGCGGAGAAGAACAACCTCACCATCGCGCAGGTCGCCATGGCGAACGAGGTGGCCGTCTCCGGCAAGAGCGAGGCGGAGGTCAATGCCTTCCTCGACAAGATCGCGACGGCGATGGTGAACATCGTCAAGTCCGGTCTCGCCGCCCCCACCTCCACCCTGCCCGGCCCCATCAAGCTCAAGACCAAGGCCGGCGAGGTCTACAAGCGCGCGATGGACGACACCTTCGAGAGGCAACGCGGGGTGGGGGTCATCTCGGCCTATGCCCTGGCCGGGTCGGAAGAGAACGCGCGCGGACACCTCGTCGTCACCGCGCCCACCGGCGGCTCCGCCGGCGTCATCCCCGCGATCGTCTATGCGCTCGGAGAGGGCGGCCGCAAGCTGCCGCAGGACAAGATCCGCAGCGGCCTGATCGCCGCCGCCGCCATCGGCTACCTCTGCAAGCACAACGCCACCCTGTCCGGCGCCGAGGGCGGCTGCCAAGCCGAGATCGGCGTGGCCTCGGCGATGGGCGCGGCCCTGATCGCGCAGGCGAGCGACCAGAGCCACCAGGTCGTCGCCAACGCCGCCGAGTCGTCCTTGCAGCATCACCTGGGGATGACGTGCGACCCGGTCGCGGGCTTCGTGCAGGTGCCGTGCATCGAGCGCTGCGCGTTCGGGGCGGTCAAGGCCTGGACCGGCTTCATGATCGCGAGCAACGAGATCCCCGCCAACCGCCGCCTGGACTTCGACACCACCGTCAACGCCATGGCGCTGACGGCCAAGGAGATGAACTCCAAGTACAAGGAGACGTCCGAGGGCGGCCTCGCCGTCTCGGTGGTGCTCTGCTAGTGAAGGCGGCCGGCGTCGCGTGGCTCGTGACGGCCGTGTACTACTTCTACCAGTACACGCTCCGCTCGGCGCCGGCCGTCATGATGCCGCAGCTCTCGGAAGCCTTCGGTCTCAGCGCGATGGGCGTGGCCTCGATGGTGGGCCTCTTCTACTACGGCTACTCGCCGTTCAGCCTGGTGGCGGGAGTGGCGATGGACCGGCTGGGGCCGCGCCGGGTGGTCCCCCTGGGCGCGGCCGCCGTCGGCGTGGGGGCGCTCTTGTTCGCCTTCGGCAGCAGCGGGGTGGCCAGCCTCGGCCGCGTGCTGCAGGGGGCGGGGGGCGTCTTCGCGCTCGTGGGCGCCGTCTACATCGCCACCACGAGCTTCCCCGCCTCGCGCGCGGCCACGCTCATCGGGGCCACGCAGATGTTCGGCATGGCCGGCGGGTCCGCCGGCCAGTTCGTGGTCGGACCGGTGATCGCGTCCGGTGTCCCCTGGAATCGCTTCTGGATCGTCATGGGCGTGGCCGGTCTGGCCATCGCCGCCCTCCTGTTCGTGCTCCTCCCGCGGGAAGAGAAGCCGGACGCGGGCGGCGACTGGATGCGGAGCGCGGGCCGCGCGATGGGCCTCGTCCTTGCCAACCCGCAGTCGATCCTGTGCGGGATGATCGCCGGCCTCCTGTTCATCCCCACGACCATCTTCGACATGGTCTGGGGCGTCCGCTACCTGCAGGAGGCCCGGGGCTTCGAATACGCGGCGGCGGTGACGCGCTCGGCCGCGGTTCCGCTGGGCTGGATCATCGGCTGCCCGCTCCTCGGCCTCGTCTCCGATCGGGTCGGCCGGCGCAAGCCGGTGATCATGGGGGGCGCGCTCGTCCTGCTGGCCTGCCTCGTCTGGATCCTCTACGGCCCGGTGGACCTCCTTCCGCCGTACGTCCTCGGGATCGTGACCGGCCTCGGCTCGGGCGCGGCCATGCTGCCCTATACCGTGATCAAGGAAGCCAATCCGCCCGAGGTGAGCGGCACCGCCACCGGAGTGGTCAACTTCCTCAACTTCACGTTCAGCGCGCTCCTGGGCCCCGTGTTCGCCGGGCTCCTCCGGGGCGCGGCCGGCGCGGCCGACTCCATGACGCTGGGGCATTACCAGGCCGCGTTCCTGCCCCTGATCTTCGGCGTCGGCCTCGCGATGGTCCTCACCTTCTTCTTGCGGGAGACGGGACGAGTGGCGGCTCCGCCCGCCCTGGCCGCCGCACGGGAGATCGCATGACTCGAGAGACGGGAACGGGAAAGTACGAGCGGCTCCTGGAGAGGTGCCGGACCCTGCCCGCCGTGCCCACCGCGGTGGCCTATCCCTGCGAAGAGTCGGCCCTGGCCGGAGCGGTCGAGGCCGGCGAGAAGGGATTGATCGAGCCGATCCTCGTGGGCCCGGAGGCGACGATCGAGGAGATCGCGCGCACGGCCAGGATCGACCTCGGTCGCGTCCAGATCGTGGACGCCCCGGACGGCCGCGCGGCGGCGGCGAAGGCGGTGGCGCTCGTGCGCGAGGGCAAGGCCGAGCTCCTGATGAAGGGCAGCCTCCACACCGACGAGCTGCTGGCCGCCGTCGTGGCCCGCGAGACGGGACTGCGCACGGGACGCCGCATCAGCCACGTCTTCATCATGGACGTGCCGACCTACCACAAGGTCCTGATCGTCACCGACGCCGCCATCAACATCGCGCCGACCCTGGAGGACAAGGTCGACATCTGCCAGAACGCCATCGACCTCGCCATCGTGCTCGGCGTCGAGCGCCCCAAGGTCGCGATCCTGGCCGCGGTGGAGACCGTGAACTCGAAGATGCCGGCCACCCTCGATGCGGCCGCCCTGTGCAAGATGGCCGACCGGAAGCAGATCACGGGCGGCATCCTGGACGGCCCGCTGGCCTTCGACAACGCGATCAGCACGGAGGCGGCTCGGACGAAGGGGATCCAGTCCGAGGTCGCCGGCGACCCCGACATCCTCCTCGTCCCCGACCTCGAAGCCGGCAACATGCTGGCCAAGCAGCTCACCTTCCTGGCCAAGGCCGACAGCGCCGGGCTCGTGCTCGGCGCCCGTGTGCCCATCATCCTGACCAGCCGCGCCGACAGCGTCCGCTCGAGGATCGCGAGCTGCGCGGTCGCGATGCTGGCGGCCCATGCGCGGCGGCAGCAGCAGTTGCCGGCGGTGAGGTAGGGGTCGCCATGGACGACTACGCCCTCGTCCTCAACGCGGGCTCTTCGAGCCTGAAGTTCTGCGTCTACCGGAGGCCGGGGGTCGAGGCCTGGCGGCTGGAGGCGCGCGGCCAGATCGAGGGGATCGGGACGGCGCCGCGCTTGTCGGCCAGGGACGAAGCGGGCAAGGCCCTCGCGGACGAGCGGTTGGACGCGGCCGTGCGCGACGGCCGGGCCGCGCTCGAGAGCCTGGCCGCCTGGCTCCGCTCCCGGTACGGCGGCGCGCGCGTGCTCGGCGTGGGCCATCGTGTCGTCCACGGGGGGCCGCGCTTCGCCGGTCCCGTCGTCGTCACGCTCCAGGTCCTGGAGGAGCTGCGCAAGCTGGTGCCCCTGGCTCCCCTCCACCAGCCCTACAACCTGGCCGCCATCGAGGCCGTCGCCGAGCGGCTTCCCGGGGTGCCGCAGGTGGCCTGCTTCGACACCGCGTTCCACCGGGGCCAGCCGCCGGTGGCGGAGGTGATCCCGCTCCCGCTCGAGGTCCGGGGGGGCGGCGTGCAGCGCTACGGCTTCCACGGCCTGTCCTACGAGTACATCGCCTCGGTGCTGCCCGACGTCGCGCCGGAGATCGCCCACGGCCGCGTGATCGTCGCCCACCTGGGCAGCGGGGCCAGCCTCTGCGCGCTGCGGGATGGAAAGAGCGTGGACTCGAGCTTCGGGTTCACCGCCCTCGATGGGCTCTGCATGGGCTCGCGCCCCGGGGCGCTCGATCCCGGGGTGGTGCTCTACCTGTTCCAGGGCCTCGGGCTCACCGCGAAGGACGTCGAGACCATCCTCTACAAGAAGTCGGGCCTGCTCGGCATCTCCGGGATCAGCAACGACATGCGCGACCTGCTGGGCAACCCCGAGCCCGGCGCCCGGCTGGCCGTCGACTACTTCGTGTACCGCGCGGCCAAGGAGATCGGCGCGCTGGCGGCGGTGCTGGGCGGGGTCGACGGGCTCGTCTTCACCGCCGGCATCGGCGAGAACTCGCCCGAGATCCGGCAGCGCATCGGCCAGGCCTGTGCGTGGCTGGGCCTCGAGATCGACGCCCTTCTCAACGCGAAGAAGGGACCCCGGATCTCCAGCGCGCGAAGCCGGCTCTCGGCCTGGGTGATCCCGACCAACGAGGAGCTGATGATCGCCCGGCACACGGGGCTGCTGCTGGGACTGATGTCCGCCCGCGCCTAGCGGGCAGGAGCGAGGAAAGGTCCATGGCTTCCACCACGCAGCACGAGACCGGCACCGAAGGGGCGAGCGCTCCCTGGCGGGGATTCCGGACCGGCCTCTGGCAGAAGGAGATCGACGTCCGGGACTTCATCCAGCAGAACTACGAGCCCTACGAGGGAGACGAGGCCTTCCTCGCCCCCGCCACCCCGCGCACCCTCAGGATCTGGGACAAGCTCTCCGCGCTGTTCGTCGAGGAGCGAAAGAAGGGCGTGCTCGAGATCTCGCAGATCCCGAGCTCCATCACCGCCCACGGCCCCGGCTACATCGACCGCGAGAACGAGGTCATCGTCGGCCTCCAGACCGAAGCGCCCCTCCGGCGCGCGATCATGCCCAATGGCGGCTTCCGCATGGTCGCGGGCGCGCTGAAGGCCTACGGCTACGAGCCCGATCCACACGTGGTGGAGGCCTTCACCAAGTACCGCAAGACCCACAACGAGGCCGTCTTCGACGCCTACACCGCGGACATCCGGAAATGCCGCAGCTCCCACGTCCTCACCGGGCTGCCCGACGCCTACGGCCGGGGCCGCATCATCGGCGACTACCGGCGCGTCGCCCTCTACGGTGTCGCGCGCCTGGTCGAGAAGAAGCAGCAGGAGAAGGCGGCCCTCGACGCCGAGCCCTCCACGGAAGACATCATCCGCGACCGCGAGGAGCTGTCCGAGCAGATCCGCGCGCTCAAGGAGCTGCAGCAGATGGCGAAGAGCTACGGCTTCGACGTCTCGCGGCCGGCGGCGAGCGCGAAGGAAGCCGTCCAGTGGCTCTACCTCGGCTACCTGGCGGCGGTGAAGGAGCAGAACGGCGCCGCCATGTCGCTGGGGCGGACCTCGACCTTCCTCGACGTGTACTTCGCGCGGGACCTGGCCGCGGGCGCCCTCACCGAGGAGCAGAGCCAGGAGATCGTCGACGACTTCGTGATCAAGCTGCGCATCGTCCGCTTCCTCCGGACCCCGGAGTACGACGAGCTGTTCGCGGGCGACCCGACCTGGGTCACCGAGTCCATCGCCGGGATGGGGGACGACGGCCGGCCGCTGGTCACCAAGACGAGCTTCCGCTTCCTCCAGACCCTCTACAACCTCGGCCCCGCCCCGGAGCCGAACCTGACCATCTGGTACTCGCCGCGCCTGCCCGACGGCTTCCGTCGCTTCGCGTCGAAGGTCGCCATCGACACGAGCTCGCTCCAGTTCGAGAGCGACGAGATCATGCGGCGGACCTGGGGCGACGACGGCGCCATCGCCTGCTGCGTCTCGCCCATGCTCGTGGGCAAGCAGATGCAGTTCTTCGGGGCCCGGGCCAACCTCGCCAAGTGCCTCCTCTACGCGATCAACGGCGGCCGCGACGAGGCGAGCGGCGAGCAGGTGGGTCCGATCTTCGAGCCGGTCAAGGGCGAGGTCCTCGACTTCGACGACGTCGTCTCGAAGCTCGAGAAGATGATGGACTGGCTGGCCTCCGTCTACGTCAGCGCGATGAACGTCATCCACTACATGCACGACAAGTACGCCTACGAGCGCGTCGAGATGGCGCTGCACGATTACGCGCCCCTGCGGACGATGGCCTTCGGGATGGCCGGCCTGTCCGTGGTCGCGGACAGCCTCTCCGCGATCAAGCACGCCAGGGTCCACGTCGTCCGTGACGAGACGGGGCTGGTGACGGACTACCGGACGGAGGGCGAGTTCCCGGTCTTCGGCAACAACGACAACCGCGTGGACCACCTCGCCACCTGGGTCGTCAGCACGTTCATGAACAAGCTCCGGAAGTACCCGACCTATCGCCACGCCCTCCACACGCAGTCGATCCTGACCATCACCTCGAACGTCGTGTACGGCAAGGCCACCGGGAACACGCCCGACGGCCGCCGCAAGGGGGAGCCCTTCGCGCCCGGCGCCAACCCGATGCACGGCCGGGACAGCCACGGCATCCACGCCGCCGCCGCCTCCGTGGCCAAGATCCCCTACCGCGACGCCGCCGACGGCATCTCCCTCACCGCCACCCTGGTGCCGGAAGGCCTCGGGCGCGTGGCCGAGGACCGCGTCACCAACATGACTTCCATCCTCGACGCGTTCTTCGGCAGCACCGGCTATCACATGAACGTGAACGTGCTGAACCGGGACACTCTCCTCGACGCGATGGACCACCCCGAGAAGTACCCGAACCTCACCATCCGGGTGTCGGGGTACGCGGTCAATTTCGTGCGGCTCACGCGCGAGCAGCAGATGGACGTGATCAACCGGACCTTCCACGGGGCGTGACCATGAAAGGAGCCTCGATGCCAAAGCGGATCGTCGGCGCACTGAGCCTGGTCGTGCTCTTGTGCGGGCTGGCCCTCGGCGCGGAGAAGCAGATCGTCCGCCCGCCGGGCACGAAGCCGGGCGGGAACTACAGCCCCGGGATCCTCGTGGACGGCACGCTCTACGTCTCGGGCCAGGGCGGAGAGGACAAGGACGGGAAGATCCCCGGCACCTTCGAGGCCGAGGTGAAACAGGCCCTGGACAACGTCGGCGCAGTGCTCAAGGAGGCGGGGATGTCGCCCGCCGACGTCGTGAGCGTGCAGGTGTACCTCACCGACGGCGCGATGTTCCAACGAATGAACGCCGTCTACACGACGTACTTCAAGGACCCACGTCCGACCCGGACCACGGTCGTCGTCGCCAAGCTCGTGGGGCCGGGGCAGATCGAGATCACGGCCACGGCCAGGAAGTAGCGGCCGATGGCGCCAGGGGGCACCGTGACTGAGACACCACCGCCGGCGGCGACCCCGCTCGCCGCCAGGAGCCCGTTCGAGCTCCGCGTCAACCTCGGCAAGGACGTTCCGGAGGCGGACGTCCGGTCCGCCCTCGCCACCGGGGACATGGGGTTCCTTCATTCGTTCACGACCGGCTCCGCCGTGGACGGCCCCGGCGTGCGCCTGGTCGCGTGGACGGCCGGCTGCATGTGGCGGTGCCTGTACTGCCACAACCCCGACACCTGGACCATGACCAACGGCATCCCCGTCACCCTGGCCCGGGCCACGGAGGAGCTGCGCAAGTACCGCCACGGGCTGAAGGCGATGTGGGGCGGCTTCACCCTGAGCGGCGGCGAGGCCCTCATGCAGCACCGCTTCGCGGTCAAGCTCTTCTCCGCGGCCAAGGTGATGGGGATCCACACCGCCCTCGACACGAACGGCTACTACGGCGACCGCCTGAGCGACGCCGAGCTGGAGATGATCGACCTCGTCCTGCTCGACATCAAGGGCTGGAACCCCGACCGGCATCGCCGCCTCACGGGCATGGACGTCGGCCCGACCCTCGCGTTCGCGCGCCGGCTGGCGGAGCGCCGGCGGCCGGTCTGGGTGCGCTTCGTGCTCGTGCCCGGATGGTCGGACGATCCCGACGAGGTCGCCCAGATCGCCCGCTTCGCCGCCTCTCTCGGCAACGTCGAGCGCGTGGACGTCCTGCCCTTCCACCAGATGGGCCGGTTCAAGTGGAAGGAGCTGGCCCTCAAGTACGAGCTGGGCGACGTGCAGCCTCCGTCCGCGAAACTGATCGAGCGGACGCGGGCGGCGTTCCAGTCGGCCGGGCTGAAGGCGTATTGACCCCGTGAGGACGCCGACACTCACCTTCGTCGCCTTCGTCCTGCCCCTGGCCGCGTCCTCCGACGTCGTCTACCTCAAGAGCGGCGGCGAGTTCTCGGGCCGTATCATCAGCCGGACCGCCACCGCCGTCGAGATGGACATCGGGGCCGGCCGCATCGGGGTCCCGATGTCGAGCGTGCTGCGCATCGAGGAGGGCCACTCCGCGCTCCAGGAGTACCAGGACCGCGCCGTCCGCCTGCCCGCCGGCGACCTCGAGGGATGGCTGGCGCTGGGCGAGTGGGCCGCAGCCCAGGGCCTCGGCACCCAGGCCAGCGAGGCCTGGCACCGCGCGCTGAGCGTGGCGCCGGACGACCCGCGCGTCAACGCCGCTCTGGGCAACGTGAAGATCGACGGCCGGTGGATGACGGAGGAGGAGGCCTACCGCGCGCGCGGCTTCGTGAGCTTCGAGGGCGAGTGGATGACGCCCGCCGAGCAGCAGGCGATCCTCGGCGACCGCGCCGCGGAGGAGCACCGCGAGCAGGAGGTCCGCCAGGCGGAGTCGCGGGCCCGCGAGGCGGAGGCGAGGGCGCAGGAGGCCGAGGCGCGGGCGAGGGAGGCCGAGGCCGCCGCCGCCGCCCAGCCGGCGTACGTCGGCGTGCCCCTCTACGGCTGGGGTGCCGGGCCCGCCGTGTGGCCGACGCGGCCGACCGTACGGCCCGTCGCCCCACGGCCGCTACCGGTGCGCAGGTGACACCCGTGCGCATGCGTCTCCTCTTCGTCGTGGGGGTGGTCCTCGGGTCCGCCGCCGCCCAGGCGCAGACGGTGGACGAGGTGGTGGCCCGGCAGGTGGCCGCGCGCGGGGGCCGCGAGGCGCTGGCCGCGGTGCGGACGGTGCGCATGGCGGGCCGGGCCATCGCCGGACCGGGCCGGGAGGCGATCGTGAGGCGCGAGATCGCGCGGCCCGGCCGCATCCGCACCGAGTTCGCCTTCCAGGGCACGACGGGCGTCTACGTGTGGGACGGCGCCGCCGGCTGGCAGGTCTCCCCCCTCGACGGCCGCCTCGACCCGGAGCCGATGCCGCCCGACGCCGCCGCCCTCAGCGCCGAGCAGGCCGACATCGACGGGCCGCTCGTGGACTGGAAGGCCAAGGGCCACCGCGTGGAGCTCGTGGGCAGCGCGACGCTGCCCGGCGGCGCCGCGCACGAGCTGAAGGTCAACCTGAAGTCGGGCGTGGTGCGCCGCCTGTGGGTGGAC
>JBGPBV010000213.1:0-9516 GCA_041481445.1 Vicinamibacteria bacterium
CGATGGCCGGGATCCCCGCCGATGCCAACGGCGCGCCCGTCCTCGACGTCCACCGTCATCACGCAGGTGTCCGGGCAGTCGTGCGGACAGACGACCTTCAGCGTGCGACGCGCGGGCGCAGTGGCGGTGCTCACGGCGGACCCCTCATCGTACGCGATGGCCCGGCGCGGCGGAACACAGGAAAGGCTTGCTTCGTATATATCATTGTGATATCGTAGTGGTATCACATTCCTGGAGGACAAGGATGGTCCGCGAGCGCGTGCGGTCCGGCGCCAACGGGTTCCTGATGTTCGTGGTGTTCCTGGCGGGTTTCGTCGGCAGCCTGATCTCGTTCGTGAGGTCGGTGCCGGCCCACCAGGACGGAGTCGCGTTCGGTTGGCTGCTCGTCGCCGTCGTCTGCGCCATCGGCCTCCGCGGGCTCTTCATCGTGAACCCCAACGAGGGCAAGGTGCTCCAGCTCTTCGGCGACTACGCGGGAACGGTGAAGACGCCGGGCCTGCGCTGGGCCAACCCGTTCTTCACCAAGCGGAGCATCTCGCAGCGCGTGCGCAACTTCGAGAGCGGACGGCTGAAGGTCAACGACGCCGACGGCAACCCGATCGAGATCGCGGCGGTGGTGGTGTGGCGCGTGGTCGACACCGCGGAGGCGGTGTTCGAGGTCGACGACTACGAGGACTACTTGAAGGTCCAGACGGAGGCGGCGGTGCGCGGCCTGGCCAGCCGCTACGCCTACGACGCCCACGACGACGCGCACATCTCGCTGCGCGGGTCCTCCGCCGAGGTCACGGCCAACCTCAAGACCGAGATCCAGGAGCGGCTGGGCCGCGCGGGCGTGCACGTGATGGAGGCGCGCCTGAGCCACCTGGCCTATGCCCCGGAGATCGCGGCGGTCATGCTGCGGCGGCAGCAGGCGGCGGCGGTGATCGCGGCGCGCCAGAAGATCGTGGAGGGCGCGGTGGGCATGGTGGACATGGCCCTGGAACTCCTCGAGAAGAGCTCGCACGTGCGGCTCGACGACGAGCGCAAGGCGGCCATGGTCTCGAACCTGCTCGTGGTGCTGTGCGCCGACCGCGAGGCCCAGCCCGTCGTCAACACCGGGACGATCTACCAGTAGCGGCGGGGGCATCCAGGCGTGGCGGAGCGCAAGAGCTTCCTCCTCCGGATCGACCACACGGTGCTGGAGGCGGTGCAGCGCTGGGCCAACGACGACCTCCGCAGCCTCAACGCCGAGATCGAGTTCCTGCTCCGCCGCGCCCTCGCCGAGGCCGGGCGGCTCAAGCCCGAGCCGTCGGGGCCGCCCCGGCCCCGCGACCGCGCCTGAGGATGTCGCGGCCGCGATCGCCCTAGGGCACGATCGGCGTGGGTTGGCCCGACCCGTCGACGGCGACGAGGACGACCTCGGCCTCGGTGACCTTGACCTTCTCGCCGTGGCCGCCGCCCCAGCGCTCCGCCTCCACGCTCACGCGCACCGTGATCGAGGTCCGGCCGACGCGCACCGTCTCGGTGTAGAAGCTCACGATGTCGCCCAGGAAGACCGGCTCGTGGAACTCGACCTCGCGCATGGCCTTGGTGACGTAGCGGTGTCGCGCCGCCTTGCGCGCCTCCACCGCGGAGGCGAGGTCGATGTGGGAGAGGATCACGCCCCCGAAGATCGTGCCCAGCGCGTTGGTGTCCTTCGGCAGCAGGATGACCTTGATGGCGGGGATGCGGGTGTCCGGCATGGCCCGCATCATAGCGTGGGCCCCTTTCAAGGAGGACTCTCGATGAAGACAGTCGCCGCCGCGGGCGTGATCGTGCTCCTGGCCGCCGCCGGCCGCGCCGAGGCCCCGACCACGCCGGTGGGCGAGCGTTTCGCCTGGATGGCCGGGTGCTGGGGAGGCGAGAAGGACACGGCCGCGTTCCACGAGATGTGGACGGTGGTCTCGCCGGACCTGATGCTCGGGATGAGCGCCACCACCAAGCCGTCCAAGCCGGCCGAGTTCGAGTTCCTCCGCATCGAGGGCCGGGCCGGCGGGCCCGCCTACGTGGCCCAGCCCGGAGGCGCCCCGCCCACCGCGTTCGCGTGGAGCGCGGCCGACTCCACCGCCGACGCCGCGACGTTCGTCAACATGCAGCACGACTTCCCCAAGCGGGTCGGCTACCGCCGCGTGGACGCCGGGAGCCTGCTGGCCTGGATCGACGCCGGTCCCAAGGGGTCGATGCGCGTCGAGTTCCCGATGAAGCGGACGTCCTGTCCGGGCGAGACGCGCGAGCGCTAGCGGACCCCGCCACCGCGATCCTACGGCCGCGGCGGCGTGGTCGTGGTCGAGGTGGCGGGCGCCGGCGGCGCCGGCGAGGCGGGCGGCACTTCGCGCGAGGGCGGCCGGCGGGGCATCCGCTCCGGCCGCGTGGCGGCATCGTAGGCGAACGTCGCCAGCACCACCGCCGCCTGCATCAGGTCCGTCTTCTGCAGCCGGTCGTACACGTCCAGGTTCGTGTGGTGGGTGCGCGTCTCGTAGTCGGCCTCGTCCTGGATGAACTGGAACGCGGGCAGGCCCACGTTGTCGAAGCTGAGGTGGTCGGTGCCGCCGGTGTGGCGCAGGGTGACCGTGGTCGCCCCCAGGTCCGAAAGCGGCCGCAGCCAGGCCTCGAAGATCGGGGCCACGGCGGCGTTGCGCTCGGCGTAGATGCCGCGGATCTTGCCGGTGCCGTTGTCGACGTTGAAGTACGCGGACAACCGCGCGTGGTCGGGCTTGACCGTGACCGGGCCCGTCTCCCGGCGCAGGTAGGAGGGCAGCTCGCGCTCGCCGGGATCGGTGGGCTGCGGCCGGGAGCCGAAGTGCTCGGCGACGTAGGCCTTCGAGCCCAGCAGCCCCTCCTCCTCGCCGCTCCAGAGCCCGATGCGGATGGTGCGCCGGGGCTTGACCTCCAGGGCCTGGAGGATGCGCATGGCCTCAATGGCCACCGCGGAGCCGGCCGCGTTGTCGGTGGCGCCCGTCCCCGCGTGCCAGGAGTCGAGGTGGGCGCCGATCATCACGACCTCGGCCGTCTTCTTGTCCGTGCCCGGGATCTCCGCGATCGTGTTGTACGCGGTCGGGTCGTCGTCCTGGAACTTCGCCCGCACGTCCAGCTCCAGCTCCACGTCGATCTTCTGGTCCACCAGGCGCGCGAGCCGGTTGTACTGCTCGGCGGCCATGATCAGGGCGGGCACCCCCGGGTCCTCGCCCTTCACGAACGATCCCCCGCGGCCGACCACCACCACCCCGCCGTCGCTCGGGCTGACCTCGATGGAGGCCAGCGCCTTCTCGGCCACGAGGAACGGACGCAAGGCGCGCTGGAGGCGCAGCCGCTTCACGACCTCTTCCCGGTCCGGGAGGGGCCGGCGGGCCGGGGCCACGTCGAAGTGCGACAGCTCGTCCAGCGCCTCCTCGCTGTAGCGCGTGAACTGCGGCTTGTCGGGGTTGGCGGTGCTGCGCGGCTCGCCCAGGAGGACGATGCGGCCGGCGAGCTGGCCGCGGTACTTCTCGACGTCCGCCTCGGAGTCGATCTTGACCTTGACCACCTTGCCGCGCTTGATGCCGTCGGTGCCGGGCGTGTAGGCGCGCGGCACCGCCACCAGCGTGGCCGGCGTGGGCGCGATCATCTGCACGGTCGAGCGCTCCAGCGACCACCCGCGGCCGAACGACCAGCCCTCGAGGTGGGCGTTGGCCAGCCCCCAGGACTCGAGCTGCGCCTTCGTCCAGTCGTTCGCCTCGCGCATCTGCGGAGAGCCGGTGACGCGGGGGCCGATGACGTCGGTCAGGTGCTCGACCGTCTCCATGACCTTCGAGTTCGTGAACCCCTCGTCGCGAATGCGCGTCACCATCTCGAGGTCGACGGTCTCCTCGGCGGCGAGGGCGGGCAGGGTCAGACAGACAAGGAAGGCAAGCAACAGCAGACCGCGAATTCGCATGGGCGCGAAACTAGCACAACTCCGACCGCCGCGCCGCCGCTGCCCGCGGCGGCGCGATCACTTCGAATACAGGGCTCATTCCGATTCCACGGTCAGGACATGGCTCTGCCTTGCCCGCAGGGCCACGAAGAGGCCGGGGCCGCAGAGCTCCTCGCCCGCGCGGAGGTAGACGGCGCCGTCGAGGCGGTCGGCCAGCCGGTACGAGCGGGCGGGCTCGAATCCGGCCGGACCGAGCGGGAGGCGCGCCCAGGCCGGCTCCCCCTTCAGGTTCACGACCACGACCAGGCAGGGGCCGCCGTCCGGGCCCTCGCGCCAGGCGAAGGCCACGAGCTGGTCCCAGGTCCGATCGCCTTCGCCCGCCGGCCGCACCTCGAGCGGGACGAACGCGCCGTGGCGCAGCACCGGATCGTGGAGGACGGCGAGCACGCGAGAGTAGAAGGCGCGCACCGCCGGGTCCACCGCCTCGTCCGGGCGGCGGCCGAGCTGGACAGGCAGTCGGACGCGCCGCCCCTCGATCTGCCCCTCGTGCAGCAGCCGCATCCCGGGGCCGAGCGCGGTGACGAGGGCGGGGCCGAAGACGTCGGGCACCCCGAAGGCGGCGGCCGCCCGCGGCTCGTCGTGGTTCTCCACGAACCGCACGAGGTGATCGCGGAGCTCGGCGGGGGCGGCGAGATGCGCGCGCACCCCCGCCGCGTCCGCCCGCCGCAGCCGGTCGTACAGCGTCTTGTCGTAGGCGAAGTCGAAGCCCTGCTGCAGCAGCGTCCATTCCCGGTCCCAGTACGCCTCGGCGATGAACACGAAGCCCGGATGGCGCTCGCGCACGGCCGGGATGGCCTCCGTCCAGAAGCTCTCCCGGATCCAGCCGGCGCCCAGACGGTCGCCCCAGGTGCGCTCGATGACGTCGGGCAGCAGCAGCATCGCCATGTCGCAGCGCACGCCGTCGCACTGCACGGCCACCGCCTGGAGCTGGGCCAGCATGGCCGCGCGCCCGGGCCGGTGCGCGTAGTCCACCTGCGCCGTGTCCTGCCAGGGCGGGAAGTACGGGTCGCGACCATGGGCCACGATGAGCCCGCCGCGCGTCCGGTAGAACGCCTCCGGATGCCGCGCGATCTCGTCCTCCGTCCCGCGGATGTAGCCCTGGGGACTCTCGGTGAGCATCGCGTGGTCGGTGGCGGTGTGATTGGGCACGAAGTCCAGCACGAGCTGCATGCCGTAGCCGGCGAGCATCGCGCGCAGCGAGGCCAGGGCGGCGGGCCCCCCGAGCTCGGCCGACACCTGGTAGCGCGAGACCGCGTAGGGCGAGCCGATGACGTCGCCGTCGGTGAGGTCGGCCAGGGCGCGGCGGTAGTCCACGCGCAGTCCGGGGTCGGTGCGCGCGAGCCGGATCGCGGTCAGGCCCGTGGTCCACACTCCCATGAGCCAGATCGCGTCGGCCCCGAAGGCGGCGATGCGCTCGATCTCCTCGACCGGGATCGTGTCGAGGGTGAGCCTCCGGCCCGTGGCCGCGGACAGCTCGCGGACCCAGACCCGCGTGTTGATCTCGTATAGAAGAGGATGCCGGGGCCAGCCGCTCGCCATGGTGGAGAGGTATGCCATGCGGGGGGTCCAGGACAGGGCCGGATGGGTTCGGGCACAGTCGGTTTCCGATGCCGGCCCAACTCGCGGAACGAGCGTGCGGTGCTGGTCAGGACGCTCCAGGGATGTGGGGCGGGCGCCCGCATCCGGACCTCCGATAGTCGGCCCGTCCTCTACGCTGTCCGACGAGCCACGCGCTCGCCGTGCGCGCTCGTGTTGGAGAATCGATGAGTATGGTCGGTCGTCATTACGTGCTTCCCGACAAGTGTCGGACGCCGATCGTCGAGCGCGCGGCCGGCCTCCTCGTCGTGGCGCCTCCCGATGGCCGAACCTGGGTGCAGCCGCGCGATGACATTCCTGGAGCGCGCGCCGATGTGGACATCGCTGGTCGCGATGTCACTCGTGTCGCGGCGGCGGCGGGTGGCGCCCCCGCTGCGGCCGCCGCCGTCGCCGCCGCCGGGGGCAACGATCCCGGCGTGGGCGCCGTCGCCCGCTCCCGCGACGAGCCACGGCCGCTGCTCGATCGTCTCTCTCGAGCCATCGCCGCGCGCCACTACAGCCGTCGAACGGAGAAGGCCTACGTCGGCTGGATCCGCCGCTACGTCGCGTTCTGCCGGCAGACTTGCGGTCCCGCCGACAAGGCGGAGGTCGCCGTCACCCGCTTCCTCTCGACCTTGACCTTGCGCGGCCACGTGAGCGCCTCCACCCAGAACCAGGCTCTCTCCGCGATCGTCTTTCTCTATCGGGACGTCCTCGGCCGGGAGCTGGAGGGAATCGACGCCGTCCGGGCCAAACCCTCCCAGCACCTCCCCGTCGTCCTCACGCGGGCGGAAGTGGCGCGGGTGTTCGAGCATCTCGAGGGCGTGACCTGGCTGATGGCCTCGCTCATGTACGGTGCCGGCCTCCGGCTCCTCGAGTGCGCGCGCCTCCGAGTCAAGGACCTCGATTTCGAGCGCCGAGAGATCGTTGTCCGCGACGGCAAGGGGCGAAAGGACCGGGTGACGATCCTGCCCGACGCGCTGAGCCCGCTGCTGACTGCGCACCTCTTGCGGGTCCGCCGCTGGCACAATTCAGACTTGGACGCGGGGGCCGGCCACGTCGAGCTGCCGGACGCGTTCGAGCGGAAGGACCCGACAGCGAGCCAGGACTGGATCTGGCAGTGGGTCTTCCCCGCATCGAGGATCTACTACCATCCGGAGACGGGAAAGCGCCGCCGCCACCACCTCCACGAAACCGTCCTCCAGCGCGCCTTCAAGGACGCCGTCCGGGCGGCCGGCCTCACCAAGCCGGCCTCGTGCCACACCCTGCGCCATTCGTTCGCCACGCACCTCCTCGACGTCGGGTATGACATCCGCACCATCCAGGAGCTGCTCGGCCATAGTGACGTCGCCACGACGATGATCTACACGCACGTCCTCAACCGGGGCGGGAGGGGCGTCCGCAGCCCGCTCGATCACCTGTGACGGTGTGACGGCCACGCCCAGGATATCCAATAGCCGTGGTGGCTCCCGCAGCCTATCTGGACTTGGGGGTCGGTCGATCTACCGGCCGCAAACTCGGCCGCTGCTTGTGTTTCCGCCGCCCCGGGCTCCGTTCCGGTCTTCCTTATCCCTGGCGGAATCCGCTAGGATATTGGATAAGCAGACTCGGATACTAAGTGTTGAACTAAACCGCTTCGCGGTGGAGTTGTCGTAGCGGCGTTCCTGCCTGTAGTGACTCTCCTGTGATTGAAGCGGATTACAAGGAGGGTGTGATGGGAGCATTCAAGGAATCGATGCGGCGCGAGATGGCGCTGCGGGGTTTCGCTGCGCGCACGCAGCGTGCGTACCTGGGATGGATGAGGCGGCTCGTCGAGCACGGGCGAGTTTCGCCGGATCAGATTCTCGAGAGCCAGGTCCGGGAGTTCCTTGGCCTGCTCGCGCAAAAGGGCCTCTCGCCTTCCACGGTGAATCAAGCGATCAGTGGTGTACGGTTTTTCTATCAGCAGGTGGTGCCTCGGAAGTGGGATTTCGAACTCGAATACCAGCGTGCGCCCCAGCGGCTGCCGGTGACGCTGAGCCCCAACGAGGTGGCTCGCCTGCTTGACGCGGCGCCCACGATACGGGACCGCGCGGCCATGGAGATCGCCTACAGCGCTGGCCTGAGGCTGAACGAGGTCCTTCACCTCAGGCTTACGGACATCGACAGCCAGCAGATGGTTATCCGAGTCCAGCAGGGAAAGGGCAGGAAGGATCGGAACGTCATGCTGTCGCGTGTGCTGCTGGAGACGCTGCGTCGCTACTGGAAGGAGCGGAAGCCGCGCCAATGGCTCTTCCCGGGTCAGCGCGCTGGTCGCCCGATGCATGAGAGCCTGATTCAGCGCGGCTTCAGGGAAGCGAAGTTTCGCGCCCACATCGACAAGGACGTGACCTTCCATTCACTGCGGCACAGTTTCGCGACGCACTTGATGGAGTCGGGCGTCGGACCGCGGACCATCCAAGCTCTGCTCGGTCACCGGAGCCTCAGCACAACCGAGCGCTACACACACGTCGCCGGAGACTACCTGCGGACGACGCCGAGTCCGCTCGACCGACTGCGGTAGTCGCCACCGGCGAGGTCGGTGGCGGCCCATGGGGGCCGCCCGCCCGAGCTTGCTGAGATCCTGAGAGCCCACGCGCCGCCTCTCGAGCGTCTGGGACCTCAGCGTCGTCGGGTGGTCCGCGACATCGTCAACTGCCGGACGGCTGCCCTCGGTGGCCACCTCCTGGTGTGCGATGAGTGCGGCCAGGAGACTCCCGTCTATAACTCGTGCCGGAATCGCCACTGTCCGAAATGCCAGAGTCTGGACCAAGCGCGGTGGGTGGAGGGTCAGGTGCGCGACTTGCTGCCTGTCCCGTACTTCCACCTCGTTTTCACCGTGCCCCCCTCGCTCCACCCTTTCTTCCTCGCCGATCGTCGCCTCGCCTATGGGCTGCTCTTCAGCGCGGCATTGGAAGCGCTTCATGACGTTTGTCGAGCGCATCTCGGAGCCGTGCCCGGCACCATCGCTGTCCTCCACACCTGGTCACAGACTCTGGCCTTCCATCCGCACATCCATTGCATCGTGACCGGCGGTGGTCTCGGCTCTGCACACGACCGGTGGATCACAAGTCGCCCGAACTTCTTCGTGCCGGTGCGCATCCTGTCGCCCGTCTTCCGAGGCAAGCTTCTCCATCGCCTCTCCAGCGCGGTCGAGGACGGCTCGCTGGGCATGCGGGCGGCGGCTGGCCGTCGCCAGCTTCGCGAAGCCGCCGCTCGAAAGTGGGTCGTCTACAGCAAGCCGCCCATGGCCGGTCCCAAGCAGGTACTCCGATACCTCGGGCAATACACGCACCGCATCGCCATTTCGAACCGCCGCATCCTGCGTCTCGAGAACGGGAGCGTCACTTTCCGCTATCGCGATCGCCAACGCGGGAATCGGGCGCGCGTGATGACCCTCGAGGCGAGTGAATTCGTACGCCGCTTTCTTGTCCACGTGCTCCCACGCTCGTTTGTCCGCATTCGCCACTATGGCCTGCTCGCCAACGGGCGCCGCACCAAGCTCGTGGCCCAGGCTCGCCTGCTTCTCCACGCACCGGCCGACCCGGAACGCGGTACGTCGACCAAGACATCTTGGCAAGATCTCTACCGCCGTCTCACCGGCCGCGACCCAGAGCTGTGCTCGTCATGCGGCAGGGGACGTCTCCGCGTCGCCACCCTCCTCGCGCCTGCCCTGAGCCCAGCCACTCGCTCCCGCGCCCCATGAGCTCCCACATCGGCCAGCCTCGTCGAGGCGGCGATTGAGCAGCCGTCGTGTGCTCATGCGGCGCCGCTCGCCACCCCGGGGGCGGTCCCTGACCATTTTTCAGCTCTCTTTCCCAGCCGATGCAGACTCACGCCCCGCGCGCCACTGTGCGCCACTCCACCGACCCGCCCCTTCCACCATCCGCCCAGCGCTGCCCCGGGCGTACAATCGGCATACCTGATCGAACCCGCGGTTTAGTCCAACAGGC
>JBGPBV010000214.1:0-9416 GCA_041481445.1 Vicinamibacteria bacterium
CCACGAGCTGGGCCACAGCATCACCCCGCGCCTGACCAGCGCACGCCCGGCGGACTGGTGCGGCTCGCCCGCCTGCAGCATCCCGGTGGGCTGGGGGAACTTCCACGACCTCTGCGACGCCTGGGCCGCGCAGTTCGAGTCTACGAACTGCTGGTCGGGCTGGTTCGCGAAGAACCTCGGAGGCCAGGACGCGAGCCTGAACTGCCTCCTGTCCGACGAGGGCGGCTGGACCCCGCGCCTTCACCAGGTCACGACTCCCTTCAACCCGGGAGCGCCGGGCGACCACTTCCCCGAGCACCGCGTCGGCAACATCTGCGACTATTGCGACATGCAGGTGGCGGCGGCCGCCCTCTGGCAGGTGCGCGTCGGCATGCGGAGCAAGTGCCGCCCCTCGGGGCTGCCCCAGTACGGCGTGCGGTTCCAGCGCGCGGTCAAGGAGACCGGGTTCCTGGGCTTCGCTCCCGACACCAGCGATCTCGGCAGCTTCCAGAGCCTCTACGACCTGGAGTCGAAGATGGTGGACCAGTGGGCGACGTCCGGATCGCCAACCGGGCCGCCGGCCTTCGCCCACAACGGTCCCCACACCACCAACAAGGTCACGGCCGGCTTCGCTCGCGGCGGCGTGTTCCTGACCCCGTACCAGTGCCTCGACGGCAACGCCGCCACCAGCGATCCCCTCTTCTGTCCCGGGGGCGAGAACGGGGGCGATGCCGTCGTGGACATCGACGACAACGAGGCCACGGACGACCTCAGCATCAACGGCGTGACGCACCCCGAATACGACTTCCTTCGCGCGGGTGGACCGGCGCCCACGTTCCAGGTCTGGACCGGGCCGCGTTATCGCCTCGACGGTCCCGCCGGCACCAGCACCGCCACGAACCCCGCGCCCTGCAACGTCAAGTTCCGGGTGGAGGTCTCGAGCGATCCCGCCTTCCCCGCCTCGACCATCCTGAGCCCCTGGACCACTCTCGACGTGGACCCCACCACCGCGGCGACCCCCGAGTGCTTCGGCACCTGGACCCCGAGCGCAGCCGACTGGACGGCGCTGCAGGCCGGCGGGAGCCGGATCTACTATCGGGCTCGCACCCGCGATGCCGCGGACGCGAACGAGCGCCTTTCCACGCTACCCGGGAACGGGCTCTGGACGGTGCCGCCTCCGTACGCGGTGATCACCGCCGACGGGCGCTCGGACTACTGAGTGGAAGGGCGCAGGCGAGCCGCCGTCGTCTGCGCCCTCCTCCCGATCCTCAGCCGGGCGACACCGACCGCGACCCAGGCCCCGGCACGTCCCCCGGTGGCCGGTCCCGCCTGGACCTTCGCGGCGACGCGCCACGCGGACACCACGAGTGAGACCGAAGCCTATCGGGTCACCGTGCGACAGCTCTCCGGCCCGGACCTCGCCCAGGGCCGCCTCCACTACACGGTCGTCTCACGGGCCGGACGACGCGTCTCCGGCGAGGCCGCGCTCGCGCGCTCGCCCGGGCAGGCCTTCGAGGGTCGCATCCCGGGGCAACCGAGCGGCTCCACGATCGAGTACTGGTTTGCCTGGCGGACGCTCGAAGGGTCGTCGTTGCGCCATCCCCGCCGTCCCGAGGCGGTCTACCGATTCCGCGTCACCCGTTTCAGGATCGTCGAAGGGCGCCTGCCCGGCCGCGACGACATGAGCACGCGCGCCGCCGCCGTGCTGCGAGTCGAAGCGAGGGCCACGCCTCGGGGGGAGATGATCCTGGAGCTCGCGGGCGGGATCCCGGCGCGCACCGTCGTGCCGATGTCCGTACAGCCCGACGGCGAGCCCGGGATCCGCCGGCTCGAGGCCGGGATCCCCGCCCTGACGCCCGGTGCCAGTGCCCGCGTCTGGTTTCGGGTGTCGGATGGCGACGAGAGCACGACATGGCCTCCCGGCGCGTCCACTCAGGGCTTCCTGATACGAAGGAGCCCCCGCGCCGTCGGCCGCCTGCCGGCGTCCCCGGGGCTGGTGCTCTCCCTCGCCGCCACGGGCGAGGCACGCTGGATCGGTTACCGCGGGGGAGGACTCTGGCAGGGGAACCGCGGGCAGGCCGGCCCGTCGTCGGCGGCGGCCGCGGGTTTCACCCCCGGCGTGGCCCGTTTCGTTCTACCCGACGCGGTATCCGGCGCCCTCTACGTGGGCACGGAGGGAGGGCTGTGGATGCGCGACGGCGCTGGACCATGGCGCGAGGCGCGCCCGGATCCTGCCTTCGGAGACGTCGCGCAACTCTGCTCCGACCGGCCGTGCCGGACCGGTCCGGGCGTCCTCTCGCCTCTCGACGGCAGCGTCCTGTTCCAGATCGAGGGACCCGCGAGCCTGGAGCAGGCGGCGGCGTCCACCCTGCCGCTTCTCCTCGTCGACGGCGTCCTACGGCCCTGGCATCCCCGGTTGGCGGAGGGGGCACTGGCGGGCCTCGTGTCCGCCTCCTTCGATGACACCGACGGATGCTTTCTCCTCGGCGCCGGGATCGAATCCGCGGTGGCGGGCATCCGCCCGGCCATCGTGCGGCGCTGCGGGGAGCGCGACGAGCTGGCCTGGATCGGGGCCTCGCTCCCGTCGTCGGGGGCGGCGTTTTCACGCGTCACGGCCGTCGCGCGGGACCCTCGTGGCTCCCGATTGGTGTTCGCACTCGAGGACGCACCCAGCGGCGCCGGAGCTCGCGGCCGCCAGGGGCTGTACGTCCTGTCCACCGCGGGCACGCGCGAGCCCGCCGCGGACACTTCGGAGTCCCTCGGCGTCGAGGTGACGGCCCTCGTGGCCGAACGCGCCTCGGGGAGGCTGCTCGTCGGTACCTTCGGCCGGGGGGTCCTGGAACTCGAGGATCATCAGCTTCGCCCGCTCTCGCTGCCGCCCGACGTGTCCGCCGAGATCACCGCCGTCGCCGCGACGGACGACGGGAGCCTGCTGGTCGGGACGCCGACCGGAGCCGTGGAGGTTCCGGCGGGGGGACCTGCGGCCCGGCTCGGGCTCACGCCTGGAGAGGGCCTGGCCGCCGACGTCCTGCCCATGGACATCCATCCACGGGACGGGCGCGTGCTGCTCTCGTCGGCGTCAGCGGGGCTCGCCGAGCTGCTGCCCGGCAACGCGGGCTGGCGCAAGGGGGCGCCCCTGGGCTCGGGGAGGAGCTGGCCGGCGGGCCCCTACGGCGACGCGCGCTACGGCTCCGCCGGCCAGGTGGGAGCGCTGCTGCTCGGCCGCGGGCTCCTCGAATCCGACGACACCGGCACCCGGGTGTTGGGCACGGAGGAGGGCCTCCACTCGCTCCAGCTCCTGCGGCTCCTGGCCCGAAGGGCCGGGGGCTGGTGGGTCGCGTTTGCGCCGCTTCCGTTCCAAGGCGAGGCGGGAGCGGCCGTCCAGCGTATCGCCGAGGGGCGGGTCGTCCTCACGCTCCCGGTCACGGACCGCGGGCTTGCCACGATCGGCGGCTGGATCGAGTCGCCCGATCCGAGCGTCGTGCTCGCGGCGACGCGCGCCGGCCTGCTCGAGATCTCCGGGGACGGCTCGCTGCGGCTCCTTTCCAGCGAACCCCTCTCCGCGATCGCCCGCGACCCCGTGACCGGCAGCGTCGGCGTGGCGGGAAGCGCGGTGGGGCGCTGGGACGGCAAGCGCCTGGTGCCGGTGTTGTACGCGCTGCCGGGGCGGTCCCGGAAGAGGAGCCCAGGGGATCCGTTCGACATCGCAATCGACCGGCAGGGTCAGTGGTACCTGCTGTATCGCGGCGGCCTCATCGCGGTCCTCGACCCGAGCGGTCAGCCTCTCCATCTACTGGAGCCCGAGGACGGCATTCCCCCCACGGCGCGCCGGCTGCTCGCACATCCAGGCACGGGCGAGATCTTCGTCGGGAGCACACAAGACGGGCTGGCGGTGATCGCGCCGGCCGACACCCAGGCGCGATGAGGGTGAACGAGGCACGAACAGGTCAGATCTGCAGCCACACCGAGAGCGAGTGGTCGGGACACCGGAACTCCGCCCAGCCAGAGGCGTCGGCGGCGATGGTCTCCGCGACGTGTCCGGTCGCGTCCCGGAACTGCGCGCCCGGATGGTACGTGTTCATCCACTTCGTGCCCGCGGTGCCGTTCGTTATCACCACGGCCATGGCGCCGGGATGCCCGGCGTCTCCCGTGCGGATCCACCCGATGGTGTTCGGATGGTCGAAGTAGTCGTGCTGGTCGCCGTGCCCGTGGGACCGGCGCGCGGTCAGGAGCCGGTCGATCAGGAACCGGTGCGAATGGAGCGTCACCGCCCGCGAGCCCTCCTGGTAGTGGGTGTCGACCGGCGAGTAGTCGCCCGCGAACACGCACGGGTACCCGTCGCGGCGCAGGAGGATGAGCGCGTAGGCGAGCGGCTTGAACCAGGGCTCCACCCACGACTCCAGCGACTGGCACGGCTGCGTGTCGTGGTTGTCGACGAAGGTGACGGCCCGCGACGGCTCGAGGGCGACGAGCGCGCGGTCGAAGACGGTCCGGAGGTCGAAGGACGATCCCCCGACGCTGGCCTCCCGAAAGCGAAAGTGCAGCGGCACGTCGAAGAGCGACAACGCGCCGCCCGTCGCCGCGATGTACGCGCGCAGCTCCTCCACGGCGGAGGACCAGTACTCGCCCACCGAGAACAGCTCGCGTCCGGACTTGCGCCGGCGCTCCCCGAGCCACCAGGGGAAGAACGAGCTGCGGATGTGCTTGCACGCATCCAGGCGGAAGCCGTCGACGCCGGTGAGGCCGAGGAACCAGTCGCCCCAATAGTCGAGCTCGCCCCTCACGAACGGCTCGCCCATGTCGAGGTCGGCGGCCATCAGGTAGTCGTAGTTGCCGTTCTCGTGGCTGACCTCGGTGGAGAAGTACTTGTCGCGGAGGCGATAGATGACCTCGCCCGGCTGCGTGGGGTCGTTCTGGTCGTAGCTGACGGCGTCGAAGCACCACCAGTGCCACACCATCGTCGAGTAGCGGCCCGCGCGGCCCGGGAAGGCGAAGCGGGTCCAGGCCTTGATGAGGTGCCAGTCGCCGAGCGGGCGGTTGCGATCGCCCGGGGACACCGCTTGCGCCCACACGTCTTCGGTGTCGTCGGCGCCGTCCATATGGTTGAAGGCGACGTCCGCGTAGGCCTGCAGCCCGTGCGCCTGCAGCGCGGCGATCGCGGCGAGCAGCTCGGCCCGGGTTCCGTACTTGGTGGCCACGGAGGACTTCTGGTCGAACTCACCGAGGTCGAACAGGTCGTAGGCGGAGTAGCCGACGTCCATGCCGCCGGCCGCGCCCTTGGAGCAGGGCGGCATCCACACGGCGCTGAAGCCCGCGCCGGCGAGGTCCGCGGCCTGGGCGGCGAGGTCCCGCCACAGCCTTCCGGAGGGCATGTACCAGTCGAAGCACTGGAGGATCACGCCGTTGGTCATCGGGTCCCATTGTGCCACTGCGCTGGATCACGGGACCTCTTGACTAACCAGTCGTATCGGGTCTATACGCTCTCTGGCCTGACTTGGCTCGGAACGCTCCTATCGTCAGGCAAGAGCGACAGAACGGAGGACGATAAATGCCCATCAAGCCTGGGACCCGCCTGTGTATCGACCGTGTGATCCCCCTTCATCTCAAGGCACGGGCCGCGGAGCTGGCGATGAAGGAGGCCGGGATCAACCAGCCCAAGCTGAGCGCCCTCACCCCCAAGGCGCGCGGCCGCACTCCGGCCCTGATGCCAGGTGCGTCCGGACATCCGGCGAAGATCGCATTCTTCACCGGCAAGAAGTGGAAGAAGGGCCGGACCCTGGGGATCCAGTTCCTCGACGGCAGCGCGACGCAGAAGCAGAAGGCCCAGCACTTCGCCAAGGAATGGCTGCAGTTCGCGAACCTGAAGTTCGACTTCAGCGCGGGAGCCGCGTCCGACGTGCGCATCTCGTTCCAGGCGGATCCCGGGTCGTGGTCGGCCATCGGAACGGACGCGCTCGTCACCGAGTACTTCAAGAAGGAGGAGCCGACGATGAACTTCGGCTGGCTGCAGGACGACACGGAGGACCAGGAGTGGCGGCGGGTCGTGGTGCACGAGTTCGGCCACGCCATCGGGGCGATCCACGAGCACCAGAATCCCAAGGGCGGCATCCAGTGGAACCTGGCCGCGGTCTACGCCTACTTCAGCGGTCCCCCGAACAACTGGAGCAAGGAAGACATCGACTTCAACGTCGTCCAGAAGTACTCGATGTCCCAGCTCAACGCGACGAGCTTCGATCCCAAGTCGATCATGCTCTACGCCTTCCCGGCGGAGCTCATCAAGGGAGGCAAGGCCACGTCCGAGAACACGGACCTGTCGAAGGGAGACAAGACCTTCGTCGCGAAGATGTACCCGAAGAAGTAACGACCTTCTCTCAGCCCCGGTCCGGCGAGGCGGCTCTGGTCTTGAGCGCGAAGGCCTCGTCCGCCAGCCGGACGAGGTCGTCGTACGTCCAGCGGCCGCGGTCGTTCAACTGGCGAGCGAGAGTCTCCGGAACCGCGGCCAGGCCCAGGCGCGCTCCGCTGATCGCACCCGCCATCGCGGCCGTGGTGTCCACGTCCCCCCCGACCGCGATCGCGGTGCCGATCGTCTGCCCGTAGTCGTCGGGTGTCCGGAGGAAGGAGTACAGGCTCCACATGATGCTCGGCACCACGAACGGCGAGATCCCTTGCCAGCCGTCGTGGTACCCGGACGGCTTCCCCATGTCGGCGATGACGCCGATGGCCTCCTCCGGGGGCTGACGCACCAGGTCGGGCAGGAAGCGCACGACCGTCGCCACGGACTGATCCATCGCGGCGACCCATTCCGCCAGGGTCTCGACGAACTCGGCCACCGCGAGGGGCTCCGTCCGGCGGAGGGCGAGGGCCACGCCCCCCGCGATGGCGACGGCTCCCGCCGAGCACCGCGGGTCGGCGTGGGTCATGCGCCCCTGGTCGTGGGCGGCACGAACCAGGCGCGCCGCGTCGTCGAAGAACATGAGGCCGATGGGCGCCGCCCGCATGGCGCTGCCGTTGCCGGCGGCCGGCGAAGGAGTCCCGGCGTCGTGCCAGGCGACGCCCGCGGCCAGCCGATGCGCGGCCTCCTCGGTCGCCCGTCCTCGGCCGACGATCCGGCCTTCGGTGAAGAGGCGCGCCACCCGCGCCGCGTAGTCGGTGGGCTCGAAGCCGCCGGTCTGGACGAGGCTCTCCAGGAGCTCGCGGGCCATCTGGGTGTCGTCCGTGTACTGGCCGAACGGGTACTCCCCTCGACCGATGCGCGGGGGCTCGCCCGCGTCGAGCGTCCGGACGTATTCGGCGCACGTCCCTGGAGACGAGCCCTCGACCAGGAACCCCAGGGCATCGCCCAACGCCTGGCCGACGAGACACCCGCTGAACTGGTCACGTCTCGGCCAGGCCGAAGACTCGACGTCCGTCCGTCTCCGCGCGCCCAGACTCCTCGGCTCAGGCAAGGCTGAACTCCAGCTCGCCCAGCTTCTCGATCGTCGACGAGACGCGGTCACCCGGCTTGAGCCAGACCTGCCGCTCCTTCGTGTAGCCCACGATCACCCCTTCCGGCGTGCCCGTGAAGATGATGTCACCCGCCTTGAGCGTGAAGTGCCGGGAGATGTAGCTGACCAGGCTCGCGCAGCCAAAGACCATGTCCGACGTGTTCGAGGACTGCCGCACCTCCCCGTTCACCCGGCACTCGATCTTGAGCCGGTTCGGATCGGGCACCTGGTCGGCGCCGACGAGGTAGGGGCCGATGGGCGCGAAGCCGTCGAGGCTCTTGCCGAGCATCCACTGGCTCGACGCGCGCTGGAGGTCGCGAGCGGTGAAGTCGTTGCCGGTGCAGTAGCCCATCACGTAGGACAGGGCGTCCGCCTCCGCGACGTTGCGGGTGACGCCCCCCATGACGATCACGAGCTCGACCTCGTAGTCGAACTGCGTGGCCGCCTCCTGCGAGACCTTGATGACCCCGCGGTGGGCGTTGAGGGCGGTGTTGTACTTGTTGAAGAGGATGGGCAGCGTCGGCACGGGGTTGCCGGTCTCCGCCGCGTGCTTCCGGTAGTTCAGCCCGACACAGATGATCTTCTCCGGGCTCGTCACGCAGGGGCCGAGCTCGGCCGTGCCCTCCTCGACGAAGAATCCCGGCCCCGCACGCTCCTTCGCCTTCTCGAGGAGACGCTGGAGCGGGCCGCCCCCGCCCCGGCGGAACACCTCGTCGATCGTCGTGGGCGCGCCCTGCTGGAGGACCTTCTCCGCCTTGCGCACGTCGAGGAGGCCGCGGTCGGTCTTGATCCCGAGGCCCAGCTCCCCGCCGCGGCGGAGGGTCACGAGCGTCAGACCCCGGGGCATGTCCCCGGACTTCGCGGCGTAGGTGGCGGAGACGGGCGCGGCGCGACCCGCCGGCGGAGGGAGCACGCCGGCGGAGACCACGGCGCCGGCTCCGGCGAGGAACGTCCGGCGGCTCCGGTTCATGCGCTGGATATTACGTCGGCGGACGCTTCGCGAAGTAACGCTCCGCGAAGGAATGGTGCCACATCACATGCTCTCTTGCGGCTTCGGACGGTCGCGGCTAGGCTCCGCCATCGGGTCGTCATGGATTTCCTGCGTGGGCTGTGGCACGCCTCGCTCCGGCTCGTCCTCCTCACGACGGCGCTGGCCGGCTGCGGCGGCCAGGCCGGCGGAGGCTCGAGCCCCGCCGCCACCGCGCCGCCGCGCCGCTACGTGATGGGCTTCAGCGCCATCCCGCCGCGGCTCGATCCCGCGCTCATCCCTCCCGTGGTCGACCTGTGGGCGCGCCGCGGCGACGCCGGCCTCGTGCTCCAGGAGCCGCCGTGGGCCGAGCTCCTCGCGGGCGGCGATCCGGAAGCGCTCGTGCGCGCCAACCCGCTCGGCGTCGCGACCTACTACCGCGGCAAGGGCCTGCGCGTCTTCGCGAGCATCGACCCCACCAACGGCCTCGACCGCAGCCGCGACTCGGCGGCCCTTTCCGCGGCCGGACGGAGCCTGGCCGACCCGGCCGTGCGCGAGCTCTACCGCCGATACGTCGGCGCCTTCGTGACCCTGGTCCGGCCGGAGGCGCTCGCGGTGGCCTCCGAGACCAACCTCGTCCGCGCCATCGCGCCGGCGCCCCTCTACGCGGGCCTCGCTCGGCCTGGTCGACCTCGGCCTGCAGCCCAAGCCCGCCCTGCAGGCCTGGGATGCCGAGTTCGCGCGACCGCTGGCCCGCCCCTGAAGACCTCCCAGGACCTCCGGAGCAGGTCGAAGCCCACCCGGTACCGAAGACCAGGTCCGGGGCAACCAAACGGCCGGCCGGTGCGTCTTTCGTCCAGGGCCCCGGTGCGCCCGGAGGGAGGCGACCCCGCGATGTGGTCATCGACGGCCGTCGAGCGACTGGGCCAGGACGTCCGCTACGGGCTTCGGACGCTGAAGAGGAACCCCGCCTTCGCGGCCGTCGC
>JBGPBV010000215.1:0-9366 GCA_041481445.1 Vicinamibacteria bacterium
GCCTCGGCCAGCGGCGCCCGCGCGCCCGCCTCCTCGGCCGCGCGCCGCCCCGGCCGCACGTCGGAGAGGTCGTCCACGATGAGGCCGTAGGCGACGTGGGCGTACCCTTCGGCGCGGGCGAGGGGCAGGAGGTGCGCGAACAGCTCGGACTTGCAGAAGTAGCAGCGGTCGCGGCCGTTGCGCGCGTAGTCGGGGTTCTCGAGCTCGCGCGTGCGCACGAAGCGATGGCGGAGCCCGAAGCGCCGCGCGACCTCCCGCGCCGTCGCGCGCTGCTCCTCCGCCAGCGACTCCGAGTCCGCGGTCACCGCCAGCGCGCGCTCGCCCAGCACCTGGGCCGCGCGCACGGCCAGGTAGGCGCTGTCGACACCCCCGCTGAAGGCCACCAGCACCGAGCCCAGGCCACGGAGCCGCTCGTCCAGCGCGTCCTGCCGCGCCGCGGGCGGGCGCGGACCCTCGCTCGTCATTCCTCCCAATCGTCCTCTTCCTGGGGCGCCACGTCCAGCTCCAGCGGCGAGAGCCCGACCACTTCCAGGTCGGTGCCGCACTCCGGACAGCTGATGATCTCCCCCTTGTCCACGTCGTACTCGTCGAGCTCGATATCCGCCTCGCACTCGGGGCAGACCGCCATGCGCGTGTCCTCCGGCGGCTGATGATATGGGTTAACGGCCGGGACCACTCGGCGCGCTGGGCGTACGCGGCACCTGCGGCCGTTCGAGGGCCCCCGCCCGGCGATCGTACTCCACGCGCCCGCCCACGATCGTCATGACCACGGGCGTGGCCAGGATCTCCGCGGGCGGCACCGTCGTCGGGTCCTTGCCGAGCACGGTGAAGTCGGCGCGGCGGCCGGCCGCGATGCGGCCGCGGTCGCCCTCCTCGAAGGCGGCCCAGGCCGCGCCCTCGCTGAACATGCGGAGGGCCTCTTCGATGGTGACGCGCTCCTCCGGATGCCACCCGCCCGCGGGCCAGCCGCTCGCGTCCTGGCGGGTGACGGCGGCGTAGAGGCCGGGGAGCACGGCGATCGACTCCACGGGGGCGTCGCTCCCTCCCGCCAGCACCACTCCCTGCTTGAGGAACGTCTTCCAGAGGTACGCGCCCATCACGCGCACGGGGCCCACGCGGTCGGCCGCCCAGCGCATGTCGCTCGTGCAGTGGGTGGGCTGAACGGAGGGGATGACGCCGAGCGACTTGAAGCGCGGCACGTCCGCGGGCGCGATCACCTGGGCGTGCTCGATGCGGAAGCGGCGGGACGCCCCTCCGCCCGCCACCCCCGCGAACGCGCGCTCGTACTCGTCGAGCACGAAGCGGTTCGCGCCGTCCCCGATCGCGTGGGTGTTGACCTGGAACCCGCGCGCGAGCGCTTGCCGGAGCAGCTCGCGGAAGCCGGCCGCGTCCACCCGCAACAGGCCGCGCGTGCCGGGCTCGTCGGAATAGGGGGTGAGCAGGTAGGCGCCGCGGGATCCGAGCGCCCCGTCGGCGACGACCTTGATCGAGCGGACGGTGAGCCGGCCGTCGCCGAGCCCGACCTCCGGCTTCAGTTCGCGGCCCCCGGTCAGGAACTCCTCGGGGCCGCCGTCCGTGCCCCGCAACATCACGTAGGCGCGCACCGGCATCTTCCCTTCCGCCAGCAGCTCCTTGTAGAGCGGGATCGTGTCGAGGGTGACTCCGGCGTCGTGCACGGAGGTCAGGCCGGCCTCCGCGCTGGCGGTGAGACCCCGGGCCAGGCGCCGCTTGCGCACGTCGCGCGCGGGCGGCGGGATCTTCGTCCAGACCAGCTGCTGGGCGGTGTCCACGAGCACGCCGGCGGGCGCGCCGCCCGCGTCCCGGAGGATCCGGCCGCCGGGGGGATCCGGGGTGGGCACGGTCACGCCCGCGATCGTCATCGCCTTCGAGTTGACCCAGGCCGCATGCCCGTCCACGCGCGTGAGGTACGCCGGGTGATCGCCGGCGGCGGAGTCGAGGGCCCTGGCGGTCGGGAACTGCTGGCCCGGCCAGCGCGTGTGGTCCCACCCCCGGCCGCGCAGCCACTCGCCGGGAGGCAGCGCCGCCGCCGCGCCCCGGATGCGCTCCAGCGCCTCCTCCAGGCTGGCGGCGCCGGTGAGGCTCAGGCTCTCGAGCGACTCTCCCAGGCTCTCGACGTGCACGTGCGCATCCGCCAGCCCGGGCACCGCCGTGCCTCCGGCGAGGTCGATCCGCTTGGTGGCGGGTCCGGCCAGGGCGCGCACCTCCGCGTCCGTGCCCACGCGCACGATGCGTCCGCCGCGCACGGCCACCGCGGTCGCGCGTGGCCGCGCGGGATCGAGCGTCACCACCGTCCCCCCCGTGAGCACGAGATCGGCCGGCGGGTCCGGGGGCGCGGGCAGGACCACGCCCGGGACCAGGAGGCCCGCGGCGACGGCGAAGATGGACAGTCGGCGAGCGCGGAAGGTCATCCGCGGAGCATATCGCGCCTTTTCGTTGCCAAAGGAGGCGGTGCGGCTCAGATGCGCGGCGCGGGGTTCTTGCGCAGCGCCGCCTCCAGGCGCCGCGCCTTCCCGACTTCCTCCTCCGCCTTCGCCGGCTGGCCCTGCCGCGTATAGACGTCGGCCAGGACGTAGTGGCCGAGCGGCGCCACCTCGGAGACGGGCTGGGCCAGGAGACCGCGGCGGGCCAGGTCGGCCGCCTCCTCCAGGCGCCCCGCGCCCAGCTCCTCGCGCGCGAGGTACCAGTAGCACGCCCCGAAGTCGGGGGCCTTGTCCACGCCCTCGCGCAGCTGGGCGAGGTAGCCGTCCCGGTCGCCCCGCGCGCGGAGGAGCTGGGCCAGGTTGAAGCGGGCGCGGCCGTGATCGGGATAGGTCGCGAGCTCCTCGCGGTAGAGGGCCTCCGCCGCCGCCGCGTCGCCGCGCGCCTCGAGGATGCGCCCGAGGTTGTAGTGCGCGGTGCGCACGGTGGGCTCGAGGGCGAGCCCCTTCCGCACGAGCTGCTCCGCGCCCGCCAGGTCGCCGCGCGTGAACGCGATCACGCCGAGGCCGTTGCAGGCCGCTCCCATGCGGGGGTTGGCGGCCAGCGCGTCGCGGAAGGCGGACTCCGCCTCGCCCAACCGGCCGGTGTCGAGGTAGAGGCCGGCGAGCTGGTACCACGACTGCGGGTTCTTCGGGTTGGCGCGCAGGGCGGCGCGGAAGACCTCGAGGGCCTCCAGCGCGTCTTCCTTCCGCCCGCGCGAGAGGTAGAGACGCGCGAGGTTGCCCAGGGCGATGTCGTCGTCGGGCTTGAGGGCGAGGGCCTGCTTGAAGGAGGCGGCCGCCTCGTCCGGCCGCTTGAGGCGGACCAGCCAGTTCCCGAGCGTGAGGTGGGCGTCCATGATCTTCGGGTCCGCCGCCACCACCCGCCGCAGCCGCTCGACCGCGTCCTCCACGCGGTCCTTCTGGGCGAGGTCCTTGGCCACGTTCATCATCTGGAAGAGGGGCAGCTTGGCCTTGGGATCGGGCAGGACGGTGGTGGGGTCCACGTCGATGACGTTGCCGACGTAGCCCAGGGCGGCCAGGTGCTGCAGCGTCTCGGGATCGAGGGACTGCCGCTCGGGCGCCTGCGTCCCCGCCGTCTTCGCGAGGGCCACGAGGGCCAGGCGCAGCGGCTCCGCGCGCGCGCTGAAGCTCTTGAAGACGTTGCGGGTCTCGCCGGGGTCCTCCTGGAGGTCGTAGAGCTCGGGCTCGGGCGCGTCGATGTAGGTGTAGCGGTCGTCCCGCATGGCCTGGAGCTGCTGCCAGCCGTAGTGGTAGCGCGGGAAGTAGGTCTCGGAATACGCGGGCCGATCGAGGCGGGCCTCCGGATCGAAGAGCAGGCGGGCCAGGCTGCGGCCGTCGATCCCGGGCTGCGGCGGCAGGCCGACGAGGTCGAGGACGGTCGGCATGAGGTCCACGCCGGAGACGCGGGTGGCCCGCCGGCCGGTGAGCCCCCAGGGCGTGCGCACGATGAAGGGGACGTGCGTGGTCGAGCCATAGATGAAGTAGGAGTGGGAGGCCTCGCCGTGGTCGCCCAGGCTCTCGCCGTGGTCGCCCGTGACCACCACGATCGTGCGGTCGAGCTGGCCCTGGTCGCGCAGCCACCCCATCAGGCGGCCGAACACCTTGTCCGTGTACGCGATCTCCCCGAGGTAGGGGTTGCGCGCGTAGCGGCTGGCGAACGGCTCGGGCGGCTCGTAGGGCGCGTGCGGGTCGTAGAGATGCACCCAGGCGAAATAGCGGCCCGACTTCGCGCCGTCCAGCCAGGGCAGGGCCTCGTCCATGACCTCGTCGCCCGGCTTCTGGACCGTCCCCAGCGAGACGATCTTGTACTTCGAGAGCTGGAAATGGTCGTCGTAGTGCTGGAAGCCCTGGGCCAGGCCCCAGCGGGACTCCAGCACCCAGGCCCCGATGAACGCGCCGGTCGCGTAGCCGGCGTCCCTCATCCGCTCCGCGAGCGTGGTCCGGCCCTCGTCGAGGAAGAAGCCGCCGTTGTCGCGCACGCCGTGGTGCGGGGGGACGAGCCCCGTGAAGATCGACGAGTGCGAGGGGAAGGTCAGGGGGACGACGGCCGTCGCGTTGTCGAAGACCACGGCGTCGCGGCACAGAGCGTCGAGGTTCGGAGTCTCCACCCCGGAGAACCCGTAGCACCCCAGCCGGTCGGCGCGCGTGGTGTCGAGGGTGACCAACACGACGTTGAATGGCCCCTTGGGAGACATCCGGGCGAGGCGGGCCCTGGCGTCCTCGTCGGATCGCGGTGGCCGCGCGCGCCAGAGGGCGAGGAGCCCGGCTCCCGCCAGCGCGATGACGACGACCAGAGCCGCCACCGCGGCAGGCACGTGTCGATGGCGGGACGGCGGCGGCGACGGCGAGGCCGCCGTCGTGTCCTCGCCGCGCCGGTTGCGCTTCCGCCGGCCCATCAGGCGACCGTATCCGACCGGCCGAAGTGGGTCAATCGTCTTTCCCGTTCAACGCGCTGGATCCAGCCGTATGGATATGATCGCGCCCGTGTCCCTAGGCGCGCGCTCACTTGACGAGGAAACCCTCTCGCAGTAAGTAGTTCCCGACTCATACATCGCAGTGAACGCCTGGGCACAGCAGTTGCTCTACGACGCGAAGTCTCATCCGTCAATCGGGTCGTTCCCCAGTCTTCGCGCCCGGGTCGGGAGCCCGCCGGCGCAGGAGGTGATCGTGAAAGTCTCGATGCCCTGGTTCAGGCCGCTCGCCGTGGGCCTGGCCGTGATGATGGCGCTCGCCTGCGCCGCTCCGCTCGCCACCGCGGGCGAGAGCGCCAGGAGCGCACCGACGTCCTCGACCCTGGCCGAGCGCGCGGCGATCAGCGTGGCCAAGCTCAAGCCGACCCCGCGCGCGCTGATGCAGGCGGGAAGCACGCCGGCCGCGACCGGGTCCGGTGACAACCGGCCCTTCTTCAAGACGCCGACGGGCGTGGCGGCGCTGCTCTTGATGGCGGCGGGAGCGACCTGGGTCGCGGTCTCGATCGGCCGCGACAACAGCAAGGTCCACTCCCCGATCCGCTAGCGAGAGGAGATGAGAGGAAACATGAAGAACCTGATGAAGGCATTCACCCTCCTTCTCCTCGTCGCGATCGCGGTCCCGGTGGCGGCGCAGAGCCTCACGGGCGTGATCACGGGCACGGTGAAGGACGAGCAGGGCGGCGCGCTCCCCGGGGTCACGGTGACCCTGGAGGGCAAGATGGGGACCAAGACCACGGTCACGGGAGCCAGCGGCACCTACCGGTTCGTGGCCCTGGACCCCGGCACCTACTCGGTGCAGACGCAGATGACGGGCTTCGCGCCCCGGCGCCAGGACAACGTGGTGGTGAGCGTCAGCCGGGACTCCATCGTCGACCTGACCCTCAAGATCGGCGGCATGTCCGAGTCGCTGTCGGTGGTGGGCGAGGCGCCGGTGGTCGACACCACCAGCAGCTCCACCAACAACCAGCTCTCGCAGGACCTGCTCTTCAACATGCCCATCCGGCAGGGCAACACCGCGACCAACCTGCTCAACTTCGCCCCCGGCATCAACAACAGCTCGGCCTACGGCGGTGACGCCAGCTCCGGCAACGGCCTGCTGATCGACGGCGTGGACACCCGGGATCCCTCGGGCGGCACGGCCTGGACCTTCTACAACTACAACATCGTGGAGGAGGTCCAGTTCACCGGCATCGGCGCTCCCGCCGAGTACGGCGCGTTCACGGGCGCGGTGGTGAACACGATCACGAAGTCGGGCGGCAACCGCTTCGCGGGCCTCTTCGACGTCATCTACACGAAGAGCAGCTTCGCGAGCGAGAACGCTCCCGCCGACGCCATCGCACAGAATCCGAACCTGAGCCAGCTGAACAAGATCAACAAGCTCGTCGACTTCACCACCCAGGTCAGCGGCCCGATCATCAAGGACAAGCTGTTCTTCTTCGCGAGCGCCCAGCGCTACCAGAACGACCAGGATCCGATCGGTCCCCGCACCATCAACAACGAGGCCTCCGACCGGTTCAACGGCAAGATCACCTGGCAGCCCACCGCGAACGACAACATCGCCGCCCACCTCCAGTTCGACAACTACAACATCACCGGGCGGGCCGGGTTCGATTCCCTGACCGACACCGACGCCATCACCAACCGCGAGGACGCCCCGGAGTTCGTGTGGCTGGCCCAGTGGCGGCACCTGTTCGGCTCGAAGACCTTCACCGAGGTCAAGTACAACGGCTGGTGGGGGTTCTACGACCTCAACCCCGAGCACCCGGACGTGCCGTACCACATCGACGAGAACGCGCTGAGGACGCAATCGCAGGGCTACTACTACTACGCCGACCGCGGCCGTAACCAGGTGAACGCGTCCGTCTCGCACTACGCGGAGGGCTTCGGACACCACGACCTGAAGTTCGGCGTTGAGATCGAGCGCAGCAAGACGCGCGACCGTGACGGCTACCTCCCCAACGGCGTGTACTACTACGACTACGGCGGCGCCCCCTATCTGGCCTACGCCTACGGCTACGACTTCCAGGGCCGCAACCATCGGGAGTCGGCCTACGTCCAGGACTCCTGGAAGGTGAGCGACCGGCTCACGATCAACCCGGGCCTGCGCTTCGACCACGTCGGCGGCAAGCACCCCGACGGCGAGGAGGTCTACACCGCCAACAGCCTGGCCCCGCGGCTCGGCTTCGCCTTCGACGTGACCGGCGACCACAAGACGGTCATCAAGGGCAGCTACAGCCAGTACTACGAGGGGATCTTCAACGACATCTACAAGCGGGCCACGCCGGGCCAATTCGACACCGTGACCTACGACGCCAGCGGCTGCGCGTCGACCACGACCATCTGCGGCCTCAATCACCTCGTGGAGACGGACCGCACTTCGTCCACCCTCTACAAGATGGACCCCAACATCAAGCACCCGCGGGTGGACGAGAGCAGCCTCGGCTTCGAGCGCGCGCTGAGAAACGACGTGCGCCTCTCCGTGACCGGCATCTACCGCGACAACAAGAACGTCATCGGCTCCATCATGCCGGACGCGCGCTGGACGCCCTTCACCCAGACCAACGGCCTCGGCCAGCCCATGACCCTCTACCGCTGGGACAACCGGACGGCGTCCCAGGACAACCTGGTCATCACGAACCCGGACGGGTTCCAGTTCAAGGATCCGGCCGGCAACGTGATCGGCACCATCGATGCCGTCAAGCGCTACAAGGCCCTGATGTTCGTGCTGAGCAAGCGCTTCAGCCATCGCTGGCAGGGGCAGGCCTCCTACGTCCTGTCCAAGGCCTACGGCACGATGGACAACAACAGCGAGTCCTCGTTCGGCAACAACAGCTCCACCAACGGCGGGGGCGGGCCTCACCAGTTCGAGACGCCCAACGTCTCTCTCGTGAACGCGAACGGCGAGCAGACCAACAGCCGCCGCCACGAGGTGAAGCTCATGATGGGCGTGCAGGTCCCCAAGATCGAGCTCGGGGTCAACGCCTACTTCCGGTCGCTGTCCGGACGCCCGTTCACGCTCTACCAGCAGTTCGCCTCGAGCGTGATCAGCTTCCCGCCCTCGTCCGGCGGGCGCCGCGTCCTCGTCGAGCCTCGCGGCAGCGAGCGCCGGCCCTCGGAGAACGTGCTCGACCTGCGCCTGGAGAAGATCTTCAAGCTGGGCGTGGGCAAGAACCGCATCTCCGTGTACGCCGACATCACGAACGTGTTCAACGCGAGCGCGGCGACCGACCTGCAGTACCGGGTCCCCGACCGCGTGATCGGCACGGAGACCGTCAAGGCCAAGGCTCCGACCGCCCTTCTCAGCCCGCGTCAGACGACGCTGGGCGCGCGCTGGGCGTTCTGATCTGACCGATCGTCCGTAGGATCGGCCCCGGGGGTCACGCGGCCCCCGGGGCTTCTTCCTTTCCGGAGGACCGATGCTGGCCAGCATCATCGTCTCCGCCGCCTTCGCCGCCGGCCCCGCGGTGGCCTGGACACGCGACTACACGAAGGCCTTCGCCGACGCGGAGGAGCAGGGCCGGCCCATCCTCCTCTTCTTCCGCAACAACTGTGGAGGAGGCAACCTCCCGCAGAACCCCATCGACGTCGGCGGCCCCATCCAGCACCAGGAAGGGCTCTCCCCGTGCGATCGCATGCAGGACGACGTCTGGGAGTACCCGGCCCTGGCCCGCCTGACCGAGCGCTACCTTCCCGTGGTCCTCGACGGAGGCGACGCCACCCTGGAGGTGCGCTACCAGGCGGTGCGGATGCCGACGACGCTCGTCACCGATCCCTGGGGCAACGAGATCTTCCGCGTCACCGGGTATCTCGAGCGCGACAAGATGGCGCGCCTCCTCCAGGCGACCCCCCGCGACTTCGCCGCCCTGAAGGCCGCCGGGCGCACCCTCAAGGCCAACCCGACCGACTTCGGGGCCCTGACCGCGGCCGCGCAGTTCTACGACGGGGCGGGACTGCCCCAGGTCACGGAGCGCCTCTACGCGCTCGCCCTCGCCTCCCCCGGCGCTTCCGATCCCGCCGCGCGGCGGCAGGCGGTGATCGGCCGCGGGCTGAACCTCATGGGAAGCCTGAACCGCGCGGAAGAGGCGGCGGCGCTCTTCGAGAAGGAGATCGCGGCCGCGCCCGACGGTCCGGGCACGGACGCCCTCCTGCTCGGGCTCGTGAACGCCCGGCTGGCCCAGGGCCGTCCGCGCGAGGCGGCTGCGGCGGCGCAGCAGATGGAGCAGAAGTACGCCGGCTCGCCCTACACCGCGCGCGCGAAGCAGCTCCTCGTCAGGCCCTAGCGACGCCGGGAGTACGTCCCGCTCCGGCCGCCCGTCTTGCGCACCAGGCGGATGTCCGTGATCGTCATCCCGCGGTCGGCCGCCTTGACCATGTCGTAGACGGTGAGCGCGGCC
>JBGPBV010000216.1:0-9237 GCA_041481445.1 Vicinamibacteria bacterium
AGCGGCCGGCCACGGCGCCGGCCTCCTCCTCGACATCCCCTGGCCGCTGCTGCTCGACCGCTTCCCCGAGCACACCCGGGCCATCGCCCAGCGCGACGTGGGGCTGGGCATGTTCTTCCTGCCCTTCGACTCCGCCCAGCGACGCCGCTGCGTGGAGACGGTGGAGGACCTGGCCGGCGAGGCGGGCTGCGACGTGCTGGGCTGGGCGGACGTGCCCTTCAACGTGGAAGCGCTGCCGCCGGGGTCGTCCGCGCGGCGCACCGCCCCCGTGGTCCGGCAGGCCCTGTTCCGCCGGCCGCCGGGGATCGGCGAGGACGGCTGGTTCGCCTGCCGGTACCTGCTGCGCCTGGCCCTGGACGAGACGCTGAGCGAGACCGTCGGCGACGACTTCGCGATCTCCAGCCTCTCCAACCGGACGGTCGTCTACCGCGGCCTGGCCCAGCTCTCGCGCATCGCCGAGCTCTACCCCGACCTGCGCGACGAGCACTGCGCCTCGCGCTTCGTCCTGTTCCACAGCCGGTACTCCACGAACACGACCACCGCCTGGCGGCGGGCCCAGCCCTTCTGGTCTCTCGCCCACAACGGCGAGATCGCCACCATCCGCGGCAACGTGGCCTGGATGCACGCGATCGGCCCCGACCTGCTGCGCAAGATGGTGGACCGCCATCCGGGGCTGGCCCGCGTGGCCGCGCGCGTGCGGTCGATCGTGTGCGCCGGCGGCTCCGACTCCGCCAACCTCGACGACATGCTGATCGCGCTCTTGGCGGGCGGCCTGTCGCTGCCGCAGTCGCTGCTCGCCCTCCTGCCCGAGGCCCCCTCCCTGCTCCAGCGCGACCCCACGCTGACCGCGTTCCACGAGGCCATGGGCGTGCTGCTCGGGGCCTGCGACGGGCCGGCGGCGATCGTGGCCTGCGACGGCGACGAGGCGGTCGCCCATCTCGACCGAAACGGCCTGCGCCCGCTCTGGATCACGACCACCCGCGACTACGCCCTGGCCGCCAGCGAGCTGACGGGCACGGTGGACCTCGGCGGCAAGGTCGAGATGCAGCGCATCTTCGGCCCCGGCGAGACCGCGGTGGTCCGCCTGGGCAGCGGCGAGGTGCTCCTGACCGAGGACGTGCACCGCGAGGTCATCCGGCAGCGCTTCCCCGCCCCCAAGGGCCGTGTCGAGGGCCAGTCCAACCAGTGCCGGCTGCGGATCGAAGGCGATCTCGGGCGCACGCAGGTCGCGTTCGGGATGACCAGGGAGGACCTCGACGTCGTGCTGGCTCCGCTCGTGAAGGGGGGCAAGCTGGCGGTGGGCTCCATGGGGGACGACACGCCGCCGGCCGCGCTCCTCGACCACCACCCGCGCCGTCTCGAGGACCACTTCAAGCTGCGCTTCGCCCAGGAGACGGCGCCCCCCATCGACCCCATCCGCGACTCCTGGGTGTTCGAGAGCACGGTCAACCTCGGCGATCGCTCGGGCCTGTGGAACGAGGGGCAGGGCCCGTTCTACGTCTTCCCGGAGCGCGTCCTCGCCGCCGGCGACCTCTGCTGGCTGGGCGGCCAGGCGCGCGTGGTCCGGCTCGACGCCACGTTCTCCGCCGCGGAAGGAGTGGACGGCCTGGAGCGCGCCCTGGACTCCGCGGTGGCGGCCGGACTGGTCAAGGCCCGAGACGCGGCGGTGGTGATCCTGTCCGACCGCGCGATGGACGCGCAGCGCGCGCCGCTGCCGGGGCTGCGCCTGGTGGCGCGGCTCCACGACGCGATCGTCAAGGCCGGCTACCGCCACAAGGTCGGCCTCGTGGCCGACTTCGGCGTGTGGGACGTGCACCACTGCGCGCTCCTGGTCTCGATGGGGGCGGATGCCGTCTGTCCGTGGCTCGGCGTCCTCACCGCCGGCGAGCACGAGGCCACCTACCTCAAGGGCTTGCGCACCGGCTTCACCGAGGCCATGTCGATGATCGGCGTGACCCCGGCCTCCGCCTATTGCGGGGCCAAGCTCGTGGAGGCGGTCGGCCTCGATCCGTCGTTCCTCCAGGCCGAGTTCCCGGGCGTGCCCGGACATCTGGCCGGGATCGGGCCGCGGGTGGTGGACCGCGAGTGGCTGGAGTTCCATGCCCGGGCCTTCCATCCCGACACGAAAGGACCCACCGACGCGGGCGAGTTCCGCTTCCGTCAGGACGGGCGGCCACACTTCAACAGCCCGGACGCGGTGCGCGCGCTGCACGAGGCCTCCGGATACGCGAAGAAGGCCCGTCTCCACGCTCCCGCCTCCCCGGAGGCCTACGGGGAATTCAGCGCGATCGTGTCCGGCCGCGACCCGGTGACGCTGCTCGACCTCGTGCGCGTGCGCGAGGGCGGGACGCCCGTCCCCCTCGAGGAGGTCGAGCCGGAGGAGGACGTCCTCTGGCGGTTCATGGTGCCGGGGATGAGCGAGGGCGCCCTGAGCGAGCCGGCGCACCGCGCGGTGGCCCGGGCCATGAACGTGCTCCACCGCTACTGCCGGATGAAGTTCGCGCGGGCGGGACGGCCGTTGCCGGAGGGCATCGGTCCCGTCGCCAACAGCGGCGAGGGTGGCTTCGACAAGGCGCGCATCGGCACCCGCGACGGCAACCGCAGCGTCCAGTACGCGGGGGCCCGATTCACCATCACCCCCATGACCGCCGCCCGTGCCGCGGAGGCGGAGGTCAAGTTCGCGCAGGGGGCCAAGCCGGGCAAGGGCGGCCAGCTCCCCGGCAAGAAGGTCTCCGCGCGCATCGCGCGCCAGCGCGGCTGCGAGCCCGGCTACGAGCTCGTCTCCCCGCCCGTCAACCACAACCTCTACTCGATCGAGGACGTCAAGCTCATGCTGGAGAGCTGGCGCCACCTCAACCCGGCCGTGAACTGCGCGCTCAAGTACGTGGCCACCACCGGCGTCGAGCTCGTCTGCATGGGCGGGGTCAACGCGGGGGCGAACCGCCTGCACCTCTCGGACGGCTGCGGGGGCACGGGGGCGGCCAAGCGCGTGGACCAGAAGCACTCGGGGGTGCCGGTGGCGGCGGTGCTGCCCACCGTGCACGACATGCTGACCGAGGAGGGCGTGCGCGACCGCGTCGAGATCAGCGTGGACGGAGGCGTGCAGAACGGCGAGCAGGCCCTCAAGCTCGCCCTGCTGGGCGCGGACCGCATCGGCTTCGGCACCGCCGTCCTCATCTCGATCGGCTGCTCCATGCTGCGCCAGTGCCACCTGGCCGGACCCCAGCCGGGCGACACCACCGGCACGCGCCGGCTCGGCTGCACGCCCGGCGTGGCCACCCAGGATCCCCTCAACGTCGCCCGCTTCTCCGGCCAGAGCCGCAACATCACCACCTACCTGCGCCACGTGGCGGGCGAGGTCCGCCAGCGCCTGGCCGCCATGGGCGTCCGGCGCCTGGCCGACGTGATCGGCCGGCGCGACCTCCTGGAGAAGAAGCCGGGGCTGAAGGGCAAGGCGGCCCTGGTCGACGTGGGCCACCTCGTGAGCGCGCCCCCCGGCCGCATCCGCGAGCGCCACCTGCGCCAGCAGACGCAGCTCCACACGCCTCCCCCGCGGGTCCGCGAGGAGGAGCTGGCCGAGCACGCCATCGCGGGCGAGCTGGCGGAGGTGAGCCACCGCCTGACCAACAGCGACCGCTGCGTGGGGGTCTCCGCGGCCGGGCACGTGGCGCGCCGCTTCGGCGACGCCGGCCTGCCCGCGGGCCGGCTCCTGATGCGCCACAAGGGCGCGGCCGGGCACTTCTACGCCGCGTACAGCCTCAAGGGGATGGAGTTCTACATGCAGGGGCTGGTGGCCGACTCCTGCTTCACGGCCGCCTACGGAGGCAAGGTCGTGATCGTGCCGGACAACGGGAACGGGAATGGGAACGGAAACGGCAGCGGCCCTACCCGGGCGCTGACCCTGGTCGGCAACACGTTCGGCTACGGCGCCCGCGCCGGCCGCGCCTACATCCGCGGCCGCGGCGGCAACCGCTTCGGCATCTGCCTGCGCAAGAGCCACGAGGGCGACGGGCCCCGCATCGTGGTCGAGGGCGTGGAGGCCAACGCCTTCCAGTACATGACCGGCGGCGTCGCCCTCGTGCTCGGACCGACCGGCTTCAACCTGGGCTCGGGGATGACGGGCGGCGTCGTCTACCTCCTCGATCCGAGCGAGGCCACGCTGAACCGGCAATACGTCCGGGCCTCGCCCCTCGAGCCCGCCGACGTCGAGGTCGTGCAGGCGCTGCTGAGGGAGCACGTCACGGAGACGGCCAGCCCCATCGCGGAGGCCCTGCTCTCGGCGTTCGACCCCGGCCGCTTCGCCCGCGTCGCGACCTGCGTGTCGCCGGAACCGCTGGAGTAGTCAGGACCCGACGGCGACCTCCACCTACTGGCAGGCGGTGGTGAGGTTCGTGTAGGTCGCGTCGTAGGCCCGCAGGCAGGTGAGGGTGCCGCCGCCGGTGTTCGTGGCCGGCCCTTCCAGCTGGCTCTCCGCCACGTGGACCGTCGACGCGTTTGAGACACTCACGCTCCTGGTGGCCCCGGTGAGCGTGGACCGATCCACCGTCACCGTACCCGCCGTCCCCACGACCTGCACCGCATCCGCGAAACCGCCGCTGCTGGTGACCTGTAGCTTCACGTTGGCCAGCCGGACCACGGTCGGATCCTGGATGAAGCCGGCGGTATTCCCTCCGGCCCCGGAGGACGTCCCGGTGACGTTGGTCAAGGCCGCCCCGCCGACGGTGAAAACCGCCACCGCCTGGAACGGGCTGGCCGCCGAGAGGAAGGCGTCGTCGACGATGACGAGGCCGTTGTTGGTGGAGAGGCCGAAGGCGGAGCCGCTGCCGCCGGTGGTCGCCGTGGCGGTGACGTGGGTGAGCGTAGGCGCCTCGCTCGCGCTCCGCGTCCGGACACCGAAGGTGCTGCCGCTGGAGGTGCCCCCGGCGCTCGCGGTCACCCGGCTCACCTCCGATCCACTGTCCCTGAGATACAGGGCGATGACGTTGCTCCCGCTGCCGTTGGCGAAAGCATCGACGTCCGCCACGCGCGGTCCGCAGTTGATGATCTTGAGGCCTGTGCTCTCGGAGCTGCCGTTCGACCCCCCGGCCCGTACGTGGCTGAGGCTGGCCCCGGCGCCCAGGGAATCGTATTCGAGGCCCCGGGCGACCGTGCCGCCAGAGGCGTCGGCCGCCACCCCGCTCGCATTGGGCTGGGCGCCGCCATTGGCAAGGACGCCCCAGTTGATACTGGTAGCGCCAACAGCGTGGCCGACCACGTCCCGGACCACCGGCGATGCGGCCCCGTTGATCAGGATGCCGAGGTTGTTGACGGCCCCGCCGGTCGCATTGCCGGTCACCCGCTCGATGTTCGGCGACGAGCCGTAGACGGCCATGCCATGGTTCTCGACGGTGGCGCCGAGGCCCGTCCCCACGGAGTCGCGTACCGTGGGGGCCGCCCCGCAACAGATGTTGAAGCCACGCGCGAAGCTCCCGCCGTTGCCGGTGGCCTGGACGTGGAAGATCTGGGAGGTCGAGGCGGCGTCGATGACCGCGTTGCTGATCGCGCCGCCGGTCGCGCTGGCGAAGGCGATCACGTCCGTGATGATCGGGCTCGAAGCGAACTCCGTATGGACCCCCTGGCTCTCGGTGGTGCCGCCGGAGGCGATGGCGGTCACGTGGGTGATGCGGGGGGAGGCGTTGCTGATGTAGAGGGCCTTGGCGTAGGCGTCGCCTCCCGTGTTCTCCACGGTCACGAACCGCAGCTCGCTGCTGGTCACCGCCTGGACGGTGCCCATGTTGTTGCCGGGGTGGCCGGACCCGCGGATCCGCGTGTCCAGCTCACCCGAGCCCTCCACGTCCACGAACGGCTTCATCACGAGGCTCGAGGTCCCGACGTCGTAGAGGCCGGGCTCGATCTTGAGCAGCCAGTGCTCGGTGGCGGTGGCGGTCGTGATGCCGGCCAGGGCGGCCAGGAGAGCGGTCCCGTTGGCGGTCGGCGTGCCCACTCCTACCGGGCCGACGACCACCGTGCGCACGTACTTCGCCTGCGCGTTGAGGTTGGTCAGGCCCGATCCGTCCCCCACGAACACGTTGCCCGGGCTCGAGAGCGTCATCGCGTTCGAGTACCCGCCGCCCAGGGCCGCGCTCGGCACCGTCCCCGACGTGATGTTGGCGGCGTTGAGGTTGGTCAGGTGCGCGGGGTCGGTGTAGCTGCTGAAGAGCGAGTAGGGCGACGGGGTCAGCTCCTGGCGCGGCGACAGGACGGGGCCGCCCGGAGGAGAGACCTGCACCTCCAGCCAGCGGGCCTGGCCGGTGGAGAACGGCGAGGAGCCGAAGTCGAGGCTGACGGTGAAGAGGCCGGACGTCACCTGGACGGCGGGCACCGTCGTCGAGGCCAGCGCGCTGCCCCCCGTCGGCACGTCGAAGAGCGAGAACTTCAGGTCGACGGGCCCGCTCACGGGCGACCCGCCGTTGGCCAGGCGGCCCTGGTACGTGAAGGCGGTTCCCATGGCCGTCTGCGCCCGCAGGGAGCTCGCCATCCAGGGCAGAGCCGCCGTGAGGGCACCGACAAGGAGCGCGCGTCTCATGTCGACCTCGTCAAGGTGGAGGGGTGCGGGAGAACGATACGCGGTCGGGAGACGTCCGTCCAGGCGACGGCCGGCGCCAGGCCCTCGGGACCTCAGCTCCCCCGTCGCACGAGGAAGTGGTACTCGCCCGAGCCCACCGCGTACACGGCCCGGCCGTCGGCCATCGCCTGGAACCGCACGCCCTCGGCCTTGTCCGCCGGACGGCCGCCCTCGCGCACGAGCGCGCGATCCGAGGCCGGGACGAAGACGAGGGCGGTGGCGGTGGGAGGGACGGTCACGTCGAGCTCGAGGCCGGCCGGGGTCTTGCGCCAGGCCACGGCCACCCGGCCGCGAACGCTGTCGTACGTCGCCGCCACGTGGTCCAGCCCGGCCGGGATCGAAGGCCGGACCTCGATCTTCCGGTAGCCGGGCTCCACCGTGCGCATCCCGCCCAGGTCCTCGTAGAACGACTGCACGATGGAGCCGAAGAAGTGGTGGCTCCGCGACCTCGAAGTGTCCTCCCAGAGCTCGCCCAGCGAGGTCCATCCGAGAGAGAACCAGTAGCCGTAGCTCGGATAGTCCGTCTGCGTGGCCGCGGTCAGGGCCACGTCCTCCTGCCCGGCCTGGAGGAGCACGGGCCAGAGATAGCGCGCGCCCAGGACGCCCACGTACTCGTGTCCGCCGCGCGCCTTCGTGATGTCGTCCACGAGGAGCGCGATCAGGGGCTTGCGCTTCTCGTCGGGCACGAGGCCGAAGGCCAGGGGCAGCACCTGGGCCGTCTGCGTGAAGCGCACGCCCGCCTTCTCGCGATAGATGCCGTCCGGGCCCAGGTACTTGGTGTTGAAGTCGGCGCGGATCTTCCCGAACAGGTCGTCGTAGCGCGCGGCGTCGTCGCCCTTGCCCAGGGCCCGCGCGGTGTCGGCGGCGATACGCGCCAGGTGCGCGTAGTACGCGGTCGCGGCCAGGCTGGTGACGGTGTCGACTCCCTTCGGCGCGCTCCAATCGCCCAGGCCCGACGTGAGGGTGTAGGCCAGGGTGTCGCGGTCCTTGTCCGTCCAGCGCGGGATCCAGTCGTCGAGGTACTTCTGCATGGCCGGGTAGGCCGACTCCAGCAGGCGCGCGTCCCCGTAGCGACGGTATGCCTCCCAGGGGACGACGAACCAGAAGGCATCCCAGGGGGGCGTGGCCCCGCAGCACCGCCCCGGCTTGAAGGCGGGCTTGCCGAGGTACCCGTAGTTGACGTTGCTCGGCGCGAGGTGGGGCACCTCCCCGTCCGCGGTCTGCTCGTCGAGCATGTCCTGGACCTGCTTCCGGTAGAGCCGCTGGGTGTCGTACAGCGTCGAGAGCGTGCCCGCGATGAGCTGCGCGTCGGCCGTCCAGGCGTTCTTCTCGTATATCGGCGTGTCGGTGGTGATGCCGGAGACGTTGTTCTCCTGGATCGCCCAGTCCGCGTGCTCGTGGATGCGGTTGAGGAGCGCGTGGCTGGACTCGAACGTCGAAGTACGCCTCAGCCCGTCCCACACCTGCTGAACGGAATCGACCGTGGCCGAGACCCCGTCCGGCAGCGCCGCCCCGCCCGGCCCGCTGAGCTGGACGTACTGGAAGCCCTTGTAGGTGGAGCGCGGCGCCCAGCGCTCGTCGCCCTCGCCGCGGGCGACGTAGTAGTCGGTCTGGAGCTGGCCGCCCACGAGGGCGTTGCTCTCCGTGCTCGCGCGTCCGTCCTTGCCCTGCTTCTCGCTGTAGAAGATCTCGATGGGCGTGCCCGCGGGCGCGCGCACGCGCACCGTCGCCCAGCCGCTGAGGTTCTGCCCGACGTCGTAGACGAAGACACCGGGGGAGGGCTCGGTGCGCGTTCCGGGTGCGCGCTCCGCCACCACGCGGGTGGGCTCGCCGGTCTGGGCGCGCAAGGCGCCCGCGGGGGCGGGCACCACGCGCGCCGCCTCCCAGCTCCCGTCGTCGAAGCCGGGCTCCTTCCATCCCGCGACCTCGCGGCGCGCGTCGTAGGTCTCACCCAGGTAGTAGCTGTCGTAGCGCGTCGGCCCAAGGGCGCTGACCTTCCAGGTCTGGTCGGAGGGGATCACCTCCTCCGTCCCGTCCGTGTACGTGAGGTGGAGGTCCAGGCGCAGGCGGGGCGTGCCGCGCCACTGCGCCTTGTGCCAGCCCCAGTCCCAGGTGCGGGCGGCGTCGTCGAACTTGCCCGACCCCAGCTCGGAGGCGATGACGTTCTCGCCGGCACGCAGGAGGGTGGTGACGTCGAGCGTCGTGTAGAGCACGGTCTTGCTGTAATCCGTGAATTGCGGATCGAGGACGCGGTCGCTCGTCCTCACCCCATTGATGCAGAGGTCGTGATAGCCCAGGCCCGACGAGTAGAGGCGGGCCTGGGCCACGGGCTTGCTCGCCGTGAACGCCTTCCGGAACATCGGCGTGGGCCGGACGTCGCGACACTCGCCCTGGTCCTTGGGGACCCGGTTCATCAGGGGCACCGTCGGCCACGCCGTCGGGCGGCAGAACTCGCCCGCCGCGCGCAGGCGCGCGTCGGTGGCGACACCCGTCTCCGGCGTGCCGTCGGCCAGCGATCGCTCCGGGCCGGCGATCCAGGCCCCCTGCCAGTCCGTGGCCGCCAGCAAGGCGGTCTCGAACCATCCGGGCGCCGACCAGCGACTCGCACCCGCGCCCGTGGTCTCGACGCGCAC
>JBGPBV010000217.1:0-9193 GCA_041481445.1 Vicinamibacteria bacterium
CCGAAGCTGCGGTCCCAGACCAGCTCCTCGCCCTCGATCCGGTAGCGCGCGGCGTCGGTATAGGTCTCGCTGATGCGAAGGCGGACGCTGGCCCCGCGGGCCACGGGCGGATAGCGGATCAGCACGATCTCGGTGTCGGGCTTCACGGGCTCGCCGATGTCGACGGCGGCGGCGGTGATGGCCTCGCCCTTGAGGACCTCGGTCTTGAGGGTCTCTCCCGTGTCCAGGATGCGCGCGCTCGGCTTCGAGACCGTGCTGCCCGGGCGCACCACGTTGACGTAGTGGTCCATGCCCTCGCGGGACTCGGTGTAGTCGTGGAACAGGTCGAAGGCGTGCGTGGACGGGTCCTGGAGGAAGTAGACGATCTCGCGGTCCTGGTGCGCGCGCTCGGACAGGCGCGAAGGCTCCTGCGCTCCCGCGATCGAGGCGCCGGCGATCGCGAGGGCGGCCACGGTCAGGGAGGAGCACCTCACGGCACCCTCCGCGCCTTGACGACGACCGCCGCCTCGCCCGGGAAGGGGTTCATGAAGCTCACCGCGATGCGGCCGTCCGCTTCCGTGAGCACCTGCGCCGGCACGTTGCATTGGATGAGCTCGTAGCCGGGGGGCAGGACGACCGCGTTGCGCTTGATCCCGAGCGACCTCGAGAACACGACCTGGTCGATCTTCTCGACCTCCACGAAGTAGCTCTTGGGGTCCTGGTAGGTCTTCTCGATCAGGAGCCGGACCTCGCCGCCGTCCGCGGGCACCGGCCGCGGCAGCTCGACCGCGATGTACTCCTCGCCCGCCTCCGCCTCCGTGACACCTCCCGCCCTGGCCTCGCGCCCGCCCACGATCGTGAAGGGCAGGACCTTCCCGGTCAGAAGGTCGCGCACCCGCTCGTCCGTGGCCACGCTGCCCTTCCGGATCGGGTTGAAGAAGCGCGTCGCCCCCGGGGTCGTGGCCGTGACTTCATAGAGGATGCGGAAGCGGCCGGTGCCGGGCTGGAGGAGCTCGTAGCGCGTGTACTCGTCGGACTCGGTCTGGGCCGGAGCGGGTGCAGGAGAGGGAGAGGGCGAAGGCGTTGCCGCCGCGGCGAGCGCGGACAGCACGACGGCGGTGGCGAGCATGCGGACCGGAGTATAGGGCGAGAATCAGCGCGGCGGCGACTGCGTCAGCGCCATCACCGCCCGCGTCGCGTTCACGACGCCCCAGCCGAGAAGGTTGTCGGGGGCAGCGGCCTGGCTGGCCGTGGAGCGCAGGGCGTCGCCGATCTCGGTGACGCTCGCGGCCGGCTGCGCCTGCACGAGCAGGGCGGCCACCCCCGCGGTGAGGGGGCAGGAGAAGGACGTCCCGTTGACGCGGGCGTAGCCGCTGGCGGTGGAGGGCGCGGCCGCCACCACCGACACTCCCTGCGCGGCCACGTCGGGCTTGATGCGGCCGTCCGCGCTGGGGCCGACCGAGCTGAACCCGATGCGCTGCCCGGTCGACGTCACCGCCGCCACCGCCAGCACCAGGCGCCCGTCCGACGGCGCCACCAGCGTGTTGTGCTGCAGGCTCAGGCCTTCGTTTCCCGCGGAGTTCACCACGACCACGCCGCGAAGGGCGGCGAGGTCGGCCGCGCGTGTCGAGATCGCGGTGAGCCCGTCCAGGTCCGCGGGCGTGTAGCTGGCGAAGCCGGGGTCGAACTCCGTGTAGCCGAGCGAGCTGCTGATGACGTCCGCGCCGCGGGCCTCCGCCCATTCCGCCGCTGCCGCCCAGTTGTCCTCCTCGACCGGCGTCTCGCTCGTGGTGTCCTCGGTCTTGGCGATGATGAAGGTGGCGTTGAAGGCGGGGCCGATGAGGTGGCCGGGGGCGTAGCCGCCGAGCACGGACAGGGTCATGGTGCCGTGGCTGCCCTCGCCGCGGTCGCTGCCGTTGGCCACGTCGTCGTCGCCGTTCACGAAGTCGTGACGGTCCACGATCGACATGGCGGCGAAGGCCTCGTGGGAGAGGGTGTCGAAGCCGGCGTCGAACACCGCCACCACCACCCCCTCGCCGTGCAGGCCCATCTCGTGCGCGCCGGGCACGCCGATCTGCTCGAGCTGGCCGGCGGAGAGGCCGTAGTCGAGGGCAACACCGGATCCGCGCGGCGTGGCGGGGGTGGACTCCACGCGGCCGACTCCGAGGTTCTCCTCGCGATCGCCCCGGTAGCCGCGGACCAGGTCCACGCGCGCCACGAACGGAAGGCTCTCGACCGCCGCCACCTGGTCGCCGGTCGCCTCCACGCTGAGAGCGTTCATCCAGCGCACTTCGTGCCGGACGCGCGTGACCCGCGCGGCGACGGCGTCCACGTAGCCGCGGGCGAGCGGGACGTCCTCGAAGGCGCCGTGGGCGGCGGTGCCCCGCCGCGCCCGGCGGGCGAGCGCGCGCGTCGTCAGTTGCGCCTCGCCCAGGCGCGCCATGGGATCGGCGCCCTTGTCGCGGAAGAAGACCCAGACCTTCAAGGCGGCGCGGGGGCGGTCGCGCAGGGCGGCGGCCAGCCCGGGGCTGCGCCGGGCGTCCGCGGCGGCGGTGACGCCGAAGCGAGCGCTGGCCACGGCCCCGATGGCCAGGGCGAAAGAAAGGAGTAGGAGCCGGCGCATCGGCCCTATTGTCGCGCGATCGGCTCCGCGCCGGAAAAGTCGATCCGCCGGAGTGGCCGCCATCGGTAACGGCACTCCTCCAGGTGCAGGACGGAATCCAGCTGTCCCGCCCCCTTGCCGAGCGGCCCGCGGTCGAAGTACTCGCTGTAGAGCTCCTGCGGCTCCACGAAGCGCGCGTTCCAGGGGTCGCGGTCGATGGTGAGGATGTAGAGGTGCCCGTGCTCGGCATCGACGCCGAGCGCGTCGTAGCACTCGACGAGCGGCTCCTGCAGCTCGTCGAGGGAGGACCAGCAGGACCCGGCGGGAGGGGAGTCGCGGGGCCGCGTGTCCACCACGGTGACCAGGCGCCCCGACGGGAACTCCGGCTCCGGGTCGACCCCGACGGTCAGGCGGTCTCCCTCGCGCAGTATCACCATCTCCGCCGCCCCGAAGTCGTGGAACTTGAACTCGGCGAGGGCGTTCCCCACCGCCCGCATGACAGGATGGTTCGTCTCGCTGCGCACGAAGTACCCTCCGCGCCGCGGGGCGCCGTCCGGCCCGCGATACCGCACCGCCGCCCGGTAGCTGATCTGGTAGAAGCAGGTGCCGAAGAGGGCGGGGAGCCCCTGCGGCCTCATGTCGCGCAGCGAGGAGACGAGGACCTGCACCCAGCCGTGGCCCTTGTGCACCTCCGGCTCGAGAGGGGCGGGGAGCAGGGGGGCCAGGGCGTCCGGCGGCACCCGGTAGTTGATCGAGAGGGCGTCGATCCAGCAGGTCTGGACCGCGGTGAGCCACGGGATCGAAGGGCAGTCCTCCTGCCCCGGCACCGCCGGGCTGGGGTCGAGGGCGCGCTCGATCTCCGCGTGCAGGGCGAGCAGGGACACGATCCCCGGCGGCGCCAGCTCGAGCCAGCTCCCGCGCTGGCTCACGTTGCCGGAGCCGACCAGGGCCTCGAGCACGCGCGCGGCGTCGCCCGCCGCCACCTTCGCCTCCGCCAGCGCGCGCGTCAGGTCCGCGCGGTCCATCCCGACGCGGGAGGCGGCGAGCGCGCCGAGGATGGCGAGCCGGACCGGATCCATCGCGCTAGACCAGCCGGACCGGGGCTCCCGCGGCCAGCCGCTGGCGGCGCTGGCGGTGCAGGATGGCGCCCGCCACCGACTGGACGAGCGCCCACGCGATCCCCAGGATCACGAACTGCCAGGTCGGGAACAGGCCCATGGCCAGCGCCGCCGCCGCGAACACGGCCGCGCCTCCGAACCACGTCTTGCCCATCATCCCGCCCATCATCGCGAACGCGTAGGCGGAGAGCACGGCGGTGGCGGGGCCGAGCTGGAGGATCTGGAAGCCGGAGAGGAAGTTGCTCACCGTGGTCAGGAGCACGGCCCCGATGAACGTGAGCCAGACGAGCCAGATCATGCTCTCGAAGAAGGTCCAGACCCCGGCCGGATGCGCCTTCAAGAAGAAGATCGAGCCGATGTTCACGGGCAGGATGAGGGCCCAGAGCATCACGTAGGGCCAGGGTGAGACGTAGCCGCGCCAGACGAGCACGTTGGTGAGCACGAAGCCCACGCCGTTGGTGACGGCGTGGAGCATCCAGATCACGCCCCAGTTCTGCAGGGTCGTGTCGTCGCGCGCCTGGCCGACGACGCGACGGAGCAGCTCGAGCGCCTCGACCGCCTGCTCCCGGTCCATCGTGGGCGTGGAGGATACCCCGTTTCCGGCGGCGAGCCGCTATCATCCGCATCTTCATTCACGGGAGGCGCCCCGAATGCGGTTCCGCTCCTCGATCCTGTTGTGCTCTCTCGCGCTGGTGGCGCCGGCCGCGCGCGCCGCCTCTCGCCGGCTGGAGAGCGCCGACTACTACAAGCTGCGCGCGGTGACCGGCGTGCAGCTCTCGCCCGACGGCCGCCGGGCCGCCTACACCGTCCAGTCGAGCGACGGACCGGGCCGGCCGCGGACGCAGCTCTGGGTGACGAGCGTTCCCGAGGGGACGCCGGCGCGGGTGGGCGGCCCCGACGACGGCGGATCCGATCCCGCCTGGTCCCCCGACGGGAAGTGGATCGCCTTCATGGGGGCGGCGGGCGGGAAGGACGGCCTCATGGTCGTGGCGGGGGAGGGCGGCACGCCACGCCGGCTGGCCGAGGTGACGGGCACGAACAGCCCGCTCACGTACGAGGGGCGCGCGATCGCGTGGTCACCCGACTCGAAGCAGATCGCGTTCGTCTCCACCACGCCGGGCCCGGAGACGGAGGCGGCCACCGGCGATCCCGTGGTGATCACGCGCTATCTCTATCGGCCCGACGCCGTGGAGGGGAACACGCGGTTCGGCGACAACCGCCGGCGCCACATCTTCGTGGTGGACGCGGCCGGAGGGGCGGCGCGCGCCCTCACGCCCGGCGCGACCGAGGAGCACTCGATCGACTGGTCGCCCGACGGCAAGGAGATCCTCTTCGTCTCCAACCGCGAGCCGGACCCCGATCGCTTCTACAACCCCGACCTGTTCGCGCTGCGCGTGGCGGACGGCAGCCTTCGCCGCCTCACCGCCACCGAGAGCGCCGAGTTCCAGCCGCGCTGGTCTCCCGACGGCCGCCGCATCGCCTTCCTGGCCACGCGGCGCGGGCTGACCGACCTCGAGACGGCCATGGAGGACACGCACGTGTGCGTGATGAACGCGGACGGGACGGGCCGGCGGGAGCTGCCGGAGATCGACAACCGGCAGGGCTCGCCCGCCTGGTCGGCCGACGGCGCCGTCTACTTCTCCGTCCAGCGGCGCGGCAACGTCCTCCTCTACCGTCGCCGTCCGGAGGCCGAGACGGAAGAGCTGCTGGTGAACGAGCCCGGCCGCGTCGAGGCCTGGAGCCCGGGTCCGGCCGGCGTCCTGGCCTACGTCTTCGCCGGGCCCGGCGACCTCGGCCAGCTCTACCTGAAGGGCGAAGGGGACGCGCCGCCGCGCAAGCTCACCGACCTCAACGCGGGGCTCCTCCGTGACGTCGAGATCGCTCCCGTGGAGTCCTTCACCTTCGCGAGCAACGACTTCAAGTTCGACGTCGAGGCCTTCCTGACCCTGCCCCTCGGAAGGACGGCGCAGTCGAAGCACCCCATGATCGTGATGATCCACGGCGGGCCGCACGGCATGCAGGGACCCGCGTTCGCCTTCCGGGCCCAGCACTACGCGGCGCGGGGCTGGGCCACGCTGATGGTCAACTTCCGGGGCTCGACCGGGTACGGCCAGCGGTTCGCCGACGCCGTCTTCCGCGATCAGAACGGCGACGAGGCGCAGGACGTCCTCTACGGAGTGTCCGCCGCCCTGCGCCGGCATCCCTGGATCGACCGCGACCGCCTCGGCATCGAGGGCGGCAGCTACGGCGGCCAGCTCACCGCCTGGATCATCACCCAGACGCGCATGTTCAAGGCCGCCATCCCGCTCGCCCCGATCATCAACAACCTGAGCTACAACTACATGACGTACTACAACATGTACGAGCAGATGGAGTGGGGCGCGCTGCCGCACCAGGCCGGCCTCATGGACGTGCTCTGGGAGCGCTCCGCCCTCAAGCACGTGGCCAAGGTGGCCACTCCCACCATGCTCGTCCACGGCGAGAACGACAACGACGTCCCCATCGCGGAGTCCGAGCAGTTCTACATCGCGCTCCACGACGTGGGCGTGCCGGTGGTGATGGTGCGCTACCCGCGCGAGGGGCACGGGCTGCGCGAGAGCCGGCACCTCGTGGACCTGATGGACCGCAGCGTGCGCTGGTACGAGAAGTACTTCGCGCGTTGAGGCGCGGCTCGAGCTGACCTACCGCACGTTGTCGACGACGTAGAGGTCCGACAGGTGGCGTCCGTAGGAGTAGCAGAAGGTACGGGCGTCGCGCGGCCCGAGGGACGTGCCTCCGGCAAGCGTCATCAGGGTCCCGCGCCGGCGCGATTCCAACCCTCACGAAAACCGAACAGTTCGCGAGCATCCTCCCGGCACCGCCCAGCGTCCTTCCCTCGCGAGGAGCCGGCCCGGCTCCTCGGCCCGGAGGAGGAGCGTCATGAAGAGCGTCCATGGCCTGCTGGCCAGCTGGCTTCCGCTCGTCGCGTATCTCGCGCTGCCGAACTGCAACGCCGTCGAGACCGATCCCACCGACATCGGCCTGCGCCTGACCCGCAGCCATCCCGAGCTCCCGTACGTGCGGCCGTCGCCGCACGAATCGGTCTCGTCTGCGGTCGGCGGGGTCGACGGCGAGGTCAAGCTTTCATGGGGCTTGGGACCGCACGATCCCATCCCGACGTGGGTCGATTGGAGCCTCACCGTCGTCCCTCCGGACGCGGGCAGGGTCGAGTCCTTCGATATACCAGGGGCACAGGCCAGCCATGATCCGACCGCCCTCGACGGGACCACGACCGTGCGCTTCCACGCGACCCTCCAGGTCGATCCGGCGTTCGAGGGAACCGTAGTCAGGGTCGCGGGCACGGCACGGGACGCAGAATCGCATCGCTTCGCAGAAGCGACGCTCGACATTCCGATCGCGGCGCGAGGGCCGGACTCCCAGCCGCCGATGCCGCCACGGCTCGAGGTGATCTGCCGGCGTGATCCCAGCGGGGGACAACCGCCGCTCACCGTTTCCTTCACCGCGAAGCCGGCCGGCTGCGCCCATTCCTGCTCGGTCACCTGGGATTTCGGCGACGACGCGGTGGGGGAAGGGTCCTCGGTCACCCACGTCTACGATCGGGCAGGGGAGTTCGAGGCGGTCGGCGTCGTCCACGACGGCGATGAGGTCGCCAACTGCAGCAAGACCGTCGTGGTGAAGCCTCCGGAACCCAAGCCCGGACCGTCGGGTACGCCGACCGTGCCTGGCCAGTAGCCAGGAGAGGGATCGCGGAGATCAGCCGCCGGGCGTCGGGCCCGCGCCCGGCACCGGCACCGTCTCCGTCGATCCCGCCGGCCGGAGCGCGCGCACGAGGACCACCGCCGTCCCCATCGTGATGGAATCGCCGTCCGCGAGCGGGGACGGCCGGTCGATCCGCCGGCCACGGAGGAAGGTGCCGTTCGGTCGAAGGCCCACTCCCCGAACGCGCGCGCATCCACCGTCCCCGCCGGCATCTTAGCGGCTTTCCGCCGTCCCCGGCGACCGTAAGGTGATCCCCGACATTGACGGTCCCCGGCCCCGGCGGTAGCGTTGGCGGCGAGATGCGTCTCTGGCCGGCGTCGTTCGTCCTGGCCGGGCTCGTCCCGGCCGCGGGCCTGTGGGCGGCGCAGTCACCCGCGCCCGCCGCCCCCGCGACGGCGTCCGCCGCCATTGCCTTGGACGCCCTCAAGAAGAGCTGCGACAAGGGCAGCGCTGCCGACTGCCTGACCCTCGCCAATGCCTACAACAAGGGCGAGGGGGCGCCCCACGACGCCTCCAAGGCCTCCGGCTTCTACAAGAAGGCCTGCGACGGCGGGCAGGCGCGTGGCTGCTTCGAGCTGGCCGCGATGCACCTCTCGGGGCAGGGCGCGTCCAAGGACGTCAACCGCGGGATCACGCTGTTCCAGCGGGCCTGCGACCTCAAGGACGCCGAGGGCTGCATCCGCCTCGCCATGCTGTTCTACGACGGCAAGGACGTGCCCAAGGACCTCGGCCGCGCGGGCACGCTCCTGACCGAGTCCTGCGACGGAGGGATCGCGCGCGCCTGCGTCGTCCTCGGCATCATGAACCGCGACGGGTCGGGAGTTCCCGCCGATCCCAAGCGCGCGGCCCAGCTCTTCCGGAAGGGATGCGACGGCGGGGATGCGGAAGGGTGCGGGGAAGCGGGCGTGGCCCTGGCCGGCGGGCGCGGGGTCGCGCGCGATGCCGCAGGGGCGGCCGCCCTGTTCGCCAAGGGCTGCGACGCCGGATCGATGTCCGGCTGCTACAACCTGGGCCTGGCCCACGAAAGCGGAGCCGGCGTGGCCCGCGACCCCGCCAAGGCGCTCGCGCTCTTCACGCGCGCCTGCGAGGCGCACCAGCCGGGGGCCTGCCACAGCCTGGGGCTGCTGACCAAGAACGGCACCGGCGTGCCCCGCGACCTCGCGCGCGCGGCGGCCCTGTTCAAGGAATCCTGCGACGGCAAGTTCGGCCCCGGCTGCTACGAGCTGGCCACCGCCTACTTCGGCGGCCGCGGCGTGGCCAGGGACTACTCGCAGGCGGGCATGACGTACCGCGCCGCCTGCAACGACGGCGACTTCCGCGGCTGCACGAGCCTCGGCGTGATGTACGCCTCCGGCGGCCAGCTCGCCCAGGACCCCGTGCGCGCGTTCAAGCTCTTCCAGGAGGCCTGCGACAGCGGCGACATCAACGGCTGCGCCCGCCTGGGCCCCGTGTACGAGATGGCCCAGGGGACGGAGCGCGACATGGACAAGGCCCTCGCCGCCTACAAGAAGGCCTGCGACGGCGGCAACCAGCCGAGCTGCTATCGGTACGGCCACCACCAGCGGCAGGGCGAGCACCTCCCCAAGGACGTCGCGCACGGGATCCAGTTGATGACTCAGGCCTGCAGCGGCGGCGTGGGCGAGGCCTGCTACGAGATGGGCCTGATGTACGAGAACGCCGAGGGAGTCCCGCGCGACCTCCAACGCGCGGTGGCGCTCTACAAGCAGGGCTGCGC
>JBGPBV010000218.1:0-9125 GCA_041481445.1 Vicinamibacteria bacterium
CGCTCCCGGTCACGGCGTCGACCGTGCAGAAGCGCGGCGTCCAGTCCACGTCGGCGTAGTCGTCCATCGCCGCCGCCCGCTCCGGCCCGCACGTCATGAGGATGGACTCGCCACCCGCCGACCACAGGGGCGCGCTGCCCGCGGCCAGCTTGCGGCTCTGCCCGCTCGCGACGTCCACGACATGCACGGCCTCTCCCCCGTCCTCCCCGCCGCCTTCCGCCGTGTACGCGATCTTCGTCCCGTCCGGCGACCAGGCGATCCCGCGCGCGTCCCAGACCGACGCCGCCACCAGCGGCCGGTAGGACCCGGCCTTGAAGTCGTAGACGGCCAGGCGCGCCCCTCGCCCGTCGTCGAGCATGAACGCGAGGTACTTGCCGCTCGGCGACCAGACGGGCGCGTAGGCGCGGAGTTCGCCGGTCACGAGCACGCGTGCGTCCGGGAAGAACCAGACCTTGGCCGCGGCCAGCAGGACGACGAGCGCGACGCTCCCGCCGATGATCGCCTTCGTGCGGCCGGTCATCCGGCGCATCATGTTGTTCACGGGCACCGCGGCCGGACGCTGGGCCACGCCGGTCTGGAAGGAGGCCGTCTGTCCCCCGCGCACTGGCCCGGCGCTCGGCCGCGCCGACGGGGCCTTCGTGGTCGCGGCGGCGGGAGCCGTGGGGGCGGCCACACCCGGCACCGGGACGGACGCTTCGGGCACGCCGGTGAGCTGCGCGCGCTTGTGCCGGGCGAAGGCGTTGGCGGGATCGATGGCGAGGAGGCGCTCGAGCGCGGCCACCGCCAGGTCCTTGCGATGGGCCTCGGCGTAGACCTTGGCGAGCTGGATGTAGCCGGCGGGCGCGCTGGGCTTGGCCGAGATCTCGCTCTCGAGCCGCTCGATCCGGGCCAGGACCTCCGGCGGCGCCTCGAACGCGGCGGGGGCGGGCGGCTCCATCGGCTCCCCGGCCGGAGCGGGCGGCTCCTCGATGGGGGCGAGGGCGATGGGCGCGGAGGCGGCTTCCGGCTCGGCGTCCATCGGCGAGCGGCATTGCGAGCACTCCGCGGCGCCGGAGTCGTTGAACGCGCCGCACTTCGGACAGGGCACGAGCTCCATGGCCTGGCCCTCCTTCGCCGGCGGCAACGTACGCCAACGACTTGAACGCGTCAACGCCGAGACTATGATCGCGGCCATGCGCCTGGAGATGCTGTGCCTTGATCACCTCATCCTGGGCGCCCGCGACCTCGACGAGGGCATCCGGCGGTTCGAGGAGAAGACGGGCGTGCGGCCGCAGCCGGGGGGCGAGCATCCGGGACGCGGGACGCGCAACGCGCTGGTCTCGCTGGCGCCGGGGCTGTACGTCGAGATCCTCGCTCCGCAGGCCAGCGCGCCCGACGAGGGTCGGGCGGGAGCGCTCCGCAAGCTGACGGACCTGACGCCCTACGGCTTCGCGCTCTTCGCCGGCGATCTCGACGGAGTGCGACGCCGACTGGCTGAGGCCGGGTTTGGAGTCTCCGAGATCCAGAAGGGCTCGCGCGCGCGGCCCGGCGGCGTCCTCCTGGAGTGGAAGACGTTCGAGATCGAGCGGCCGGCGATCGCCGCCATGCCGTTCTTCATCCGGTGGGGAGACGGCACCACGCATCCTTCGGCGGACGCGCCCGGCGGATGCCGGCTGGAGCGGCTCCGGATCCTCACCCCCGACGCCGCCCTTCTCCGGCGCGTGTTCTCCACGCTGTCCGTCGACGTCGCCGTCGATCCCGCCGAGCGCGGCGCGATGGAGGTGACGCTCGCCTGTCCCAAGGGGACGGTCCAGTTCAAGGGCGACGTCGCCGCGCACTAGGCTTGACGAGGTATCACAAAACGTATATTTCAGTGTCGTAAGGGGAGGTTCCCATGCAACCCTACCCGCGTCCCGAACGCCGCCCGCTGCAGATCTTCGCTTTCGACCCGATGTTGGGCCGGGCCGGCGGGCGCCTCACGCTGTCGGTCCAGAACGAGCCGCTGCTGCCCGGCCCGCAGGGCAACCGCATCCAGGTGATCGACTACGACGCCACCTCGAAGACCCTGTACGCGCCGGTGGACCTCGATGATCCCGCGGTGCTGATGACGGACGGGCTCGATCCGTCGGAGTCGGACCCACGGTTCCACCAGCAGATGGTCTACGCGGTGGCGATGAAGGTCGTGGAGAACTTCGAAGAGGCGTTGGGGCGCAGCTTCACGTTCAAGGACCGGAAAAGGCTGAGGATCTTCCCCCACGCGTTCGAGGACGCGAACGCGTTCTACGACCCGGGGATGGTCGCGGTGCTGCTCGGATACTTCCGCGCCGACGAGGCGAACCCGGGGCCGAACCTGCCGGGGCAGACCGTCTTCACGTGCGTCTCCCACGACATCGTCGCGCACGAGGTGACGCACGCCATGGTGGACCGGCTGCGGCCGAACTTCATGGAGGAGACCAACGGCGACGTGCTGGCGTTCCACGAGGGGTTCGCCGACGTCGTCGCGATCTTCCAGCACTTCACGTTCCGGTCGATCCTCGCCGGGGCGATCCAGGAAACGCACGGCCAGCTGCGCTCTCCGAACGTGCTCGGCGAGCTGGCGGCCCAGTTCGGCCGCGCCACCGGCACGGGCCGGGCCCTGCGGACGGCCATCGAAGGCGGAGCGCCGGACCCCCGCCTCTACGACACCGTGACCGAGCCCCACGAGCGCGGCTCGATCCTCGTGGCCGCGGTCTTCGACGCGTTCTTCAGCGTCTATCAGGAGCGGATCAAGGATCTCGTCCGCATCGCCACCGGAGGAACCGGGCGGCTGCCCGAGGGCGATCTGCATCCCGACCTCGTCGATCGGATCGCCCGCGAGGCGAGCAAGACCGCGAAGAACATCTTGACGATGTGCATCCGGGCGTTCGAGTACCTGCCGCCGGTGGACGTGACGTTCGGCGACTACCTGCGGGCGATCGTCACCGCCGACTACGAGACCGTGATTTCCGACGACCGCGGCCTGCGGGCCAGCATGGTCGAAGCATTCCGGCTGCGCGGCGTGAAGCTCGACGGCGTGCCGTCCCTGGGCGAGGAATCGGTGCGCTGGCCGCGGCGCGATCCCGGCCTCCGCCTCGACTTCGCGCCCCTCGACGAGGCGTTGGGCGTGAGCGCGCGAGCCTTCGACCGCGGCCCGCACCGCAAGACGCGGGTCGTCGAGTCCGAAGGGACGCGCAAGAAGCAAGGGGAGTGGGCGAAGAGCCTCGAGAAGTGGGGAGCCGACAACGCCGCGGCGCTGGGGCTCGACCCGAAGCTCGAGCCGCGGGTCGAGGGGTTCCACACGGTGTTTCGCGTCAGCCCGGGCGGGCAGCTCGTGGTCGAGCTCGTCGCGCAGCTCGTCCAGGAAGACAAGGCGAAGCGCGACGATCCGGCCTTCGGCGGCGTCCCCGCCCTGGGAGGATGCACGGTGATCGCCGACGCGGGCGGGAACGTGAGGTACGTGCTGACGAAGCCGCTCTCCGAAGAACGCCTCGCCGTCCAAGCGGATTTCGTGGCGCGGTGCGATGAGCAGGACGGGATGCTGCCGTGGGCGGATGAGGCCTACAGCCGGCTGCGGATGAAAGCGCGATCGTTCGCCCGGCTCCACCGGGGGCGGCGATGAGCCCCGCGGCCCCGTCGGTCTCGATCCGGATGTACGACGTCGGCTTCGGCGATTCCTTCCTGCTCACCTTCCCCGGGCCCGACCGGCCGCGGAAGGTCTTGATCGACTGCGGCGTCCACCCGGCGGGCCCGCCGGAGGCCAGGCCCTTCAAGGACGTCGTGGTCCAGCTCCTCGCCGACCTCAAGGAAGGGGACGAGGCGCGGGTCGACGTGGTGGTGTGTTCGCACCGCCATCGCGACCACGTCCTGGGCTTCGAGAACGAGGGCTGGTCGTCGGTGCGCGTGTCCGAGGTCTGGATGCCGTGGACCGAGCATCCGACCGACCCCGAGGCGCGCAAGATCCGGGAGGCACAGGCGAAGAAAGCCGCGGCCGTGGCCGCGTCGCTCGCCTTGAGCGGCGCCAGCGACGAGAACGCGGTGCGGGCGCGCGATCTGCTCGAGAACAACCTCACGAACGCCAAGGCGATGGCGATGCTCCACGGCGGCTTCGCCGGGCATCCGCCGGCGCGCTTCCTGCCGGAGCCGCCCGCCGCCGGCCAGCCACTGCTGCCCCAGTCGTTCAAATCGCCGCTCCTTCCCGACGTCACGGTGCACGTGCTCGGGCCGTCGCGCGATCGCGCCACGATCCGAGACATGAATCCGCCGGTGGGAGAGAGCTTCTTCCGTGCCGCCTCCGCCGGCGGCAGCTCGGGGGCGGCCCCTCTCGACGACCGCTGGGCGATCTCGGCACGCGGCGCGGAGTTCAAGAGCTGGCTCAAGAAGACGGAGCAGGCGGCGAAGAAGGTCGGGTTCGATCCGTCACAGCCCCTGGTCCCGACGGACCCCGGCTTCCTCGCCAGGTGGTTCGCGAGCCTCGAGCTGAGCGGTCAGGACATCGGCAAGGTCGACCATTTCGCCACCGACAGCCCGCTCGCGGCGGCGGTCGCCATCGAGCAGGCGGTCAACGGGACGAGCCTGATGCTCGTCTTCGAGATCGGCCGGGCGGTGCTGCTGTTCCCGGGCGACGCGCAGTGGGGAACCTGGGACAATGCCATGACGACGGCCCGCGCGCTGCTGGAACGCACCAACTTCCTCAAGGTGGGGCATCACGGCAGCCACAACGCGTCCCCGAAGTCCTTCGTCAACGACGTGCTCGGCGCGGACTTCCAGGCCATGGTCTCGACGCGGACGACGAAGATCTTCAAGCAGATCCCGCGGCGTCCGCTACTGGAGGCCCTGGTCGGAAAGCAGGCGGTGCCGGGCCTGGCCCGAAGCGACGAGCCGGCGGTGCCGGCGGCGTTCAAGCGCATCAGCGACATCTGCGTGGAGGCGACGGTCGCCATCTGACTTGCCGGTCACCGTCGGCCCGCTATGGCGGGCCGATCGTCAGGCGGCGGGCGAAGCGCTGGACGGATCGGACGAAGAGGCCGCAGACGCGCGCACCCGTGCCGTCGCTCTCGGCGGCCAGGCGGGGGGCGAGGCGCGCGAGCCCTTCCGTCGTCTGCGCCCGCCCCGCGGCGCGCCACGCGCGCGCGGCCGACGTCGCGAGGAAGAGGTCGAGGGCTTCGAGACCCTGTCCCTCCGCGGCCGCCCCGTCGACGACCTCGCGGGGCACGTTGACGAGCCCGTGGCGCAGGTCGTCGGCGAGGTCGCGCTCGGTCGAGCACCACCCGAGGGCGGCCACCAGCTCGGGCACGTCCTCCGCCCGCAGGCGGGCCCCGGCGCCGATGAGCAGCAGGTCGAGGGACAGGTGGAAGGTCCGGTCGTGATGCGCCGCGAGCCGGGCCGCGTCCCAGACCAGGCGCTCCCGCGCCCGCTCGTGATCCGACATCATGTGCCGGACCAGGGCGGCCGCCATCTCGACCGGCCGCTCGCCCGGCCGGCCCCGCGACGAAAGCTCGGCGCGCAGGCTCCGGGCCAGGAGGCCGAGGCGGCCGTTGGCCTCGGGGCCCCCTCCGAGCGCGACCGCGACCTCTTCCGCGACCGTCCGCGGATCGCGCGCGCACGGCCGGTCGCCGTCGAGCAGGTCGTCCACCGCCTGCAGCAGGCAGAACCCGACGCGCAGGACCCGCGTGCGCCTCCAGGCGCGCAGGGCGTCGCCGTACAAGGCGGCCGCGATCACCCAGTAGCGCCGATGCCGGCGGAGGAAGTAGAGAAGCTCGGCCAGGCAGGCCCGCTCCACGCCTCGCACCGCGGGCACGTCGGGGACCACGGCGACGATGCTCACGCCGTCTCTCCAGAGCGGCCCGCCTCCTCGATCGGCCGCGGGCCCCGCCACATCCGGAAGTAGATCCCGAGGAACGACGGCCGGCGCTCGGAGGGATCGACGTGCCGCGGCAGGTCGCGCCAGGACAGATGAGGATGGGTGTGGTGCGCGAGGTGATGGTGGTAGTTCAGGAACAGCCCGCGCACGATCGGGTTCACGCGCAGGTTCCAGGCGCCGCGGCGGGGGTCGAGGGACGAGAAGGCGTGGTCGGCGTACTGCAGGGCGCTCCAGTTGAGGGCGAAGGCGGCGTAGCAGAGGAGCCAGGCGCGCGCGTCGAAGCCGCACAGCCTGAAGAGCGCGGCCTGGAACGCCACCGCCCACATCGTCTCCGCGCGCACCCGGGCGATCGGAAGGGCGCGCACCGCGGCCAGGTACTCCGAGGCCGCCGTCTGCCGGCCCACCGTGGCCTCGCGGTCGCTGAGCCACCGCGCCCGCGCCGCCGCCGGCATCAGGGAATGGACCAGGCAGAAGGCGGGCGGGAACAGCCAGTAGAGCCCGGTGAGGATCGCGTACCACTGCGCGTACTTCAGCCAGCGCACGTCGCCCGGGTGGACGTAGTCGAACTGCTCGGACTCCGACCGGTTGTTGGCGTGATGGGTGAGGTGGAAGGCGCGTTGGACGGAGAACGAGGTCGGGAACCAGGCCGCGGCCAGCGTGCCCGCGATCTCGTTGATCCGCGAGTCGTCGTGGAACAGCCCGTGCACGGACTCGTGGAGCAGGGCGAAGAGGGTGTTGTTCACGAACGAGAACGCCACCGCCGCCGCCAGCACCATCCAGGTCGAGCGCGCCTGCGAGGCCGCCCAGAGCAGGGTGGCCGCGGCCAGGCTGGCCACCAGGAGCAGGGCCAGGTTGAGGCGCCCCGGGAGGCGCTCCCTCAGGCGGCCGTCCATCCCCGATGTCCTCGATAGAGGGGCACGCCCTCGAGATAGTCGAACACGCGGTCCATGAAGCGATCTCCGAGGGTCGCCTCGCTGGGCGGCCGGTGGAGCCGCAGCCCCTCCAGGAACTCCACGTCACGCTCCAGGAACGACGTGAACAGCCAGGCGGCGACGCGGGCCTTCAGCCGCCCGGCCGCGCCCGGCGCCGCCGCGATGCCGGCCACGCCGCGGATCGTCGTCCCCCCGGACGAGGGAACCATCGACAGCATCAGGAACGACCTCCGCTCGCCCAGCGCGCTCTCGACCAGCATCAGGCTGCCGCCCAGGCACGAGATCCGGGCGCGGATCCGATCGCCGGCCAGGTAACCCATCAATCGGTCGCTCAGCCCGCGGCCGGTGACGCTCGCCTCGTAGGCGACCTCCATGCGGTGGGGCGCCGGCCGCAGGAACTCGGGCTCCGCGCGCAGGCGGCGATGGTGCACGGTCTGCAGGTGGTCGATGTCGCAGCCGTTGGCGATGAGGGCGCGCCAGGAGATCGGGAACCGGCGCGGGGAGATGAGCCGCGTGGCCACGTCGCCCCCGGCGGCCAGGGCCGGCACCGGGAAATCGAAGGGCTCGCCCTCGCCCAGGAACACCCACACGCCGCCGTGGCGCTCGAGGACCCGGAAGGTCGGCTGCCGCAGCTCGTGGGCCGTCCCCCCGGAGAGGCCGCGGCAGAGGCCGGTCCCGTCGAACACCCGATGGTGGAGAGCGCAGCGGATGCCGTCGCCCACGACCCGCCCGTGCCTCAGGTGCGCGCCGAGGTGGGCGCAGTGCGCGGCCAGCGCGCGGACCTGTCCATCGCCGGCGCCGCGGTAGACGATCAGGGCCTCGTCGCCGACCTCGGTGGCGACGATCCGTCCCGGACGATCGAGGTCGCGCGCGGCCGCCACGAGGTACCACGACTGCGGGCATCCCTCCGCGGCGTGCCCCCGGGAGTCCCGCGGCTCCGGCGACGGCCGTCTCACGCCGTCCGGCGCCGCCGGCCGAGGACGAACCCGAGGCCGAGGGCGAGGACCACCGCCACCGCGCCGGCCAGGATCGCCGTGCGCTCGAGGCGATGCAGGATCGGGTTGTCGAACACGTTCGTCGAGTAGTGGAAGGCCGCCACCTTCCAGGCGCCCTCGTGCTTGACCAGGGTGGCCGTCCACCGCGCGCGGATGTCGATCTCCATCCCGCTCGTGAGCTTGTAGTGGCCGTCGGAGGAGCCGGCGGAGATCCCGGTGTCGCCGTAGAGCGCGGTCAGCGCGTCCGGCTCGAAGTCGATCTTGATGTCCTCCACCACGCGGTCGGGGCCGACCATCATCTTGTTGAAATAGGCGCGCACGCCTTCGCGGCCGCGGGCCACGTCGTTGTTCATGGTGGTGAAGACGATGTCGGGGTGGGCCTCGGCCAGCAGGGCGTCGACGTTGCGGGCGTTGAAGGCCTCCACGATCCGCTTGCGCAGGGCGCGGAGCGCGTCGTGGGTCGCGTCCGCGCTCGCGGCCGCGGGGGCCGCGGCCGGTGTCGCGGTTGAGGCCGCCGTGGGCGGCGGGGAAGAGGGCTGGGCGAGCACGGCGGCGGGGGTGAGCGTGGCGACGACTCCGAACAGTCCCAGAGAGAGACGATCGCGCAATCGCATGGCTCTCCTCTTGTGGTGATCGGGCGGCTTGTAGTGATCGGGCGGCGCAAGTCTACTCCAGACGGCGTCGGGGCCATCGGGCGGATCTTCGTCACACTCGCAGGTAACAGAGCGACCGGGCTCACCGACCGGGGTGGCCGGGAGCGTTCCAATATGCGCCGCGATGGGGATGCGGAGCCAAAGCGTCGGCGGCAGTGGACCGTCCTCAGTGCCCTGGATCGCCTTCGGCCTCGTCTGGGCCCTGACGCTGGGCGCCGGGTTTGCGGTCCTCTGGAGCTACAAGCTCCGGCCGGGCGAGGCCGCCCTTCCGCCCTCTCTCTGGCCCCCGGACAGCCGGATCCCCCGGCGCCACGACCGCGCGACCCTCGTGCTCTTCGCCCACCCGAAGTGCCCGTGCACGCGCGCGAGCGTGGCCGAGCTGGCCCGTCTGATGTCTCGCTTCGACGACCGGCTTTCCGCCGAGGTGGTCTTTCTCCGGCCGGCCGGAGTCGGAGCGGAGTGGGACCACACGGAGCTGTGGGAGCGGGCCTCCGCCATCCCGGGAGTGACGGCGGTGCGGGACGACGCGGGGGTCGAGGCCGCCCGCTTCCGGGCCGTGACCTCCGGGCTCGCCGTCCTCTACGACGCCGAGGGACGGCTGCTGTTCAGCGGCGGCATCACTGCCGCCCGCGGCCACGAGGGCGACAGCTTCGGCACCCGCCGCATCAGCGCGTTGCTGCGCACCGGA
>JBGPBV010000219.1:0-9070 GCA_041481445.1 Vicinamibacteria bacterium
TCCTGTCCGCTCCACCTGTTCCGCGAGTCGCTGCGTGCCCCCGCCGCTCGCGTGCCGGTGTCGGCCGAGGCCGACTTCGTGGGCCGTACCGCGTGCGCGCGCTGCCACGAGAAGGAGACCAGGGCCTGGACCGGCTCGCAGCACGACCTCGCCATGACCGAGGCGACGGAGGCCACGGTGAGGGGTGACTTCTCCGGGGTCTCGTTCGAGGGCGACGGGATGAAGGCCCGGTTCTTCCGCAACGGCGGGAAGTTCCTCATCGAGACGGAGGGGCCGGACGGCAAGACCGCGGCCTTCGAGGTGGCCTACACGTTCGGCTGGGATCCCCTCCAGCAGTACCTGATCCGCTTCCCGGGTGGACGGATGCAGGCCTTCTCCCTCGCCTGGGACGTCCCGGGGAAGCGCTGGTTCTTCCTCTACCCCGGCAAGCGGATCCCGCGGTCCGACTGGCTGCACTGGACGCGCAACAGCCAGAACTGGAACGGCATGTGCGCGGAGTGCCACTCCACGAACCTTATCAAGGGCTTTGACGCGAAGACCAACACCTACAAGACCACCTGGTCGGAGGTCAACGTGAGCTGCGAGGCCTGCCACGGCCCCGGCTCGCGGCACGTGGCCTGGGCGGAGGTGCCGCCGATGGGCCGGGCTCGCCTCGACAATGCCGGCCTGGTCATGAAGACCTCGCGGATCACCAACCGGGAGCTGGTCGAGCACTGCGCGCCCTGCCACTCGCGGCGCACGGAGCTGGGGGACTACGACCACCGCCGGTCGGAGCTCCTCGACAACCACCTGCCCGTCCTGCTCACCGAGGGGGTCTACTACCCGGACGGCCAGATCCAGGACGAGGACTTCGAGTACGGCTCGTTCGTGCAGAGCAAGATGTTCCGGATGGGCGTCCGCTGCACCGACTGTCACGACGCTCACACCCTGAAGCTCCGGAAGGACGGCAATGGGGTCTGCCTCCAGTGCCACGCGGCCAACGCCTACGACGACGCGCGCCACCACTTCCACAAGAAGGAATGGAAGGGCCAGCCCAGCGCGGGGGCGCTCTGCATCTCCTGCCACATGCCGAAGTCGCCGTTCATGGTCGTCCACCTGCGCGCCGACCACAGCATCCGGATCCCGCGGCCCGACCTCACGAAGGACATCGGCGCGCCCAACGCCTGCAGCCGCTGCCACGCCGACAAGCCCCTGTCCTGGGTCAGCGCCGCCTGCGACAAGTGGTACGGCACGGCACGCAAGCCGCACTACGGGACCGTCCTCGCCGCGGGGCGGCGTGAAGAGCCGGCCGCGAAGGCCGACCTCCTGGGGCTCGCCGGCGACCGGCTCTCCTCGACGCTGGTGAGGGCCACCGCCCTCTCCCTGCTGGGCCGCTACCGCGGAGCCGACGTGACCGCCGCCTTCCGGGCCGCCCTCCTCGACGAGGAGCCGCTGATGAGGAGGACGGCGGTCGCGGAGGCCCCCATCGCGGACGAGGCCGAGCGCGCCTCCCGCCTCGCGCCGCTCCTTTCCGACCCGTTCCGCGCCGTTCGCCTCGAGGCCGCCGCCCAGCTCGCGGGGACTCCCCCGGCGCTCCTCCGGCCCTACCAGCAGGAGGCCCTGGCCACCGCGGTCGCCGACTACGTCAAGGCCATGGAGTACTCCCTCGACTTCTCGGCGGCGGGGCACAACCTGGGGCTCCTCTACGAGCGCCTGAACGACCCGGCGCGGGCCGAGGAGTACTACCGGAGGGCGATCGCGGTGGACGACCTCTGGTACCCGCCGAAGGTGAACCTCGCCCTGCTCCTGGCGCGGCAGGGTAAGAACGGCGAAGCGGAGACGTTGCTGCGCGAGGTCCTCGCCACCAACCCGCAAGAGGCGCAGGTGGCCTACTCCCTCGGCTTGCTCCTGGCCGAATCGGGCCGGATGGGGGAGGCCGCCACAATGCTCGCCCGGGCCGCCGCGGGGATGCCGTCCTACGCGCGCGCCGCCTACAACGCCGGGCTCGCTCTCTCCCGGGTCGGGCGCGACGCCGAGGCGGAGCGGATGCTGCGGCGGGCAGTCGAGCTCGAACCGTCCAGCTACGACCTCGTCTTCGCCCTGGGCGACTTCCTGCTGCGCCAGCGGCGATTCGCGGACGTGGGCCCCATCGCCGACCGGCTGGCCGCGCTCGACCCCTCACGCCCGGAAGCGGGCTAGCTCCGGAGCCTCGCCGGCGGCCGCAGATAGAGTACTCCGGCCCGGGATTGACAGGTCCCCGCTTCCTACTGGAGAGCGCGCCACCGTTCGATAGACCCATGGCGCCAGTGAATCCGAGCGCGGTACCCCAGTGGTACCCCAGAAGCGTCACCCGGATGAGGCTGCCGCTAAGTTGTTGATTTATTGGTACGCCCGATAGGGCTCGAACCTATAACCTTCGGCTCCGGAGGCCGACGCTCTATCCAGTTGAGCTACGGGCGCATCTTACGAGACAGGAATTCTAGCACACCGAGACCTGCTACCCCCGGCGACGGCGCCGACGACCGGCTGGCGGACCCGGTTTCGCCGGCGTCGCCGGAGGCGCGTCGTCGGCCATGACCACGCGATTGCGCCCGGCGTCCTTGGCGCGATAGAGCGCGGTATCCGCCGCCGCGAGCAGGCCGTCGCGGTCGAGGGTGGCCTCCGTCGTGCCCACCGCCACCCCCACGCTGCAGGTCACCGCCAGCACCTTGCGGCCGACGGTGAGCCGGCTGGCCGCGATCGAGGCGCGCAGCCGGTCCGCGGTCGAGCGCGCGCCCGGGGCGTCGCAGCCCGGGAGGATGACGATGAACTCGTCGCCGCCGTAGCGGCCGAGCAGGTCGTAGGGCCGGAGGTCCGAGCCCATCACGGTGGCGGCGTGGCGCAGCACGGCGTCGCCGGCGGCGTGGCCGCGGGCGTCGTTGACGGCCTTGAAGTCGTCGAGGTCCACGAACGCGACCGCGCAGGGAGAGCCCGACCGGCGCGAGCGCTCCAGCTCGCGGTCCAGCGTCTGCAGGATCGTCCGCCGGTTGGGGAGGCCGGTCAGGGGATCCGTGGCCGCCTGCTCGCGCAGGGCCTCGCGGGCCGCGCTCATCTCGCCGTGGACGGCCACGATCCGCTGGCCGGCGTGGATGCGGGCCAGGAGCTCGGCGTTGTCGAACGGCTTCTTCAGGTAGTCGTCCGCCCCCGCCTCCAGGCCGCGGACCATGTCGTCGTGCTGGTCCTTCCCGGTGAGGAGGATGATGTACACGTACGGCTCGCGCGCGGCCTGCCGCACGCGCCGGCAGATCTCGAGGCCGTCCAGCCCCGGCATCATCCAGTCGAGCAGGACGATGCGGGGGCACTCCGGCTCCTGCAGGACCCGCCACGCCTGCTCGCCGTCCTCCGCGGTCACGACCTCGTATCCCCAGCCCGACAGGATCGGCTGGAGGAGGAGCCGCACCACGCCCGAGTCCTCGGCGAGGAGGATCTTCAAGGGGCGGTGGCGCCTACTTCGTCAGGGCCGGCACGCGCGCGATCAGGTCGCGCTTGATGTCGTCCTGGATCGGGTCCTCGCCGAGCCAGATGCCGAACACGGCGGCCGCGAAGGTCTTGTCCGCGATGGGCGGCTTGGGGGTGCCGCTGGCGACCGTCTCCAGGGTGCCGCCCGGGGTCCAGCGCAGGACGTACTCCTCGCCCGTCTTGATGTCGCCGAAGTACGAGACGAACGCGTCCACCCGGCCCTTGTCCGCCTTGTCGAGCGCCTCCCGGATCGACTCCTGCATCTGGCTGGCGCTGACGTCGCGGACCAGGCGCAGGTGGACCTCCTTGGGGAAGTCGCCCCAGACGACCTCCTTGTACAGCTCGGCGCCCGTCTTGCCCTTGAGCGAGCCGGCGAGCGCGCTGTCCGCCACGTAGAGGCCGATCGCGTAGACCTTGACCTTCAGGATCGTCTTGGTGCGGAGTCCCACGCCGAGCAGCGAGGTCTCGCCGATCTTCTCGGGGAACTTGACTCCGGTGCGCGGCTCCGCGACGTCCGCGCGCGCGGAGGGTGCCATCGCCAGGGCGAGGGCGACGAGTGCGGCCGCGGTATGCCTCAAGCAATCACCTCCCGGGCGGGGATGCCGCCGCCGGCGCCTCTGGCGACGCGGGGCAACCCTCGCCACTTCCGCCGCTCACGTAACCCAGCGCGCGCAAGCGCTCCTGCTGCTCGGGGGTGAGGCAGACGGGCCGTGCCGCGCTCCCGCCGCCTCGATCGGCGCGCCATCGCTCCAGGGCCCGACGACGTATGGGATCGGCCACCGCGGGCGCAGGTACGACGCTTCTGCGCTCGGCCGGATCGGAGGCGAGATCATACCACTCCTCCGCGCGCGTCTCCCCGCCGTCCGCGGACAGCGAGAAGATGGCCTTCCACCGTCCGGCCCCGCCGCGCAGGAACAGCTTGCGTGTCCCGTCGACGGTGTGGTCGGTCTCGCCGTAGGCGTCGCGGTCGCCGGGGCCCGCGAGGAGCGAGCGGCCGCCCATCGACGCCGGCACGGGAAGGCCGGCGAAGGACAGGACGGTCGGCGCCACGTCGAGGAGGCTCGCTTGCGCCTTCTCACGGCGCGGGGCCAGGCCCGGGGCGCGGACGGCCAGCGGCACCCGCACCACCTCCTCGTACAGCGTCTTCTGATGCTCCCAGGATCCGTGATCCAGGAACTCCTCGCCATGGTCCGAGGTGATCAGGACCATCGTGGACCGGTCCATCCCGCGCACGGCCAGGTGGTCGAGGACGCGGCCGACCTCGGTGTCGGCGTAGCGGATCTCGCCGTCGTAGAGCGCGAGCAGGTGGGCGAGGTCGGCGTCCGTGACCGTGGCGCGATCGCGGCGCGAGAAGTCCTGCCAGAGGCCGGTGAGGGGGCCGGAGTAGGAGGTCTCGAAGACCCGCCGCGCCCAGTCCGGGGGGTCGTAGTGCCAGTGCGGGTCATAAAGATGAAGGAAGAGGAAGAACGGGCGGTCGCCCAGCCGGTCGAGGAGGGCGAGGCCGTGGTCGGCCACCTCCGTCGCCTTGCGGTCCTGGCGGAAGTCGAGGTGATCGAACCCGTCGTCCACGCCGTACACGCCGGAGACGTAGAGGTGGCTCGTGACCGCGCGGGTGGCGAAGCCGGCCCCGTGCAGCAGGGCGGGCACGGTGGGCGCGCCGCGGTTGAAGCCATGCCGCATGTCCACGCCGCCGTGCCTCCCCGGGTCCACGCCGGTGAGCATCGACAGGTGCGCGGGCAGGGTCCAGGAGGACGTGCTGACGGCGTCCTCCGCGAGCACGCCCTCGCGCGCCAGCGCGTCGAAGCGGGGCGTGGTCGGCCGCGCGTAGCCGTACGCGCCCACGTGGTCGCGGCGCACGGTGTCGATCGAGACGAGCAGGATGCCGCGGGCGCGGCCGTACGCGTCGAGGTCGTGGAGGACGGGCTCGCCGACGCCGAGGGTCAGCCCGGCCGGCACCGCCGTCGGCCGGCCGTCGCGATCGGTGAGGCGCAGGTCGAGCTCCAGCGTGGCGCGTGAGCCGAGCCCCTCCAGGGGCACGCTGACCTCGCGCCATTCGCGCAGCGCGCGCGGGTTCACCAGCCGCTCGGCCAGGATGCGATCGCCCGCGCGCACGGCGACGTGATACCACCCGGGCGGCTCGCCCGCGCCCGTCCAGGCGAGGCCGATCGCGAAGGTGAGCAGCGGGCGGCGGGGAAGGTCCACGGTGAAGGCCGCCGGTTCGACCAGCGCGGGGCGGGTCTCGCCGGCCATCCCGAGCGTCGTCACCTTCGGTGCCGCGCCCGAGGCCGTGCGCTGGGCGAGGAGGGCCACGGGTCCGTGGAAGGCGGCGCGCTCGCACCCGGCGGCGAGGAGGGCGACGAGGGCGAGGACGCGCCGCAGCATCCCGCGATTCTACCGGCGCCCGCGCGGATAATCGGAACATGCCGACCGGGGAGCCCGAGGGGCCGCCGCCGCCGCGCCTCTTCTGCGACGGCAGCCTGGGGGCCCTCGCGCGCTGGCTCCGCGCCGCCGGCTACGAGGCCTCCGCGCACCCGGGAACGGGCGGCGACGCCCTCGTCCCCGAGGCCCGGCGCGCGGGGGCCGTCCTGCTGACCAGCGACCGTCGGGTGATGGACCGGCGCGAGATCCGGGAGGGCCGCCTGCCCGCGGTGCTGGTGCCGTCGGCGCTCGGCCGCCTCGAGCAGCTCGCGCTCGTGATGCGGACGCTGGACCTCGCCCTCCGCGCCCCGCGCTGCATGGGCTGCGGGGGCGCGCTCGATCCCGCCGAGAAGGACGCGGTACGGGACCGGATCCCCCCGCGAACGGCCCTCTGGCAGGACGAGTACTTCGTGTGCCGCGGGTGCGGCCAGCTCTTCTGGCGGGGGACGCACTGGCAGAGGATCCGGGCCGCCCTCGAAGGAGCCCTCCGCGCGGACGCGCCCTGACTACTGGACCTGCGCGCGCAGGGTCATGGCCACGCGCGCGGTCTGCCCGCTCTGGTCGAGGCCGGCCAGGAAGCGGTCGCGGAACTCGGCGTCCCGGAAGGGCACGCCCCCCAGCGCGATCTCCTCACCCGGGCGCACGACGACCTCCGTCGACAGCTCGTTCACTTCGACCGCCTGCGCGGCCCCGCCCGCGCGATAGTCGAAGCGCGGGGTGAGCCGCACGTGGATCGTGCCGTCGCCGAGGACGCGCGGCGCCACGACCAGGCTCGTGCCCACTTCCTGCCAGGCCACCGACTGCGCCCACAGGCCGTGCCCGACGCCCCACGCGAAGAGCCACTGGGAGTAGGGCACCTCTTCGGCGACGATGAGGCTGCCCTGGCCGCCGCTCAGGACCACGAGCCGCTGCTGGGCGTGGACGCTCGACCGCGTGCGCCGGTCCTCCGCGCGCACGGCCACGCCGCTGTCCGGCGGGTGGCGTCCCACCTCCACCCGGACCGTCCCTCCCGTGCTGGCGGAGACGTCGAGATGCCGCTCGGACTCCGTGCTTTCCAGGCGCGCGGTCACCTCGATCACGACGTTGCGCGGCTCGACCTTCAGCGCGGCCAGGGCCTCGACCACGCGCGCGTGCACGTCGGGGCGGTCGGAGACGACGAGCCGGTGCTGGGCGGGATCGGGGTACACGCGCCCGGCGGGTGAGAGCAGGCCGCGCACCACGTCCGCGGCCAGGCCGACGTCGGTGAGGCCAAGGTCGTACACTCGCATCTCGGTGGGGGAGGGGGAGGCGAGGGCGAGGACGGCGGCCGCGGCGAGGAGCGCACGCATAATAGCCACTTTGCCGCCGGCAGTCGGGCGATGCAACTGGAGGGCGCGGTGGGGCGAAACGGATTCGGCTTGACCGACGGCGAGGTGGCGCGGCTGCGCCGGCTGGATCCGCCCTGGCGCATCCAGCAGTGCCTCGACGCGATGGACTACGACGCGGCGGGCGCGGGCTGCCGGTCGCCGCGGCGCGTCCTGCGCGAGGGGCGCGTGCAGTGCATGGACGGCGCCCTGTTCGGCGCCGCCGCCCTCCGCGTGCAGGGCCATCGTCCGCTGCTCCTGGACCTGGAGGCGGTGCAGGACGTGGACCACGTGCTCGCCGTGTTCCGCGTGCGCGGGCGCTGGGGCGCGGTCGGACGCTCGAACTATTCCGGCCTCCGCTACCGCGAGCCCCTGTATCGGACGCTGCGCGACCTCGCCCTCTCGTACTTCGAGTCCTACTTCAACCTGCGCCGGGAGAAGACGCTGCGCCGGTACTCGGTCCCGGTCGACCTCTCGCGGTTCGACCGCCGCGGGTGGATGACCGCGGAGGACGACCTCTGGGACATCCCGGACTACCTGGTGGGCGTCCGCCATTTCCCGCTCATCACGCCCGCGCAGGTCCGAGGGCTGGCCACGGTGGACCTGCGGATGTTCGCGGCCGGCCTGGTCGGGCGCGAGGACGGCGGCTGAGGACGCGGCTTTGCTACGATGAGGGCGGATGTGCGCCCGCTTCGAGTTCGCCCCGCCGGAGGACTGGGTGGAGGAGTTCGGGCTGACGGACGCCCCCGACGTGCCGCCGCGCTACAACATCGCGCCGACCCAGGACGTGCTGGCCGTGCGGCGCGAGAGGAGCGGATCGCGTCAGGCGCGCCTCTTCCGCTGGGGCCTGGTGCCGTACTGGGCGGACGATCCGGCGGCGGGGAACCGCCTGATCAACGCGCGCGCGGAGAGCGTGGCCACGCGCGCGGCCTTCCGCGAGCCTTTCCGGGAGCGGCGGTGCCTCGTCCCCGCGCAGGGATTCTACGAGTGGAAGAAGTTCGGCCGCGCCCGTGAGCCGTGGCTGGTGCGGCTCAAGGGCGGGCCCACCTTCGCGTTCGCGGCGGTGTGGGACCGCTGGACGGGCGCGCCGGGCGAGGTCGAGTCCTGCGCGCTGATCACGACCGCCGCCAACGCGCTGGTGGCGCCGATCCACAACCGCATGCCCGTGCTCCTGGACCGCTCGGCCTACGCGGCCTGGCTCGATCCGGCGGCGACGGAGGAGGACCTCCGGGGGTTGCTGCAGCCGTTCTCCGCCGACGCCATGGAGGCGTTCGCGGTCTCGCCGCGCGTGAACAGCACGGCCGTGGACGATGCGGACCTGACGCGGCCGGTGGCCCCGGAGCCGGATCCCGGCCAGAAGCGCCTGTTCTGACCTGCGCGCAGTCCCGGCGCGGCTACCCGGCCGTCTTGCGGCCCTTTCCGCGGCGTGCGGCGGCGGGAACGGCGAGCAGGTCACGCACTTCCATCCCCAGGGCCCAGGCCAGGCGGCAGATCGTGTCGAGGGGCACATTGTGACGCCCGCGCTCGATCCCGCTCACGTAGCTGCGGTCCATGCCAGCCCGCTCGGCCAGCGCCTCTTGGGTGAGGCCGCGCCGCTCGCGCACCGCGCGGAGCTGCGCGGCGAGGGCGGCCCGCCCGTTGAAGACCTGCTCGGCGGCGGTGCGGGCCGTGGGCCAGAGGGCGAGCTGGCGTGGCCGTTTCATGGGCTCGGCCGCGAACGCTAGCACGATTCCGGCGGTGCTATGATCGGCCCACGCGCCCGTAGCTCACTCGGATAGAGCACTTGGCTTCGAACCAAGGGGTAGGGGGTTCGAATCCCTCCGGGCGCGCCA
>JBGPBV010000220.1:0-9060 GCA_041481445.1 Vicinamibacteria bacterium
GTGGCAGATGTCGATCTGGTACCGGCGGCAGTGGCGCACGACGATCGTCTCGACGCTGGACGGCCTGATCTACGCCGGCCTCACCGCGGGCGTGTTCGGCTGGCTCTGGCCGCGCTGAGGCCGGGGGCACCGAAATCCACGGGCGCCCGCGCCGCCGATCAGCGTGTCACTCGAACCGTAGCGCTTCCGTCGGGCTCACCGACGCCGCCCGCCAGGCGGGCAGCATCTCGAGCCGATGCAGGGCGGGATAGAGGGACCCCTGGTTCACCTGAACGGCGTGCCGGGAGGTCTGCTCGATGCGCTGCCAGCCCCGTCCAATCACGCGCGCACTCCTGGATGCTAGAGTCCACTCGTGCCGGCTGAGCGCTGGCGGCTGATCCGCGAAGTCTTCCAGGCCACGCTCGACCGGCCCGAGGCCGAGCGGACGGCCTTCCTGGTCTCGGCCTGCGGCAACGACACCGCCCTTCGCGCCGAGGTGCAGTCGCTGCTCGCGTCCCACCTGCAGGCCGAGCGGTTCCTCTCCGAACCGGCCGCCGCGCCCCCCGAGACCGATCTCGACCGCGTGCGCACTCGCATCGGCGCCTACGAGGTCGAAGGCACGATCGGCCACGGCGGGATGGGCACCGTCTATCGCGCCGTGCGCGACGACGACACCTTCCGCAAGACGGTGGCGCTGAAGCTGGCCCACGGCGGGCTCCGCTCGACCTTCCTCGAGCGCCGGTTCCTCCAGGAGCGAAACATCCTGGCCCGGCTGCAGCATCCGAACATCGCGATGGTGCTGGACGGCGGGACCACGCCGGAGGGCCAGCCCTACCTCGTGATGGAGCGCGTGGAGGGACAGCCGATCACGGAGTACTGCGCGGCCCGTGCCCTCGGCCTGCGCGAGCGGCTCGCCCTCTTCCGGATGGTCTGCGGGGCCGTGCAGTACGCGCACCAGAACCTCGTCATCCATCGGGATCTCAAGCCCGACAACATCCTGGTGACGGCGGACGGCCAGCCGAAGCTGCTGGACTTCGGCATCGCCAAGCTGCTGGCCGTCGGCCTGGACCCCGAGGACGCGCCCACCGCGACCGTCATGCCCATGATGACCCCCGATTACGCGAGCCCCGAGCAGGTGAGCGGCGACGCGGTCACCACGGCGAGCGACGTGTACTCGCTGGGAGTCCTGCTCTACGAGCTCCTGACCGGGCGCCGCCCCTACGCGGTGCGGTCGGACTCCCTGCCCGAGATCGTGCGCATGGTCTGCGAGACCGAGCCACCGCTGCCGAGCGCGGCCGCCGCGGGGCAGACGCGCCCGCGGACCGGCGCCCCCGGGGCCGCGCGCCCGATCCCCGCCGCCACGCTGCGCGGCGACCTGGACACCATCGTCATGAAGGCGCTACGGAAGCAGCCGTCGCGCCGCTACCCCGCCGCCCAGGACCTCTCCGCGGATCTCGACCGCCACCTGCGCGGCCTGCCCGTGCTGGCCCGCCCCGATACGCTCGGTTACCGCGGCGGCAAGTTCGTCGCGCGGCACAAGGGGGCGGTGGCGGCGGCCGCCCTCGTCCTGGCCAGCCTGCTGAGCGCGGTCGTGATCACCACCCGGCAGGCCCGCATCGCCGAGCAGCGCCTGCAGGACACACGCCGCCTCGCCAACGTGCTCGTCTTCGACGTGTACGACGCCGTGAAGATGGTCCCGGGCGCGACGGCGGCGCGGTCCCTCATCATGAAGCGCGGGCTCGAGTACCTCGACCGCCTGGCCGCGGAGCCGGACCAGGACCCGCGGCGGCGGCTGGAGCACTCCACCGCCTACGTCAAGATGGGCGACACGTTCGTGGACCTCGGCGACACCGAGCAGGCCCTGGCCAGCTACGGCAAGGCGCTGGCCATCCGCGAGCGGCTGTCCGCGGAGGCGCCGTCCGATCCACGTGCCCTCCAGCAGGTGGGCACCGTGCACAACCGCATCGGGGGCGTCCTGCGCGATCGGGGCGACGTCGCCGCCGCCCTCGATCACCATCGCGAGGCCGTACGCATCGCGGAGGAGGCGGCGCGAACCCTCGGTGACGCCCCTTCACGGCGGCGCATGGTGGTGGCCCACACCGAGCTCTCGTACGACTTCCACAACCTGGGCCGTGCCGCCGAAGCCTTGAGCGAGGCTCGGGCCGGGCTGGCCGTCGCCGGCGACCTCCTCCGCGAGAAGCCGTCGGATCTCGACCGGCGGAACGATTACGCGGCGCCGCTGGAGGCGGAAGGCGACGCCCTGGCTCTCGGCGGCGACGCGCAGGCGGCGTTAGCCAGATATCTCGAGATGCGTGGCATCGGGCAGGCGGTGGTGGCCGGGGATCCGCAGAACACGCAGTCGCGGATCGACCTCGTCACGGCCGAGGTCAAGGTGGGCGCGCAACTCGCCGCGCGGGGGCGGTCGGAAGAAGCGAAGCCGCATCTGCGGGACGCCGTCCAGGCGGCGGAGGGCCTGGTGGCGCGGGATGCGCGCCATGTCGGATCGCGAGAAGCGCTGGCCGAAGCCCGGCTCGGCCAGGCGGACGTCCTTACGCCCACGGATGGGGCCGAGGCTCGCGCTCAATACGAGAAGGCCGCGCTCGGCTTTCGCGAGCTCGTGTCGAGCGACCCCACCAGCGTAACGTACCAGGGCCGCCTCGCCACCGTCCTGCTCCGCGAGGCGGAGGCGCAACGCGCCGCCGGTCTTCTCCGCGAGGCCGCCGCGAGCCTGGAGGAAGGTGCTCGTCTGGCCGCTTCCCTGCGGAAGAGGGCTCCGGCCGTACGTGAGCACCAGATCCTGTTCGCCCACGCGCGCCTGCGTCAGGGGCTTTGGGTCGCGCCGAGCCTGAGGGCGGATTCGTGCGGGCCGGTGCGCGAGGCCGCCGAGGTCTGGGCGAGGCTGGAAAACGGCGGGCTCACCGCCGCGGAGCAGGCGGAGTCCCTATCCGCCCGCACGGCGGCCGGCCGGTGCGCCCTCAGCGCGGAGCGATAGTCATCGCGACCGGGCCGAGAGCGGATCTCAGGATGAGGAGGCCGCGTCCTCGAGCGCCACCGTACACTCGGGAAAAGCCTTGCCGAGCCGGCGATCCGCGGTGACGAAAGGGACGCCCAGCGCTTCGGCCACACACACGAATTCCGCATCCCATGCCGAGATGCGGCCCCGCGCGGCGACGCGGAGACAGTCCTCCACGGAAGGTTCCAGGCCCGCCTCCTCGACGAGCTGCTCAGCCGCCGCAAAGGCGGCGAGCGCATCGGACAGCGGCAGGCGCCGAACGCGCATGGTCGTGGCCAGCACGTTGCGCAGCTCCCACCGCCAGAGGCGGGGGGCGAGCCAGTGCGGATCCCGCTCCGCGAGCGCCTGGACCGCGATGCTGCGCTCGCCGGGCAGGACGGCGTAGGCCCGTAGGTCCGGGTCCACCTCCACGACTCTCTCCGCGAGGTCGCGGATGCGGCTGGGGGCCCGGGCCCGCACCGCGGCAAAGCGGCTGTGGTTCTGGGCCCATTCGCCCCAGGCCACCGCCACCCAGAACAAGAGCTCCGCGGAACCCGGCCTCGCCCGTAGCGCCTGGATCTCGGCCTCGCGCCGGGGGCGGTCGGTGGCCCGCTCCAGCCGCTCGAGGCCGTTGTCCGCGATCGCACGGGCTTCTTCCGTGATCGCCTTCTTCTTCTCCGGCTGGATGTCGCAGAAGGTGGCCCTGAAGAAGAGGGCCTTCAGCAATCCCGCGTGGGCCCCGGCCGAGTCGGGATCGACGGCGAGGGCTTCGCGATAGGCCGCGATGGCCTGCTCCGCCGGGCCCGGCAAGGCCACGCCGGCCGTGGCGCCCGCGGCTCTGTGCGCATACACCTCGTCGGCCCGCGCCATCGCCCGGTCGAACCCCGTCGCTTCCCGCGCCAGGCTTTGAAGGAGCCCCGCGGTCAGGGCGAGCCCCAACAGGTTTGACGCTCGGGCGCGGACGAGGCGTACCATGTATCCAGGATAAGCCAGGGGTCATGAACGTCCTGCTCCTGTCGATGCCGGACTCGTTCGAGCACATGCCGTCGCTCGCCATTCGCATGCCCAATGGCGGGCTGGCCTCGATCGCCGGCAACCTCGATCCCCATCACCACGTCGCCATCGCCGACCTCGTCCTCGTGCAGCGAGAAGTGCGGGCCACGGTGGAGCGGCTTCTTCGCGAGGAAGCCCCCGACGTGGTCGGCCTCTCGGTAATGACCTTCCAGCGCCGCACCGCGAAGAAGATCATCGACATGGTGCGCGCCGGGCGCCCGCAGGCCCGCGTGGTGGTGGGCGGCTACGACCCGAGCCTCGCCCCCGAAGCCTGGAAGGACGGCAGCGCCGACTTCATCGTGCGCGGGGAGGGCGATCTCACCTTCCGCGAGCTCGCCCGCGCGCTCGAGGAAGGCCGTCGGCCGGAGACGGTGGCCGGGCTCGTCTGGCGCGACGGCGATAACTACCGCGAGAACCCGCCCCGGCCGGTGAGCCGCCTCGAAAGCGACCAGATCCGCCTGCCCAACCGCAAGGCCCGCGTGCTCCGCGGCTACACGCTCCTGGGCCGGCCAGTGGACGTGGTGGAGACCTCGCGCGGCTGCACCTTCGACTGCTCGTTCTGCTCGATCATCGAGATGCGCGGCCGGAACTTCCACACCTACGACTTCAGCCGGGTGATCGCCGACATCCGGGACGCCAAGGCCCACGGGGCCAAGGCCATCTTCGTGGTGGACGACAACATCACCCTCGACGTGAAGCGCTTCGAGGCGCTCTGCCAGGCGATGGTCGATGCCGGCCTCCACGACCTCGAGTACCTGGTGCAGGCCATGACCTCGTCGATGGCCGCGGCCGGGGAGACCCTCGCCCCGAAGATGCGCCAGGCCGGCTTCCGCTACGTGTTCCTGGGGATCGAGAACGTGCTCGACGACGACCTCGAGTTCCTCCGGGCGCGGGCCAAGAACAAGGAGCGCGGGTCCGGAACCGGCAACGCCACCCTGCGCGCGGTCGAGCACGTCCGGAAGAACGGCATGTACGTGGTGGGAGGCCTCATCCTCGGCAACCCCGGCGACACCCCCGATTCGCTCGAGGCCAACCTCGCTTTCGCCCGGCGCCACGTGGACTGGCCGTACATCCAACACCCGACGCCCTACCCCGGCACCCCCATGACCCTCGACCTGAAGAAGCGCGGCCTCGTGATCAACGATCGGCTCGAGGAGTACGACGGCACCACCGCGGTCGTGCGCAGCGAGTATCTCGAGGCCGAAGAGATCGAGTTCCTGCGCTGGCGCTCCGATCGCTGGATGAAGCTGCGCCACTTCCCGACGGCTGTCTTGCACAGCCCGCTGTGGGCGCTGCGTCACGGGCACGAGATGCTGGCCCACACCTTCCGGGGCAGCACCTGGCGATCCGCCATCGGGCTCGAATCCGAGCGGCAGGTGTTCGCGCGGTACCGGGAACGCCGGCAGGCGGAACGCGAATACGTCTAACGAGGCTTTCGCCTCAGACCAACGAGACATGTGAAGGGGGCTCCGGCCGAGCCTAGGATTGGGCTCTCGCGCAGTTTGAACCGCGTAGCGGTCTGGTGGCCCCCGTATCTTGCGGCCGTGGCGACGGTAGACGTCACGAAACTCGGTGTGGGTCACCCAGAACAACCGGATCCACTATTACCCGCAGCAAGGGGTGATCTTCACGACCACCGAACCGAGAGACCTTCCGCCCAAGATCTACGCCCAGGCGCGCGCCGCGCTGGGAAAGAGGATGTCGCGGCCGGAACAGCCTGAGCGAGAGACCTGGAGTGGTGCTCTTCCGGCCGCTCGAGGGACGGCCCGCCCGTCAGGGCTTCACGAAGCAGAACCTCTCGGGCTTGCCGGGGAACAGGGAGATGCCACTGCTGTACTTCTTCACGAGCTGGCAGGTCACGAGGCCGTTGGCCTTGAGGTCGTCGAGGTAGGGGCCGGGCGGGATCACGACGTGGCCGTCCCCCACCACCTCGAACGTCGGCGGGCCGTCGTCCTCCACCTTGGTCGGCGGGTGGTGCCGCAGGGTGATGAGGACGTACTGGATCCATTCGTCCGGAGTCAGGTCGTCGCGAAGGCGGCACTGCTCCTCGAAGCCGACGAAGGTCGAGGTGAGCTTTTCGACGGTGTCGGCGATCCAGACGCACTTGTTGGGCACCTGGACTTCGATGCCCTTGAAGAGCCCCTCGAAGGTGCGCGCGTCGCCCCGGACCGCGCTGTCCACCACGGCGCGGGCGACGTCCGGCCGGCTCAGCCGGTCCAGGACCTGGCCCAGGGCCGCCGATTGCGCGGCGATGCGCTGGGCGACGTCGTCGAGCTCCTGGGCAGGCGCGGGCGCCGCGACCGCCAGCACCAAGGCCGCGGCCGCCGCCATCCCGCCCAGGCGTGTGAGCAGAGGCATGATTCTTCCCTTCCTTTCTGTCGAGCGGGCGCCGGGCCGGCGCCCTCGCTCGCTGTAGGAGATGCGGAATCGGGCGGCGGAACGTCTCACGCGATCGTGAGACGGGCGTCACACCCGGACGGCCGGCCCCGGTCGTCGCGCCGCGATGGCGGTGGAGTAGAGTGCCGCCGTGATCCCCGACCTCGTCGTCCTCGGCAACCTGCTCGTGGACGACATGGTCTTCCCCGACGGGCGCACGCGGATGGCGGAGCCTGGGGGCGCGACCCTCTACGCCGCCCTGGGCGCGAGCCTCTGGGGACTGGCCGCGGGCGTGGCCAGCGTGCGCGGCGACGACTATCCGGCCTCGGCCCTGGAGGCGCTCACCGCGCGCGGCGTGGACCTGTCGGGCGTGCGGCCGCTCGGCCGACCCGGCCTCCGCACCTGGCTCCTCTACGAGGGCGCGCGCCGGCAGGTGATCCACCACCTGGACCTGCCGTCGCACGCCGAGGTCTCGCCCACCGCGGCCACGCTGCCGCCGTCGTGGCGCGGCGCCCGCGCCTTCTACCTGGCCCCCATGCCCTTCGACGTGCAGCGGGAGCTTTCCCTTGACCTGTCGCGGATCCCGGGAGCCTTCGTCTCGCTCGATCCCTATCGTCTTCTGACCGCCGACAGCGTCGGGGACTGGCGCGAAGTAGTCGCCCAGGTCGACGCGCTCTTCCTCAGCGAGGACGAGCTGGAGGTGGGCAGCCGCGACGAGCCCCGCGCCGCCTTGAGGTCGCTGGCCAGCGGCCGCTTGCGCTTCGTCTTGTTCAAGCGCGGCGCCCGCGGCGGGATCCTCTACGACGCGCGCGAGGACCGGTTCCTGGACTGGGCCCCGCGCGCCGCCGCTGTCGTCGATCCGACCGGCGCCGGCGACGCCTTCGCCGCCGGCTTCCTCGCCGGATGGCTCCGCGGCGAGGCCCTCGAAGCCGCGCTGTGGCGAGGCGTCGTCGGCGCGAGCTTCGCCATCGAGGACTGGGGCGCGGCCGGCCTGCTCAGGGCAGACCGCGCCGCGGCCGCCGACCGTCTCCACGAATGGCGCAACGAGTGAACGCGCTGCTTGCGGTGTCGCCGGAGGTGGCGGAGGCCGTCGCCGCGGGCCGTCCGGTGGTGGCCCTCGAGACCACGGTCGTGACCCACGGCCTTCCGGCTCCGCTGGGCGTGCAGACGGCAGCCGCGATGCAGGAGGCCGTCCGCGCCGCGGGCGCGGTCCCGGCCCTGATCGGAGTCCTCGAGGGGCAGGTGCGCGTGGGGCTCACGGCCGGGGAGCTGGAGCGCCTCGCCGCCACGCCCGACGTCGTGAAGGTGAACCTCGGCAACCTCGCCTCGACGGTTGCGACCGGCCACGCAGGCTCGACGACGGTCGCGGCCACCATCGCCATCGCGCATGGGGCCGGTATCGGCGTCATGGCCACGGGCGGCATCGGAGGCGTGCACCGCGACGTGACCGAGACCGGCGACGTCTCCGCGGACCTGACCGCCCTGGCCCGGTTCCCCGTGGCCGTGGTCTGCTCGGGAGCCAAGTCGGTCCTCGACCTCCCGCGGACCGTCGAGGCCTTGGAGACGCTCGGCGTCCCGGTCTACGGCGTGGGCACCGACCGGTTCCCCGCCTTCCACCGCCGCGACTCCGGCCTCGCGTTGGACCAGCGCTTCGACCGCATCGAGGACCTGGCCGCCGCCGTACGTGCCCACCGCGAGCTGGGCCTCGGGACGGGTGTGCTGGTCGCCAATCCCGTCCCCGAGAAGGACGAGATGCCGCGGGAGATCTACGAGCGCGCTCTCACCCAGGCCCTGGCCGACGCTGCCCGCGAAGGCGTGCGCGGCCGTGCGGTCACGCCGTTCCTGCTGGAGCGGATGCGCGTCCTGACCGGCGGCCGCAGCGTGACCACGAACCGCGCGCTCCTGGAGGACAACGCGCGCATGGCGGCGGAGCTGGCGGTGGCGCTTCTCAGGCTCGGGCGGCCTTCGGCCGGATAAGGCCGGGCCTCAGTTTCGTTCCGGAACGAAAACGTGGCACGCCTGACACGCTCAGGCTTGGTTCCCGCCAGGCCGGCTCATCGCAACCGAAGGTGCTCACGCCGCCGCGTCGCGCGGACTCGCCATCAATCGGGCAGGTTCTCGCCGGGCAGCTGATCGAGCTCGGCCAGCTCCCGTGACGCGGAGCCACGCGTCGCCAGTGACGCGCGCCGGTAGGCTTCGCGGGGCGAGGGCGACCCAGGCCTCGACGGCCCAGGCGAAGAGATCAGCCCGTGACCACTCTCACAGCCATCGCGCGGCTCACCACGTCTAGTGCATCAGCCCTGAACACTCGAATGAGTGCCTGGCCTCCCGGGGCAAACCGTCCAGACAACTGAAGAGGAACCCATGAAGCGCTTGGTTCGCCTTGCCCTCGTCGTCGTCTTCGCCGGCTATGCCGGTCCCGCCCTCGCCTTCACGACCGCCGATTTCAAGGGTTGGTACGCCTTCGGCTTCGAAGGCCTGGAGAGCGGACTCCGCATCGTCTCGACCGGCGTGATGCGCCTGGATGGGGTGGGAGCCGTCACCGGACGGGCATCGTTGCGCAAGGACGAGGGCGGCCCGATCCAGGGAAGGATCGCGAACTCCACCTACAGCGTCAACGCCGACGGCACCGGCCTCTTCCTGCTCGGCTTCTTCCCGGA
>JBGPBV010000221.1:0-9050 GCA_041481445.1 Vicinamibacteria bacterium
CGCGGCGGGGGAGGCGGGCGGTATCCTCGACACCATCCTCAAGCGCCTGGCCACCTACATCGAGAAGGCGGTCAAGCTGAAGGCCCAGGTCAAGGGCGCGATGGTCTACCCGATCGCCGTCATCTCGATCGCGGGCATCGTCATCGCGGTCATCCTCTGGAAGGTCATCCCGACCTTCGCCTCGATGTTCGAGGGCCTCGGCGCCCAGCTCCCGCTCCCCACCCGCATCGTGATCGCCATGTCGCAGTGGTTCGTGCGGCTGCTGCCGTTCATGGTCGTGTTCATCATCGCGGGCGCGTTCCTGTTCAAGAAGTACTACGCGACCTACGGCGGACGCCGCGTGATCGACCGCATCGTGCTGAAGCTGCCGATCATGGGCATCCTCATGCAGAAGATCGCGGTCGCGCGCTTCTGCCGCACCCTGGCCACCCTGATGGCGTCGGGCGTGCCCATCCTGGACGGGCTCGAGATCACGGCCCGGACCGCCGGCAACGCGATCATCGAGGACGCGATCATGGCCGTCCGCAAGGGCGTGGAGAGCGGTCTCACCGTGGCCCAGCCCCTCAAGGAGAGCGGCGTCTTCCCCCCCATGGTCGTGCAGATGATCGGGGTCGGCGAGCAGACGGGCGCCCTCGACGCGATGCTGAGCAAGATCGCCGACTTCTACGAGGATGAAGTGGACCAGGCGGTGGCCAACCTGCTGACCCTGATGGAGCCGGTCATGATCGCCTTCCTGGGCGTGACCGTCGGCGGCATCGTCATCAGCATGTACCTCCCCCTGTTCGATCTCATCAGCAAGCTGAGCTGACGACGGCGCTTCAACCCGGGGGGCGGGTGGCGACGGACTGGACGCAGGAGCGCCGGCTCAAGCGGCTGATGCTCTTCAGGGTGGTGATGATCACCACCCTCCTGCTCGTCGCCATCTACGTCGAGACCGTCTCCGAGACCCTGCTCCCCGTCAACCCGCTCTACTTCCTGATCGCGGGGACCTACGGGCTGACCCTCGCCTACGCGCTGGCCCTCCGCTTCCTGCCCTACCTCGAGATGCAGGTCTACGTCCAGGTCTCCTTCGACCTGGTCGTGATCACCGGCCTGATCTACCTCACGGGTGGCCCCGGCAACCGCGCCGGGTTCATCCTGCTCTACCCGATCTCCGTCCTCTCCGGCAGCGTCCTCCTCTACAAGAGGAAGTCGCTCGCCCTGGCCGGCGTGGCCACCCTCCTCTACGCGGCCATGCTGTGGGCGGTCCGGAACGGATGGGTCGCCGGGCAGGGGCTGGCCGACGTGCCCGCGATGCCGGTGAAGCACGTCCTGTACTCGATCTTCGTGACCGGCGTCGCCTGCGCCACCGTGGCCCTCATCGGCTCCTTCCTCGCGGAGAGCCTGGAGAACGTCGGGCTGAGGCTGGAAGCGGCCACCGAGCAGGTGGCCGATCTCCAGGAGCTGAACCAGGTCGTGGTGCGCAGCATCCACAGCGGGCTCGCCACCGCCGACCTCGACGGGCGGATGCTCTACGTGAACGAGTTCGGCGAGGGTATCCTGGCCCGGCGTCTGGCCGAGCTCCGTGGCCGGCGGCTGCGCGAGGTCCTGGGGTCGGTCCTCTTCGAGCCCAGCGCTCTCGAGGCCCGCGCGACCCACGAAGGCCTGGCGCGGCTGGAGATCGCGTACCGCCGGCCGTCGGGGGAGGACGTCGACCTCGGGGTCTCCGTGTCCTCCCTGGCCACCGGCGATCCCCTCAAGGCCGGCTACCTCCTCGTGTTCCAGAACCTCACCGACATCAAGCGGCTGGAGCGCGAGGTCCGCATGAACGAGAAGCTGGCCGCGGTGGGCGAGATGGCGGCGCGCCTCGCCCACGAGATCCGCAACCCCCTGGGCTCCATCAGCGGCTCCGCCCAGGTCCTCATGTCGGAGCCCAACATCTCGGCCGAGCAGGAGCGGCTGCTCGCCATCATCACCCGCGAGAGCAAGCGCCTCTCCGACACCCTCAACCAGTTCCTGTTCCAGGCCCGCCCCCACCGGCGGGAGGGCCCGGTGGACCTCGGGGTGGTGATCGCGGAGACGGTCGAGCTGCTGCGCAACGGGCCGGAGGTGAGCGCGGCCCACCGCGTGGAGTTCGTGTCCGAGCGCGGGCCGCACGTCTGCCTGGCCGATCCGGACCAGATCACCCAGGTCTTCTGGAACCTGGCCCGCAACGGGCTGGAGGCCATGCCGGACGGGGGGGTGCTCACCGTCCGGGTGACCACCGACGACGGCAACTTCCTGCTCTCCGTGCGCGACGAGGGCCGCGGCATCAGCCGCGACGAGCAGCGCAGGGTCTTCGAGCCGTTCCACTCCACGAGCCCGGTGGGGGCCGGGCTCGGCCTGGCCATCGCCTACCAGATCGTGCGCGAGCACAAGGGCGAGATCCAGCTGCGCAGCACGCCCGGGCGGGGCACGGAGGTGCTGGTCCGGCTTCCCCTCATCCGCGTACCCGTCCCCGCGTGACCACGCCCGCGGCCGCCCCACCCACCGCGTCCGAGCGCCTGGTCGTCCTGGTGCCCCTCTTCAACGACTGGGGGGTGGCGGAGCTGATGCTGGCCGAGCTCGACGCCGTGCTCGCCCGTCACGGCCTGGCCGCGCGCGTGGTGCTGGTGGACGACGGGTCCACGGAGCCGCGGCCGGGGGCCTTCCCGGAGCGCCGTCCGGCCCGGCTCGACGTGGAGGCCGTCCTGCTGCGGCGCAACCTCGGCCACCAGCGGGCGATCGCGATCGGGCTCGCCTTCGTGCAGGCCGAGCGGCCCTGCGACGCGGTGGTGGTGATGGACGGGGACGGCGAGGACGCGCCCGCGGACGTTCCGCGGCTGCTCGCGAAGTACCACGAGCACGGCGGGGAGCGCATCGTGTTCGCGGCGCGCGCGCGGCGGTCGGAGAGCCTCTCCTTCCGCATCGGCTACCAGGCCTTCAAGATCGTCCACCGCATCCTGATCGGCCTGCCGGTCAAGGTGGGGAACTTCAGCGTCCTGCCGCGCCGGGAGCTGGACCGCCTCGTCGTCGTGTCCGAGCTCTGGAACCACTATGCGGCGGCGGTGATCAAGGCCCGCCGCCCCTACGAGACCGTCGACACCTCCCGCGGGCGCCGGCTCGGCGGCCGTTCGTCGATGAACCTCGTCTCCATGGTCGTCCACGGCCTCTCGGCGATGGCCGTCTACGGCGAGATCATCGGGGTGCGCCTTCTCTGCAGCACCCTGGTCCTGATCCTGATGGCGGCGGTCCTGTTCGCCGGCCTGTTCCTCGCCCCGCCCCTGACCGGCCTCCACATCCCCACCTCGGCCGCGCTGGCCGCGGGGACGCTGCTCGTGGTGCTGGCCCAGGCCGTGCTCATGGCGTTCGTGTTCGTGTTCATCGTCCTCGGCAGCCGGGCCGGGTTCACGTTCCTCCCCATCCGGGACTTTCGCTTCTTCGTCGGCGAGGTCGTCGCGCTCACCGGTGAACCCGCGCGGTGATCTCGCGGCTGATGCGGGCCTTCGGGCTCGCGGAGGAGCGTCCCTGGACGCCGTGGTCCCGGGTCCTGTTCGTGGTCGGCCTGCTGGTGACGGCGGCCAACCTGGCCATCAGCTGGGACGACGTACACCGCTTCGGCGGGACCGACCTGCGCGCGCGCGTGGTGGGAGCCCGCCTGCTCGCCCTGGGTCTCGATCCGTACCGCCCGCAGCCCGGCCTCGCGCACCAGGAGTGGCTGTTCGACCCCCACGGCGTGTTCCGCGACATCAGCCGCTGCCCGTACTCGCCGCCCCTGCTCGCCCTCTACGCGCTCCTGTGCTGGATCCCCTACGCCACCGAGCGCCTGCTGTGGTTCGGGCTGGAGTGGGCGAGCCTGCTCGTGTCCATCGGCTGGCTGTCCCGGACGATCCGGCCCCGGCGGGCGCGGCCGTGGTTCGTCGTGCTCGCCCTCGTGTTCTTCGCGGGCGGCTCGTTCTGGCGGCTGCACGTGGAGCGCGGCCAGTACTACGCGTTCGTCCTGCTGCTCTTCGCCTGGTCGGCGGCCCGGCTGGCCGCGCGCGGACACGACGACTGGGGCTCCGGCCTGCCCCTCGGGATCGCATCCGCGCTGCGTCCCACCGTCCTCGTGGTGGCGGCCCCCCTGTGGCTGCTCGGCTACCGGCGGACGGCGGCGAGCGCGGCCGCGACCGCCGCCGCCATCGCCGTCCTCCTGCTGCCCGTCACCGGCGTCGCCTACTGGAGGGACTACGCGCGCCTGGTCGACACCCTCGAGCGCGCGGTGCCGTACCTGCCCCCCGTCACCTCGTTGCCCTACGCGACGTGGGTGGAAGGAGCCGATTTCACGCGCGTGATGGATGACCGATCGGCCAACGCGAACGTGCACCTCCTGCTCGTGACGCTGTCCGGACGCTGGGGCTCTCCGGCGCTGCCCCAGGTCGCGGGCCTGGCCAAGGCGGCGTTCGTGGCCACCCTCGCCGTCCTCCTGGCCCTCGTGTGGCGCGGCCGGCGCGGGCGGTGGCGGCCGCGCGCGGTGCTGGCGGTGGCCTTGACCACGGTGATGGTCACCGACCACTTCCTGCCCGTGCGCTGGGGGTACACCGACATCCTCTACCTCGCCCCCCTCGCCCTGGTGATGCCGTTCATGTTGAGGGCGCGCGGCCGTCTGCTCCTGCTGACCGTGCTCGTGGCGCTCGTCTTCGGCCACAGCCTGCTCGAGCCGCTCGATTCCGGGGCGGGCTCGCTCCTGCGCGCGGTCCTGCTGACGGGAGGCCTCGTGGCCTGGACGATCGCGGCCACGCGCCGCCGGTCCGGGCCGCGGCCGGCGGTGTCGAGCGGGTGAGCCCGCCACCACGGCCGCGGGGCGACGCGGCGGCCCTGCTCGCCCTCACGCTCCTGACCCTCCTCCTGTTCGGGCGCGCGCTGGTCGGGCGCGGGGTCTTCTTCCAACGCGACGTGCAGTCGTACTGGCGCCCGCAGGTGGACAGCCTCGTCCGGATCCTGGGCGAGGGCGCGCCCCCCGTCTGGAACCCGTACTTCGAGGTGGGTCTGCCCGTGCTGGCCGACCCCGGATACCAGGTCTACTACCCGCCGCAATGGGCGAACCTCCTCCTGCCCCCCGACCGCTTCTACGCGCTCTTCGTCGCCGCCCACGTCCTCTTCGCGGGGGTGGGCGCGCTGCGGCTCGGCCGCGCCTGGGGGATGGGTCCGCCGGCCGCGCTCGGGTTCGCCCTGGCCTGGCTCCTGAGCGGCCCCCTGCTCTCGCTCGGGTCGAACAACCCGCAGCTGGCGGGGGCGGCCTGGATCGCGTGGGTGCTGCTCGCCCTGGAGCGCGCCCTCCGCCGGAGGACGGCGCCGGCGGCCGCGCTCCTGGGGGCGGCGGCCGCCCTGCAGCTCCTCGCGGGCTCGGGCGACTTCGCGCTCATGACCGCGTACCTGGCCGGGGCGCGCCTCGCTTTGTGGCTCGCGCGCGCGCCCGGCGTCCTGCGTGACCGCGCCGTCACCGCCGCCCGCCTGGCCCTGGTCGCCGGGGCGTTCGCCCTGGCCCTGTCGGCCGCGCTCTGGATCCCCACGCTGGCCATCGTCCGCGCGAGCGGTCGCTCCCACATGGATCCGAGCGGCAACGCGTACTGGTCGGTGCACCCGGCCAACCTGGCCGACCTCATCGTGCCGAACGCGCTCTCCGGCCTGCCCCTCACCCCGCCCGCTCGCGAGACCTTCTTCGAGGGCCGCGAGCCGTTCCTGGCGAGCCTCTACGTCGGGATCGCGGCGATGCTCGTGAGCGTCCTCGGCCTGCGCGCCTCGCGCGGGCGTGGCGTCCTGCTGCTGGCGGCGGCGCTGGCCCTCCTGGCCACGGGGCTGGGCCGCTACGGGATCGTCCACGCCTGGGTGCTGAAGCTCCCGGGGGCGGCGCTGTTCCGATTTCCCGTGAAGTACCTCGTTCCCGCCGCGCTGGTCGCCGCCGCCCTGACCGGCTTCGGCCTGGCCGCCTTCGAGGAGGAATGGACGCGGCGCCGTCGCGCCGCCGTCCGTGTCCTGGCCGGCGTGGGCCTGCTCGGCGCGGCCCTTCTGGCCGGGTGCGCGCACGCCGTGGTCGCCCGTCCCGCGGCGCTGGCCGGCATCGCGGTGGACCTGCCGACGGCGGCGGCCGAGCTCTCGGCCCGCCTCGCCCACAGCGCCGTGGCCCTCGCCCTGGCCGCCGGGATCCTGGTCGCGCGGACGCTGGGACCGCTTCCGCGGCGGGGCCTGACCACGGCCGCGCTCCTGGCCGTGGCCGCCGACCTCTTCCTGGCCGCGCGGAGCCTCAACCCGCTGGCCCCTCCGGAGCTGATGCGCCACCCGCCGGCGCTGCTGCAGGCGATCGCGCCGCGCGCGGACGGGTTTCCGACCCGCGTGCTCGCGCGTGCCGGCGACACCCGCGCGCTCAACCAGCGGGTGGTGCGCGGCCCGGTGGGCTGGGACCGCGAATGGTCCTGGGCCCTCGGCCTGCAGGACCATCTCGCTCCGCCGATGGGGGCCCGCTGGGGCCTGGGCGGGGCCTACGACGGCGACTTCACCGGTCTCGCCCCGTCCGCATTGAGCGCGTACAGCGTCGTGCTCGGCCACCCGCGGGCGGGACGCCTCGCCGTCAACCTGTTGCGCGCGGGCGGCGTCGAGTACGTCGTCTCGCTCGATGGCGGCGCGTACGGCCTGCCCGAGGTCGCGGCGGTGCCCTCCGTGTACGACGTGCCCCTGCGGCTCTTCCGCGTGCCCGCTCCCGCTCCCCGGGCCTTCCTCGCGCGCGCGCGCCTCGCTCCCCACTCGCAAGGGGCGTGGGAGGTGCTGGCCGACCCGTCCTTCGATCCCGAGCGGGAGATCGTGCTCGTCGGGGTCCCGCCCGCGCCGGCCTCGGCGCCCGTGCGCGGCCGGCTGACGGTGGCGAGCCGGCGGGCCGACCGCGTCGCGCTCGACGTCAGCGTCGAGACCCCGGCCTGGGCCGTCCTCACCGAGATGCATGCGCCGGGGTGGACGGCGACGGTGGACGGGGCTCCCGCCCCCGTGCGCAGCGCGAACCTGCTGTTCTGCGCGGCCGAGGTCCCCGCCGGCCGGCACCGGGTCGTCTTCGAGTACCGCGCGCCGGGAGCGCGCCTCGGCCTCGCCCTCAGCGTATCCGGCCTGGCCGCCCTCGGGGTCACGCTCGCGCGCCGGCGTCCGGCCCGCGGTTTGCCCCGCCCGGAGCCGTTCGCTACGATCGCTGGAACTTGAAGCGGATCCTGGTCGTCGACGACGAGCCCTCCATGCGCGAGATGCTCGGCATCATGCTGCGCCGGGAGGGCTTCGGAGTGGAGTCCGCGGAGAGCCGCGCCCGGGCCAGCACCATCCTCGCCCAGGGCGCGGTGGACATGGTCATCACCGACGTGAAGCTGCCCGACGGGGACGGCATCGAGATCCTGCGCCACGTCAAGTCCGCCTTCCCGGAGACGGTCGTGATCGTGATGACGGCGTTCGGGAACACGGAGACGGCGGTGGCCGCCCTGAAGCTCGGGGCCCACGACTACCTCATCAAGCCCTTCGACGTCGAGGAGCTCAAGATCGTCGTCCGCAACGCCCTCGAGAAGCAGCGCCTTGAGGAGGAGAACCTCCTCCTCAAGGCGGAGTTCCGGGTCCAGCACGGCCTGGACCGCATCATCGGCGTCTCGCCGCGCATGACGAAGGTGTTCGAGCTGGTCCGCTCGGTCGCGGGCACCGCCTCGACGATCCTCGTGCAGGGCGAGAGCGGAACGGGCAAGGAGCTCGTGGCCAAGGCCGTCCACGCCCTCTCCCCGCGGCGGGACGCCCCCTTCGTGTCGGTGAACTGCGCCGCCCTCCCCGAGAACCTCCTGGAGAGCGAGCTGTTCGGCCACATGAAGGGCGCCTTCACGGACGCGCACCAGACCAAGAAGGGCCTCTTCGAGACCGCGCACCGGGGGACGTTGATGCTGGACGAGGTCGGGGAGATGGCGCCCACGATGCAGGTGAAGCTGCTGCGCGCCCTGCAGGAGCGGCGCGTCCGGCGGGTGGGAGCCAACGAGGAAGTGGAGGTCGACGTCCGCGTCATCGCCGCCACCAACCGCTCGCTCGAGGACCTGGTCCGGGACCGGCGGTTCAGGGAGGACCTCTACTACCGCCTCAACGTCATCCCCATCGTGGTGCCGCCGCTGCGCCAGAGGACGGAGGACATCCCGCTCCTGGCCCGGCATTTCCTCGAGCGCTTCAGCCGCGAGATGAACAAGTCGATCGCGCGGATCTCGGAGGAGGCGATGGGCCGGCTGGTGAAGTACGCCTGGCCGGGCAACGTGCGCGAGCTGGAGAACGTGATCGAGCGTGCGGTCGCGCTGGAAACGACCTCGGCCGTCCTGCCCGAGCGCCTCCCGGAGACGCTGTTGGCTCCGCGGCCCGCCGGACAAGAGCCGGTACCCCACTTCGGCGAAGGCTTCAGCCTCGACCGGCACCTCGAGACGATCGAAGCGCAGCTCCTCGAGCGCGCGCTGGCCCAGGCGGAAGGGAACCGCGGGACGGCGGCGCGGCTGCTCGGGATCACCCCGCGGTCTCTCCGTTACCTCATCCGCAAGCATGGTGGTTCCGCAACGTAGCCGACAAAAATTGTCGCGCCCCGCCATCAATTGTCAACGATTTCGCGGTGGACCTTCAGTCGAAAGCATTTAAAATCAATACGTTGTGACGATCCAAACGTGGCATCCGCCTTGCTGAATATCCGGCCGAGCCATTCGCGAATGGTGAAAGGAGAGCAAAACTTGAAGAACCAGAAGGGGTTCACCCTGATCGAGCTGCTGATCGTGGTCGCGATCATCGGCATCATTGCCGCGATCGCCATCCCGAGCTTGCTGCGCGCTCGCGTGTCCGCGAACGAGTCCGCGGCCATCGGCGACACGCGTACCGTGATCTCGGGTGAGGCCGCGTACCAGTCGGCGAACTCGGGCTTCTACGGCCAGATCTCGTGCCTGGCCGCGCCGACGAACTGCATCAACGGGTATCCGGCGAACGGCCCGACGTTCCTCGATGCGTCCATCGCGGGACCGGTGGGCGGCGCGATC
>JBGPBV010000222.1:0-8926 GCA_041481445.1 Vicinamibacteria bacterium
ACTTCTGGAAGGACGCAAAGATGACCGGGTTGCCCTCCGGGTCGCGCACCCCGACCTCGCGCGCGCCGTAGGGCGTCGTCCGCTCCTCGAACAGGGTGGGCCGGCCCGTCACCGCGCGCCGGATGGGGGCGAGGTCCTCCACCTCGATGAACAGGGCGGTCCGGTAGCGGTCGGCGGCCAGGGCGGGCACGTCCGCGGCCACGCTGGCCCGGCTCTGCAGCATCAGCTCGGCCGTCCCCGCGGTGAGGATGACGAACCCGAGCGCCTCCCCGTGCGGGACCTCGGCCTGGCGCGCGAAGCCCAGGCGGTCGCACCAGAAGGGCAGGCTGTCCTCGATGCGCTCGACGATCAGGACCGGCGTGATCTTCTTCATGGCCCGAGTATCGCCGCGCGCGGGGGGAAGGTCTTGGAAGAATGGAACGTCGGGGGGGCGCCGGCGAGCTCCCGGAAGTCGGCGTTCATGTGCGACTGGTCGTAGTAGCCGGCGTCGAGGGCGACCGCGCTGAGGGGCCCGCGGCCCGGCTCGTCGAGCAGGCGGAGCGCGCGCCGGAGGCGCAGGATCCGCGACAGCATCTTGGGGCCGTACCCGACCTCGGCCTGGAAGAGCCGCGTCAGGTGCTGCCGGGTGATGCCGGCCGCCGCCGCCAGCGATTCCACGGAGACGCCCTCCGGCGCCACCGCGACCTGCGCCACCAGCGCGCCCAGGCGCGGCCTCGGCGCCGGCCACCGCGCCAGCCGGGCCCGCAGCTCCCGCGCGATCGCCGCCACTTCGCCGCCTTTCTCCCGCGCCTCCGCGACCTGCTCGTGGACGCGCGCCCCCTCCGTCCAGACGTCGCCGAGGTCGACGCTTGCGTCGAGGAGGCCGCTCAGGGGGACGCGCAGGAAGGCCCCCGCCCCGCCCGGCCGGAAGCGGACGCCGAGGTAGCGCTCGCGGGGCCGCGAGGGAACCAGGATGGCGCGCGTCATGGGACCCACGACGATCGCGCGCGCGCCGCCCGGAGCCGCGAAGTCGAAGAGGATGTCCGCGCAGCCGTCGGGGAGGACGCGGTGCGCCTGGCCGCCCGGGGCCGGCTCCGTCCGCGTCCAGATGCACTCGATCCAGGGCGCGAGAAGGGCGCCCGGCGCATGCTCGCGGTAGATCATGCCCGCTCCGCCTTCGCCGCCTTCTCGGGCGGCGTCCCCCGGAGGGCGGCCTCCAGCGCCTCGTCCAGCGGGGTGAGGAATCGGCCGAGCAGCGCCTCCAGCGGCCCGGGATCGCCCGTCTCGTCGCAGAGGAGGACGTCCACGTCTTCCGGCGCCATCCCCTCCCCCTCGCGCGCGGCGCGCTCGGCCTCCTCGACCGGCACCGTGCGGACGCGGAAGTCGGCCGGCCGCCGCCGCGCACGCGCCGCCTCCGCCAGCGCCTCCACGAATTCCCGGAAGCTCACCGCGCGCGGCCCCACGAGCTCGAGCACGCGGTGCGGCCGGCGCCCGGCGGCCGGGCCGGGATGGGCTCCGCTCACCGCCGCCACCACCGCCGCCGCCGCGTCGCGCACCGCGACCGGCTGCATCCTGTACGCGCCGTCCCCCACCTGCTCGACCTCGCCCGCGGCCATCTGCCGGAGCAGCGACGAGATCAGGCCGTCGCGCGGGCCCACGATGTACGACGGCCGGAAGACGAAGGCCTCCAGGCCCGACTCGTACACCGCCGCCTCCGCGCGCAGCTTCGAGAGGAAGTACCGGTTGGTGGTGCGCGGAGCCACGCCGTAATGGGCCACGCCCAGGCCGCTGAAGTACACGACGCGCGGCACGCCGGCGGCACGGGCGGCGGCCACGACGGCGCGCGTGCCCTCCACGTTCACGGCCTCGAAGGTCTGGCCGTGCGTCTCGGAGCCGATCTGGGCCAGGTGCACCACGGCGGCGCAGCCGGCCAGGGCGGGCGCGAGCGCGTCCGCGGTCAGGCGCTCGACCTTGACCGGGGCGCCGCCGGCGTAGGTGACCGCGCGCGCCGCCTCCTCCGATCGCACGATGCCGGCCACGTCCCAGCGCTCCGCGGAGGCCGCGGAGATGACCTGCAGCCCCACGAATCCGTTGGCGCCGGTCACGGCGAGCCGCGGCACCCGTCCTACCGCGCGGCCGCCGTGGCCCCGCGCGCGCCCGAGCCCTTGAGCGCGCGGCCCGGAGTGGCGCCCGTGTGCTCGCCGTCGCGCAGGACGGGCACGCCGTTGACGAGCACGTGCCGCATGCCGACCGCGTATTGATGGGGTTTCTCGTAGGTGGCCTTGTCCGCGATCGTCGCGGGATCGAAGGCCACGACGTCGGCGAAGGCCCCGACCTTCAGCACGCCGCGATCGGAAAGGCCGAGGTTCGTGGCGGGCAGCGAGGTCAGCCGGCGGACGGCCTCCGGGAGCGGCACCAGCCTCTCGTCGCGCACGTAATGGCCGAGCCACCGCGCGAAGTTCCCGTACGCGCGCGGATGCGTCGACGACTTCAGGAAGACGCCCTCCGGCGCCATCGACGATGCGTCCGACCCGAACGAGACCCAGGGCAGGCGAAGCTGCTTCGTGACGTTGTCTTCCGACATCAGGAAGAAGACGACGCCCACGCGCGTGCGGTCCTGGGCGATGAGGTCGAGGATGGTGCTCTCGGCGTCGGTGCCGCGGATCTTCATGACCTCGCCGAGCCGCTTGCCCGTGAGCGGCTTGAGGGCCTCGTTCTTGAACTCGACCAGCAACAGGCGATCGGGCGAGCCCGCGGCCCGGCACAGGTTCTCCCACCCCACGGCGGGCGCCCGCATCTCCGCGATCATGCGCCCGCGTGTGGCGGGGTCGGCGATGCGCTTGAAGAGCGCGTCGTAGCCGCCCGCGCGCGACCAGGGCGGGATGCAGGCGTCGAAGCCGGTGGAGCCCGCGGTGTAGGTGTACATGTCGGCGGTGATCTTCAGGCCCTGCGCGCGCGCGGCCTCGACGCGCGCGATGGCCTCGTCCATCTTGGGCCAGTTCGACTCGCCGGCCGCCTTCAAGTGATAGATCTCGGCGGGAACCCCGGCCTCCCGCGCGATCCGGACGAGCTCGTCCACGGCCTCCAGCAGCCGGTCGCCCTCGCTGCGGAGATGCGAGATGTAGCGCCCGCCGTAGGGCGCGGCCGCCTTGCTGAGCTCGATGAGCTCCTCGGTCGAGGCGTACGTGCCCGGCGCGTAGATGAGCGAGGACCCGATGCCGAGCGCGCCCGCCTGCATCTCCTGGCGGACCAGGGCCCGCATCTTCTCCAGCTCGTCCGGCGTGGCCTTCCGATCGTCGAGGCCGACGACGTGCTCGCGCAGCGTGGCGGCCCCGATGTAGGACGCGACGTTGGTCGACACGCCCTTCTTCTCGAGGAAGGCGAGGTACTCCGCGAGAGTGGTCCAGGTGATGTCGTACTTGACGTCGCCCTGCTGCTCGACCGCGCGGCGCTTCATCTCGTCGGTGAGCGGCCCCATCGAGTTGCCCTCGCCCATGACCTCGAGGGTCACGCCCTGGCGGATCTCGCCCTGGGACTTGCCATCCGCGATCAGCGAGTCCGTGGACCAGGACAGCATGTTGATGAAGCCGGGAGCGACGGCCAGGCCCTTGGCGTCGAGGACGGTCTTGGCGGTCGCGTTCTTCAGGTCGCCGATGGCCGCGATCCGGTCGCTGCGGATGGCCACATCGGCCGCGCGCCCGGCCGCGCCCGTTCCGTCGTAGACGGTGCCGCCGCGCAGGATCAGGTCATATGTCTGGGATTGAGCGGAACCGGTACCCACAAGCATGAGGACGACAAGGGCGCCAGGGCCGACGGCGGATCGCAGGACCATGGGCGCGATCCTAACATCGCCGCAGGCGCCGCCCAGGCTGCCCCGATAATGCCTCGGGCATTATCGGGCGAGCGAGCGAATGCGAGCGAGCGCACCCCGAGGGTATCCCGGCACGAGGCGTGCCCCCACAGCCATCTCCTGAGAGCAGCCGACGTGCACGACGCGTGACGGGACGCGACGTGCGCGGGCCGACCTGCCCCCGGGCGCCACAGCAAAAGACGATCGCGGGCCGCTCCGCCGATCGCGCCCTCAATGAGAGACGCCGCGATGGCGTGGCCGCTCCCGTCCTCGCCAGAGCAGCCGCGCCGTGGCGGCATCCTTTCAAAGCCAGCGCGAGGCGGCGCCTCGGCGCGCGCGTTGCTGCCGACCTGGCCATGCCTGCAACGGGCGTGACGCGTGCGGCCGAGCGCACTACCAGTCGGGAGGAGCGTCCTCAGGGCGGCGCCCGTTGTCCCCGTGTCGTAGCAGCGCATGGAGCAACCGCCCGTCCTTAAACTCCAATCGACGGTCGCAGGTTGACTGAAGCCCTGTCCCGACCGCGAGCGTCATGTATCGCTGGTCATCGCTTACGTATTGGCTGATCTTGCTCGGCGTTCGATCGCCTACGACACGGCGGACGTCGGTCACGCTCATTCCAGGCTGGAGTTGTCCGCGAATCTCGCAAAGAACGAATCGATTGTCCGCCTTGGCGCCAGTGATCCTGTCGTAGGCGAGCAAGGCGGCGATAAGCCCCAGACCACAAACCGCGATCGCAGCCACCGTCTTCATGTTCACGGCCCCTCGCGACGGCACCATGCCGTCGTGCAGATCTCCTCACAGGACTTCCAGAACATGTATCCGCCCACAATTCCATTCACATCGGCGGCGAAGTCGCCCGCGCCATTCTGGATGTCGCCTGAAACCATCTTGACGATGATCCGAGCCCCTCCAGAGCTGGAGGCATGTTGCCATTCATCGGAAACAGGATCGGGTTGGACTCGAACCGCTGGCGAAGCGAAATGCACTGGAAATAGCTGTAGTAAGACGTCACCAGGGCGACGTCGCTCCGTCCGTCGCCGTTGATGTCGCCGATGGCCACTGCCTCCGGCCAGGAGCCGCTGCCGATCGGATAGATGCGGTAGGGCTTGAAGGGCGAGGGGGCGGCGCCGCCCGGGAGGACCGGCAGTTCCCCGGCCGCCCCGGAGAGCGACGTCGTCATCCCGGCCGGCGCCGCCGCCGCCGCTCGCGAGCGAATCGAGCCGTCGCGCTCGTCGCGGACGACTCGGAACCACTTGTCGCCGTCCTTCTTGAGATAGCTCCGCCGAGTACGCGCTCCGCTCTCGTCCCCCGCCTCCGCGGCCTGCCCCGCGAATGACGGGCGGAGGAGCGCGACGGCAGTGAGAGCGATGGCGGCGCCGCGGCCCAGGGACCGTCTACGCATTTGGAGCGGTCGTGGTAGAAAAGCTATACACGTCCGGTGCTACGAGCCGCATGAGTCGAACAGCGGGCCGGTGATCGGGCGCATGCCCGTGTTGGTGGCGATGATCACGGGCCGGACGAGCGCCGCAGCTTGAACATCGCGAAACCCGACACGCCCGTGCTGACGCCGATCTTGAAGCGGCCACCAGCGCCACCTGGGGTCGTCACGACGAGGCGGTCGTCCCGGCCGACGTCGATCGACGGCGTGCCGCCGTCGTCGAGCGGGTCGCTCGCCCAGAGGGCGTGACCGTCCGCGCCGCTGACGACGTAGACAGAATTGGCCAGCGCGAAGACGTAGTCGACCACGCCGTCGCCGTCGAGATCGCGGGCGGCGAGACCGTCGATCCGCTGTCCGTAGCTCGCGATCACGCTCGAGATCGCGCCCGTCCAGGGATCGAGCGTGACGAGCCGGCCGTCCTCGGTGCCTCCGATGACCTCGTCGACGTTGTTGCCGTCGAGATCGGCCGTTTCGAGCGCGGAGAGCCGGGGCGTGGCCACCGTGCTCACGGTGTGCGCGACGGCGTCGACGACGGAGAGCCGGCCATCGCTGGCAGAGTAAGACGACGCCTGGCGCACGATGATGCTCGCGTTGGCCCCGCCCAGGTTCGCGATCCGAAGGAACGACGAGTCGCCGTAGGAGCCCAGGCTGAAGCTCTGCCACTCGACGGCACCGGTCTCCGCATCGAGGACGAAGACGAATGCGCCTGCGTAACCCCAGGTCGCGACCGCCACCTCGAGCGCACCGTCGCCGTCCACGTCGCCGATGGCTAGAGATGTGACCGATAGGTTGGAGGAGCCCTGTTGCAACGAGCGCCGCCACTGCTCCGTATGCGTGAGGCCGTCGAAGCAGATCACCACGTCCCCGGGATAGTCGGCCGCGGCCACGATCACCTCGGCCTGAGGGTCGGTGTCCACGTTCGCCAGGAGCATGTGCGGGACGTCACTGTAGGGACCGACCGGTCCGCTGGCGTACTCCAGCACGTGGCTGCCCGCGTCGTGCACGAGCCAACGCCCGCCGCCGGAGTAGTCCCCGGAGTCGGTGCTCATCGAGACCGCCTCCACACGACCGTCGGCGTCCACGTCGCCAAAGGCGACGGTCAAGGGCCCGGCAACGTGGACGCTGGACCATTCGAGGGTGTGCGTGGCGCCGTCGACCACACGAAGCTCCGACGCCGGCCCGACGTAGGCTCCGTAGACGAGCTCACCGACGGTGTCGCCATCCGTGTCGCCCCACGCAATTGCGGAGGTCCCCGACGGGCCCGGAGCGGCCCAGCGCTCCGCGAGCGTCGACCCGTCGAGCACGTGGACCGCGGTGTCGTCGCCATAGATCACCTCCGGCCAGCCGTCGCCGTCCGTGTCCACGACGATGAGCGCGTTCACGTAGGTGACCGGGAGTCCTCCCTTTTCGATCTTCTGAACCGCGTCGAAGACGGCGATCCCGATGCCCGAACCAAAGCCGGAGACGATGTCGTTGACGCCGTCGTGATCGACGTCGGCGATCGCGACGTACAGCCCGAAGCCGTCCGCCCTCGACCAGATCACGCGGTGCTGGCGACCGCCGATGACATAACCGGTCGAGTTGCCGTTGGCCACGACGATCTCGAGGCTGGCGTTGCCGTTGACGTCGCCCACGGCGACCGAGACCCCGCCGAGCCCGATCCCCCGGTACTCGACGTTGCCGGTGGCCAGGTCCTGGACGTAGAGGTCCACGCCGTCCGTCGAGACGATCTCGTTCGCGCCGTCGCTGTCCACGTCCGCCACCGCGAAGGCCTTCATCCCGTTCCGCAAGCCGGCGACCGTCCGCTCAAGGAGGTGCGTGGCCCCGTCGTAGATCAACACGCGGCTGCCCACGGCGACGAGCACTTCCAGGGCGGGATCGGAATCAACGTTGGCTACGACGAGGGCACCGATTGGATCGCGGTAGGTCGGGCTCACCCACTTCAGTCCGTACCCTGATGGATCGCGAGAAGTGATGGACCAGGCGTAGTCACCGGGATAACTGCTGAACTGGGAGGTGGCCACGATCTCGACCGTTCCGTCGCCGTCGAGATCGCGCGCCACCAGACCGCTCCCGCCGAGCGCTGATCCGTAGGCCGAGAACCGCCAGTCCAGGCCCCCGGTGAGCGAGGTCGAGCCCGGCGGGGGCGGCACGAACGTCGCCGAAGCGGCCAGGGCGCGACGCTCGAGCATCGGTGACGCGAGGACGGACGCGACCGCGACCATGAAGACAACCATGGCGGGCGAACGGCGCAGGGCTTGATGAAGACGCATCTGCTGGCTCCAGGCGTGAGTGGAGGGTCGCCCGGAGGGTCGCCGGACGATGCTCACGATCCGACTCATGATCGCACACACGATCCTCGAGCCGGCGAGACCGCCGAGGATCTCAAGCCGTCAGTTTTCGATACTTGATCCGGTGCGGCTGGTCGGCGTCGGTGCCGAGCCGGCGATGGCGGTCGACCTCGTAATCCTGATAGTTTCCCTCGAACCACACGACCCGGCTGTCCCCCTCGAACGCGAGCATGTGGGTGGCGATGCGGTCGAGAAACCAGCGGTCGTGGCTGATCACGACCGCGCAGCCGGCGAAGCTCACGAGCGCCTCTTCGAGCGCGCGCAGCGTGTCCACGTCGAGATCGTTGGTCGGCTCGTCGAGGAGCAGCAGGTTGCCGCCGCTCTTGAGCAGCGTGGCCAGGTGCAGGCGGTTGCGCTCCCCGCCCGAGAGGTCCTTCACCTTCTTCTGCTGGTCGGGCCCGCGGAAGCCGAACGAGGCCGCGTACGCGCGGGAGTTGACCTCCTTCTTGCCCACCATCACGAGGTCCTTGCCGCCGTCGGAGATCTCCTCCCAGACCGAGCGCGCGCCCACCAGCGAGTCGCGGCTCTGGTCGACGTAGGACAGGGCGACCGTCTCCCCGACCTTCAGCGCGCCCGCGTCCGGCCTGTCCTCGCCCACGATCATGCGGAACAGCGTGGTCTTGCCCGCGCCGTTGGGACCGATGACACCGACGATGCCGCCGCGGGGCAGGATGAAGTTGACGTCGTCCATCAGCAGCTTGTCGCCGTAGGCCTTGCGCAGGGTCTTGGCCTCGATGACGAGATCGCCCAGGCGAGGTCCGGGCGGGATCGAGATCTCGCGCGCGCTCTCGCGCCTCTCGGAGGCCTGCTCCTCGGCCAGGAGCTGCTCGTAATGGGTCAGGCGGGCCTTGCCCTTGGCCTGGCGGGCCCGCGGGGCCATGCGCACCCACTCCAGCTCGCGCTGCAGCGTGCGCCGCCGCGCCGACTCCTCCTTCTCCTCCTGGGCCAGGCGGTTCTGCTTCTGGTCGAGCCAGGACGAGTAGTTCCCTTCCCAGGGGATGCCCGCGCCGCGGTCCAGCTCCAGGATCCAGCCCGCCACGTTGTCGAGGAAGTAGCGGTCGTGGGTGACGGCCACGACGGTGCCCTTGAACTCCTTGAGGAACTGCTCGAGCCAGGCCACCGACTCCGCGTCGAGGTGGTTGGTCGGCTCGTCGAGGAGGAGCATGTCGTTGGGCTGGAGCAGAAGATCGAGCGGATGGCGCACGAGTCGAAGACGGCCGATGCGCGCCAGCGCACGCTGGCCCGCGAGCTCGAGTGGGTCCGACTTTCACCGAGGGCCCGCCAGGCCAAGGGCAAGGCCCGCCTGAG
>JBGPBV010000223.1:0-8919 GCA_041481445.1 Vicinamibacteria bacterium
CCACCGCGCCCGCGCGTCGCACGCTGAAGGTCGTCTGTCCGCACGACTGCCCGGACACCTGCGTGATGACGGTGGACGTCGAGGACGGGCGCGCCGTTGGCATCGGCGGGGATCCCGGCCATCGCTTCACCCAGGGGTTCCTCTGCGCCAAGGTCAACCACTACCTCGAGCGCGTGTACAGCCCCGACCGCATCCTCCATCCGATGAAGCGCGTCGGAGGCAAGGGCGAGGGCCGCTTCGCGCGGATCTCCTGGGACGAGGCCCTGGACCTGATCGCGGACCGCTTCCGCGAGGTCGTGGCCCGCCACGGCGCCCAGGCCATCCTGCCCTACTCCTACGCGGGGAACATGGGCCTGCTCTCCTACGGGAGCATGGACCGGCGGTTCTTCCACGCGCTGGGGGCGACCCGGCTCGACCGCACCATCTGCGCCAGCGCCGGGTTCAAGGGGCTCGAGATGACCCTGGGCAAGGCCATGGGCTTCGACCCGGAGGCGATCGTGCACGCGCGCTTCATCGTGGCCTGGGGCGCCAACATCGTGAGCTCGAACGTCCACCTCTGGCCGTTCATCGAGGAGGCGCGCCGGCGCGGAGCGACCCTGGTGACGATCGATCCCTTCCGCTCGCGCACGGCCGAGAAGTCGGACCGCCACCTGGCCCCCATGCCCGGCACCGACGGCGCCCTCGCCCTCGGCCTCATGCACGTCGTCTTCCGCGACGGGCTCGAGGACGGCGACTACCTCGAGCGGTACACGATCGGCGCGGACCTTCTGCGGGAGCGCGTGCGCGAGTGGACGCCGGCGCGGGTGGCGGAGACGACGGGGCTCGCCGCCTCCGACGTGGAATGGCTGGCACGCGAGTGCGCGACGCGCCAGCCGGTCGCGATCCGCCTGAACTACGGCCTGAACCGCCACGCCGGCGCGGCCATGGCCGTGCGCGCGATCGCCTGCATCCCGGCGGTGACGGGGGCCTGGCGCCATCCCGGCGGCGGGGTCCTGCTCTCCTGCTCGGGCACGTTCCCCACCAACCCGGCCGCCCTGGAGCGGCCGGACCTCGCGCCGGGAGAGACGCGCCTGCTCAACATGAGCCAGGTCGGCCGCATCCTGCTCGACCGGTCGCTCGACCCGCCGGTGAAGGCGATCTTCGTCTACAACTCGAACCCGCTCGCGGTGGCGCCGGAATCCGGGAAGGTGCGCGCGGGGTTCGCGCGGGAGGACCTCTTCACGGTCGTCCACGAGCTGTTCCCGACCGATACCGTGGACTACGCGGACGTCGTCCTGCCCGCCCCGACCACCCTCGAGCTCTACGACATCCACAAGGCGTACGGGCACCTGTACCTGAGCCTCAACCGTCCGGCCATCGCGCCCCTGGGCGAGAGCAAGTCCAACACCGAGGTGTTCCGCCTCCTGGCCGCGCGGATGGGGCTCGACCACCCGGCCCTGAGCGAGACCGACGAGCAGATGGCGCGCCAAGCCCTGCGCTGGGACCATCCGCACCTGGCCGGTCTCACCTTCGAGGACCTCGAACGGGAAGGGACGCTCCGGCTGAGCGTGCCCGACACGTTCGCGCCGTTCGCGGAAGGCTCCTTCCCCACCCCGTCGGGGAGGTGCGAGCTGTTCTCGGAGCGGGTGGCCGCCGCCGGCCTGGACCCCGTGCCCACCTACGTGCCGCCGCGCGAGAGCCCGCGCACCGCCCCCGAGCGCGCGCGGCGCTATCCGCTGGCCTTCATCTCGCCGCCCGCGCACCACTTCCTGAACTCCACCTTCTCCGCCCAGCCCACGCTGATGCGCCGCGAGAGCGAGCCGCTCGTGTACGTCCATCCCGAGGACGCCGGGCCCCGCGGGATCGCGGACGGCGACACCGTGCGCGTGTTCAACGACCGCGGCTCGTTCCAGGCCCGGGTGGAGGTCTCGGACGCGGCGCGCCCGACGGTCGTGGTCGGCCTCTCGATCTGGTGGCCCAAGCTCTCCCCGGGCCGGCGCAACGCGAACGAGGTGACCAGCCAGGAGCTGACGGACATGGGCGGGGGAGCCACCTTCTACGACTGCCTGGTCGAGGTGGAGGCCGTGCGCGAGGCCCTCCCGCCGTTCCCGGTCCCGCCGCCCGCGTGAGCGGCGTCTTCGTCGCCTCCACCGTCGTGACCCTGATGCACTGGCTGCGCGTGCGCGACCGGCGGCTGGTGCCGCTGATGGGGATGCTCGCGATGCTGGCCGCGGCCCAGTCCCTCGAGTGGTGGCATCCGTGGCGCCACGCGTTCGAGCTCGCCGCCGCCGCCGGCGCCCTCGTCCTGATGTCGATGCTGCGCGGACCCGGGGGAGACCTGCCGGTCCCTTCCGGACGATGAGAGCGGCCGGCCGCGACCTCGCGCGGCTCCTCTACGCCGCCTCCGAGACCGACGCCGACATCCTGTACCCGACCGGCTTCTTCGCCCCCGACCCGTTCCTCTTCATCCAGGTCGCGCGGCGGCGCCTCCTCGTCATGAGCGACCTGGAGGTGGACCGCGCGCGGAAGCAGGCGCGCGTGGACGAGGTCCGCTCGTGGTCGGCGCTGGCCCGGGCGGAGGAGGCCGCGGGCGGCCAGGCCACGCCGGCCGCGGTCATCGCGCGCGCCGTGCGCGCCCTGCGCCTCCGCCACGTGGAGGTGCCGCGCACCTTCCCCCTGGGCCTGGCCATGGACCTCGACGCGCGCGGCCTCCGGCTGGAAGTCGGCCCCGATCCCTTCTGGCCCGAGCGCGAGAGGAAGCGGCCGGACGAGGTTCGCGCGATCCAGGCCGCGCTGCGGGCGGCGGAGGCGGGGCTGGAGGCGGGACTGGCCGCGCTGCGCGCCACGCGCATCGGCGGGGACGGATGGCTGCGCCGGGACGGGCGCCGCTTCACCGCGGAGGACCTGCGGGCGGCGGTGAACGAGCGGATCATGGCCGAGGGCTGCCTGCCCGCCCACACGATCTGCGCGCCCGGCGACCAGGCGGTGGACCCGCACGAGGAGGGACACGGCCCCATCCGCGCGCACACGCCGGTCGTGATGGACATCTTCCCGCGCTCCGAGCGGACGGGCTACTTCGGCGACCTGACCCGCACCGTCGTGCGCGGGCGGGCCTCGGAGCGGCTCAAGGAGGTCTACGCGCTCGTGAACGAGGGGGTGCGCCTGGGCCATCGCCGCGTCCGTCCCGGCGCGCGGGGGCGGACCATCCATGCCGAGATCCAGGACCTGTTCACCGCGCGCGGGTTCCCGACCGGCCTGCGCGACGGCCGCATGCAGGGGTTCTTCCACGGGACCGGGCACGGACTGGGCCTGCAGATCCACGAGCCGCCTTCGATCTCGGTGCGCCCGTCCGTGCTGCGCGCCGGGCACGTGGTCACCGTCGAGCCCGGCCTGTACTATCTCGGCCTCGGCGGGGTCCGCATCGAAGACGTGGCCCTGGTGACGGCGACGGGCTCGCGCAACCTCACCCGGGTCGCGAAGTTCCTGGAGGTCTGAAAGGAGCGACGCATGCCGAACGGGCTCCATCTCGCCCAGGTGAACATCGGACGGATCAGGGACGCTCCCGACCGCCCGACCATGGCCGGCTTCATGGGGCGGCTCGACGAGATCAACGCGCTGGCCGAGCGGAGCCCCGGCTTCGTCTGGCGGCTGCAGGGCACGGAAGGCAACGCCACGTACCTGCGGCCCTACGACGACGATCGGATCCTCATCAACATGTCCGTGTGGGAGACCGTCGAGGCGCTGCAGGACTACGTCTACCGGAGCGCGCACAAGGAGCTGCTGCGGCAGCGCCAGGAATGGTTCGCGAAGTTCGAGGGCGTCTACCTCGCGCTGTGGTGGGTGCCCGAGGGGCACCGGCCCTCGGTCGACGAGGCGAAGCAGCGCCTGGCCCGCCTGGCCGCGCAGGGACCGACACCTTTCGCCTTCACGTTCCGCGCACTGTTCCCGCCGGATCCGGCGGTGGCGGCCGCCACCGACTGGTCGGCCTTCGAGCCCTGTCCGGCCGCCTGAGAGCTCGCGCCGGCCCCCCGGGTCAGACGATCAGCGGCCGGCGCGCGCGAGAGACCTGGTATCCGTAAAGCAGCAGCAGGGCCACGGGCAGGAGGCTGATGGCACTGGCCTCCGTCGCCCAGTGGCCGAAGCTGGGCGCTTGCGGGAGGACGAGGAGCGTCGAGACGACGAAGAAGCCCACCACGGTCGGGAGGAGACCGAGGCGGGTGACGAGGTAGATCGGCGTGCCCGAGAGGACCACGGCCATGGCCAGCATCGGCCAGAAGTTCGAGCCCACGACCAGGGCGTCCTGCACGCTCAGCAGGAGGATGTAGACCCCCGCCGCCAGCGCCTCGAAGCGCAAGGCGCGCCGCAGGGCGAGGCGCAGCATCACGACGGCCATGCCTTCCATGAGCATGGCCACCGCGACGTCGGCGAGGGTGACGAGGCCCAGGCGGACGCCGAGCAGCGTCTCGAGCCCGTCGGGGATGGGCACGGGGGGAGGGATCCCCAGGGCGGCGGGGATGATGGTGCGGGCGGCCCCCGCGCTCATGGCGATGGCGGCGCCGCAGGCGGCGCCGATCAGCACGTCACGCCCCACGATGGGGTCGCGCAGGCGCCCGGCGAGCAGGCGCGTCCACGAGATCAGCGTGTCCGGCCAGTGGCGTCGGACGAACGGCTCGAGGGCCAGGTACAGGATCCAGATCACGGCGCCGAAGAAGAACACGAGGCCGAGGCCGCGGACCACGAGCCCCAGCTCCAGCTGCAGGTCCGCGACGTGATGGGCGGAGAGGAGCCAGGAGGCGAGCTTCGCGGCCATCGCCGCCACCGCCAGGCGCCGCGCCCCCGCCCGGTCGCCGCGGCCCAGGCGCACGTTGTGCCGGGCGAGGAGGAGGCTGCCGACGGCGAGCGCGATGAAGAGGACGACCGCGAGCTGGTAGCCGGCGTGACGCCCCTTCGAGAACTGGAAGGGCTGGGCGCGGTCCGGCCGCGTCCAGTCGCCGGTCATCTCGAAGTACACGGGGCGTCCGTGGTAGGCGGCCGCCTCCAGGCGGATGGGCAGCTCGGGCCGCTCGGGGTCGGTGCCGGTCCAGGCGGCGCGGGCGTCCGCGTAGAACGGCGGCGTCCAGCGCGGCGCGTCCGGCGTCAACCGCGTCGCATCGAGCCGGGCCTCGGCCAGGAGCGCCGACCAGTCGGGCGCGGGCGGGCCCCGCGGCCGGCTCGACGTGTCCGCCTCCTCGAGCTGGGGCGGCACGCTGTAGAAGCCGACGAGCCGGCCCTCCATGTCGAGCTTCACCCCCGCCATCCCGGAGGCCAGCACGGCCGGATTGGACCAGGTGGTGCGGCCGGTCAGCGAGGTCGCGAGCAGCGGCTGCGGGCTCTGGCGATACCAGTACTGCAGCACGGGCGGACGGTCCGCGGCCAGGTCCTTCCATCGGTCGACGGAGGTCGAGTGGCTCTCGACCTGCTGCAGGTAATCGCCGTCGAAGCTGAAGCCGACCGCGCGGTCCGCGCGGCGGGCCGGATGGCCCAGGGCGCGCAGCGCCTCCTGGGCGCGGTCCTCGAGCGCATCGGGAGACTTGACCAGCGTCACGAGGCCGGCCAGGTGGACGCGCGAGGAGAGGAGGGCGGCCAGCGCGGTCGCGGCCAGGCCGGCGGCGAAGAGCCACCCCGCGGTGGACGCGCGCAGGCCCTCGATGGCGCCCGCCGCCGCCACCATCTCCGGGGACGGGATCTCGCCCGCGGCCAGCGCCGCCGCCAGCGGGTCTCCCCCGGGCAGCGCGGCCGCCACCGCCAGCGCGGACGGCGGGCGCAGGCGCGCGTCGTTCTCGAGGCAGCGCAGGATCACGCGCTCGACCGCGGGATCGATCTCGTGGACGAGCGTGGACGGGCTCATCGGCGTGGTCTCGCTCTGCTTGCGCAGCAGCTCGGCCAGCGTCTTCCCCTCGAAGGCCTTCCGGCCCGTGAACAGCTCGTAGAGGACGAGGCCCAGCGAGTAGATGTCGCTGGACACCGACACCTCGCGGCCGGCGAGCTGCTCGGGGGACATGTAGGCCGGAGTGCCCGAGCGCACGTCCTCGCCCACGAAGCTCTCCGCGAGCCCGGCCAGGCCGAAGTCGGTGATGCGCACCTTGCCGCGGCCGTCGAGCATCACGTTGTCCGGCTTGAGGTCGCGGTGCAGCACGCCCCGCTCGTGGGCGGCGGCGAGGCCGGCGCAGAGCTGGCGCGCGATGTCGACGGCCTTGTCGGAGGGCAGGCGGCCGATGCGGCGGAGCAGGGAGGCGAGGTCCTCGCCGTCCACGTACTCCATGGTGAGGAAGGGCTGGGCCTCCGCGTCGCCGATGTCGTACATGCGGCACACGGCCGGGTGGGACACCCCGCGCGCGGTGCGGACCTCGTTGTGGAAGCGTTCCCGCCGCACGGGATCGTCGAGGAACGACTCGGGGAGGAACTTGAGCGCGACCGCCTGTCCGAGCCGGAGGTCGTCCGCGCGGTAGACCTCGCCCATCCCGCCGCGGCCGAGCAGGCCCACGATGCGGTACCGCTCGGCGAACAGCGCGCCGGGGACGAAGCGCGGGGGCGGCGCGGCGGCGGCGGCGCCGCGACCGGAGGGGGAGAGGCTCCCGGCGTCGGGCGTGCGCGGCGCGCCGGGTGTGCGGGGCGCGGGCGACCGGAGCGGGCTCCCGGGCGTCGCCGGCGAGCGCAGCGATCCCGCGGGGAAGCCGCTCGGGCGTGGCCGTGGGGCGGTGCCGGTGGGCAGCCCGTCGATCTCGAGCAGCGTCCCGCAGGACGGACAGAACCTCTGCCCGTCCGCGGTGAGATGGGCGCAGGTGGGACAGGTGGCCATGGTCGCGCCGGTCGTGCTGGTCCACGCTACGCGCCCGCGGGGCCGCGGTCAATCCGGCGGGGGATATGATTTCTTGGACGGGCCGCTCTCGCCCGGAAGGAGGACATCCGTGATCCACGCCTTCGAATCGCGCGCCCGCGCCGTGCCGCTGGCCGCCCTCGCGATCGTCGCCCTCGCCGCCTCCGGCCGCGCGGAAGCGCCCGCGGCCTCCGGTCCCGCACCCGACGCCGCCCGCCTGGTCGCGATGGCCGCGCGCTTCGCGCCCGTCCCCATCGGGGCCGACGTGTCGAAGCTCCCGCCGGGGGAGCGGCAGGCCCTGGCCCAGCTCGTGGAAGCCGCGCGCCTCATGGACCCCCTGTTCCTCCGGCAGTCCTGGGCGGGCAGTGACGCGCTGATGATGCAGCTCGTCGGAGATACCTCCGCGCTGGGCCGAGCGCGCCTCCACTACTTCACGATCAACAAGGGTCCATGGTCAGGCCTGGACCTCAACGTGCCGTTCATCCCCGGCGTTCCCACCAAGCCCGAGTCCGGGAACTTCTATCCCGCGGGCGCCGGCAAGGACGAGGTCGAGAGCTGGATGAAGTCGCTGCCGGAGGCGGAGCAGGCGGCCGCCCGCGGCTTCTTCACCACGATCCGCCGGCGTCCCGGCGGCGGCTTCATGGCCGTCCCCTACAGCCTCGAATACCAGGGCGAGCTGGCCCTGGCCGCGGAGAGGCTGCGCGCGGCCGCCGCCTCCACCGCCCAGCCGACCCTGAAGGCGTTCCTCGAGAAGCGGGCGGCCGCCTTCCTCTCCAACGACTACTACGACTCCGACCTGGCCTGGATGGAGCTGGACGCCTCCATCGAGCCCACCATCGGGCCCTACGAGGTCTACGAGGACGAGTGGTTCAACGCCAAGGCCGCCTTCGAGGCCTTCATCACCCTCCGCGACGACGCGGAGTCGGCCCGCCTGGCCCGTTTCGGGGCCCTTCTCCAGGACATCGAGAGCCACCTCCCGATCGACCCTGCCCTGCGCAACCCCAGGCTGGGCGCGCTCGCTCCCATCCGCGTGGTCAACGTCGTCTTCTGTTCCGGCGACGGCAACCGCGGCGTGCAGACCGCGGCCTACAACCTTCCCAACGACGAGCGGGTCGTGCAGGAGAAGGGGTCGAAGCGCGTCATGTTGAAGAACATGCAGGAGGCGAAGTTCGAGAAGGTGCTCGTCCCGATCGCGGGCGTGGCCGTGCCCCCGGCCGACCGGAAGGACGTCGGCTTCGACGCCTTCTTCACGCACACCCTCATGCACGAGCTGATGCACGGCCTCGGGCCGCACAACATCACGGTGGGCGGGCGGGCGACGACGGTGCGCCAGGAGCTGAAGGAGACCTACAGCACCCTGGAGGAGGCCAAGGCCGACATCTCCGGCCTGTGGGCCCTCCAGTACCTGGTGGACAAGGGCGCGCTGGGCCCGGAGATGGCGCGCACCATGTACACGACGTTCCTGGCCTCGAGCTTCCGCTCCGTCCGCTTCGGCCTGACCGAGGCCCACGGCAAGGGGGTCGCCCTCCAGCTCGACACGCTGCTCGACGCCGGCGCGTTCAAGGCGAACCCGGACGGGACGTTCTCGGTGGTCCCGGGGAAGGTCAAGGAGGCGGTGGCGGGGCTGACCCGGGAGATCATGACCGTGCAGGCCCGCGGCGACTACGCGGCGGCGAAGGAGATGCTGGCCCGGCGCGCGGTGGTCCGGCCGGACGTCCAGAAGGTGCTCGACCGCCTGAGCGCGGTACCGGTGGACATCGAGCCCCTGTTCGTCACCGCGGACGAGCTGTCCGGCCGATCGCCCCGGCCTCAGACGCCGGCGGCGTCGAGGAAGCCGAGCACGACCGGCCAGTAGTCCGGGCTCAAGACGGCGCCGACGTGCTCCGCCCCCGGGGCGACCCAGACCCGGTGCGGGCCCGGGTGCGCCTCCGCCACGCGGCGCACCACCTCCTCCGGCATGCGCTCGTCGGCCCCGTCCGCGATGGCGAGCAGCGGCGCCTGGAAGGCCGCCGACGCCGCCACCGCGTCCACGTCGTCCGCGCGGAAGCCGGCGCGCCACTCGGCGAACTTGATCGTGATCGGGA
>JBGPBV010000224.1:0-8916 GCA_041481445.1 Vicinamibacteria bacterium
CAGGTGCACCCGCGGCAGGTCTGGGCGGCCACGCGCTTCTGGATGGAGACGGAGAACTTCAAGACCCGCCGCTACGGCGGCGAGAGCCATCAACATTGGTACGCCCTGCTGTTCCTCATGAGGTCCCTCGAGATCGCGCTCAAGCTGACCGGCCAGTACGAGCGGGGCGTCCGCAACGCCTGGGACGTCGTCCTTCGCGAGATGGACCTCGCGCTGCCGCGGCTGCCGCCCGCCTTCGACGGCTTCCGGATCCTCCACCTGTCCGACCTGCACCTCGACGGCATGCCCGGCCTGGAGGACACGATCCTCGACCGCGTGGGCGGGCGCGAGTTCGACCTGTGCGTCCTCACCGGCGACTACCGCACGGAGCTGCACGGTCCGATCCGCCCCACCATGGACCGGCTTCGCCGTCTCGTCTCCGGGCTCCACTCGCGTCACGGCGTCCTGGGGGTGCTCGGCAACCACGACGGGTGCCACATGGTGGCGCCGATGGAGGCGATGGGCGTCCGCATGCTCATCAACGAGCGGGTCGAGATCGAGCGCGGGGATGCGCGCATCCAGGTCATCGGCACCGACGACGTCCACTACTACTTCACGGATCAGGCCGTGCACGCGCTGGAGGACGCGGGACCGCTGTTCACGATCGCGCTGATCCACTCGCCGGAGCTCTACGACCTGGCCGCGGAGACCGGAGTCGACCTCTACCTCTGCGGCCACACGCACGGCGGGCAGGTCGCGCTGCCGGGCGGACGCCCGGTGATCACGCACCTCTCGCGCGGGCGGCGGTTCTACAAGGGGCGGTGGACCTACGGGAGGATGCTGGGCGTCACCAACACGGGGGCGGGCACCTCCGGGATCCCCGTGCGGTTCTTCACGCGCGGCGAGGTCCTCGCGTTGACGCTGCGGCGGCCGCCGGGGGGCCCGTCCGTCTGATTCATTCCTTCGCGCGGCCTCCCGGCGCACGCTGGGGTGTCCATCGACCGGGAGGTCATTCATGAAGCCAGGCAGCCGGCGTCGATTCCTCCGCGACTCGCTGGGCGCGGCCGGGGTGGCCGCCCTCGCCGCCCCAACGGCGCGCGCCGCGTCCACCGACGCGGTGGCGGGCGCCAACGACCGCATCCGCATCGGGCTGATCGGCTGCGGCGGACAGGGACGCTCGAACCTGAAGGACTTCGTAAAGGTCAAGAACGTGGAGTGCGTGGCCCTCTGCGACGTGGACGACGCCCAGATCGCGAAGACTCAGTCGGAGATCCTCGACGCCCCCGGCGTCGAGCAGAAGCCGGCGCTCGCGACCCGCGATTTCCGCCGCGTCCTCGACGCCAAGGACGTCGACGCCGTGATCGTGGCCACGCCCGACCACTGGCACGCGCTGCCGACGATCCTGGCCTGCCAGGCGGGCAAGGACGTGTACGTCGAGAAGCCGCTCTCGGTGTGCATCGCGGAGGGACGCGCCATGGTGACGGCGGCACGCAAGCACGCCCGGGTGGTGCAGATGGGCACGCAGCAGCGCAGCGCGACCCACTTCACCGACGCCGTGTCCTACGTGAAGAGCGGCAAGCTCGGCCGCATCCGCCTCGTGCGCAACTGGGCCTACCTCGACTGGAAGGGAGCGATGCCGGTCGTGGCCGACGGGCCCGTCCCCGCCGGGGTCGACTACGACGCCTGGCTCGGCCCCGCCCCCGCGCGTCCTTTCAACACGAACCGGTTCCACTTCCTCTTCCGCTGGTACTGGGACTACTCGGGCGGGCTCATGACGGACTGGGGGGCGCACATGATCGACGTCGCCAACTGGGCGATGGGAGTCAAGGCCCCGTCCTCCGCGGTCTCGGTGGGCGGCAAGTTCGGCTACCCCGACGACGCGAAGGAGACCCCGGATACGCAGCACGTCGTCTGGGCCTATCCGCAGTTCACGATGACGTGGGAGCACGCCATCGGCCTCGGCCGAGGTCCGGAATCGCGTGAGCACGGCGTGGCCTTCGTGGGCGAGAACGGGACGCTGGTGGTGGACAGAAGCGGCTGGGAGGTCTTCGCGGAGACGGACAAGATCGAGAAGAAGCTGCGCACGTACAAGGCGGTCGGGGTCCCGCGGCAGGCCGCCGGCACCGAGGAGTACCACCGGAGGCACGTCCAGGACTTCATCGACTGCCTGCGCTCGCGCGCGCGGCCGCGATCCGACGTCGAGATCGGCCACGACTCCATGATCGCGTGCCACCTCGGCAACATGGCGCAGCGGCTGGGGCGCATGGTGAAGTGGGACGTGGAGAGGGAGGCCGTCATCGGCGACTCCGAGGCCCAGAAGATGGTGTCGCGCGCCTACCGCGCGCCCTGGACGCTGCCGGCGGTCTAGCGAGGGCCGGTCTAGCGAGGGCCTGGAACCCATCGCCGTTCTGCCCGAGGGCCTACAGACGATACCCTACGTGAGCCGAAGAGCCCGCGGGCGCGCCGCCTGCGGGCGGCAGGGGGAGAGACGGCCATGAAGCAGGCCACGCCACACCACGCACGGGAGGAGAGCCCCGCCAACCCCGACCCCACCCACGTCCCCGCGGAACCGGCCCCTCCCCCTCCCGGCGACGCCGACGGTACGCGACGCCGGGGGCGCAAGGGCACGCCGCGGGGGAAGGGCGGCCTGCGGCTGCCGCGCCGGTTCAAGAAGGCCGCCCCCGGCTCGGCGGCGGGGATCGAGCTCCACGAGCTCGTCGCCGTCCCCGGGGAGCCGGTCTCCGCGCGCATCACCTGCGTCGACTACTCGCCCGAGAAGGTCGAGCTCCAGGAGGTCCGGGATCTCCCCGCCTTCATCGCCGCCCACTGCCCCGAGTGGTCGGCCGTGCGTTGGATCAACGTGGACGGCATCGGCGATCTCGGCGTCATCCGCGCGTTCGCCGAGAAGTACCACCTCCACCCCCTGGCCATCGAGGACGTGCTCCACGTCCCGCAGCGGCCGAGGGTGCAGGCCTACGAAGCGGAGGGAGAGTTCCAGGCGCGCCTGTTCGTGATCGTCCGCGAGATGCAGCTGCGCGAGGGACAGCTCCACACCGAGCAGGTGAGCATCTTCGTCGGCCACAAGACCGTGCTCACCTTCCAGGAGACGGCGGGCGACGTGTGGGACCCTGTCCGGCTGCGGATCCGCACCGCGGGCTCGCAGCTCCGGAGAGCCGACGCGAGCTTCCTGGCCTACTCGCTCATCGACTCCGTGGTGGACCACGCGTTCCCGATCCTCGAGGAGTTCGGCGACCGTCTCGAGGACCTGGAGGACCGCGTGCTCCAGCGCCCGAGCCAGGACACGATCCAGGAGATCCACCGCGTGAAGCGGGAGCTGCTCCTGGTGCGGCGGGCGATGTGGCCGATGCGCGAGGTGCTGCAGCGGATGCAGCGCGACCCCCACGAGTGCTTCTCCGAGATCACCCGCACCTACATCCGGGACGTGTACGACCACGCCATCCAGATCATCGACATCGTGGAGACCTACCGCGAGATCGCCACGGGGCTCACCGAGACCTACATGACCGCGATCAGCAACCGCATGAACGAGATCATGAAGGTGCTCACGATCATGGGCACGATCTTCATCCCCCTGACCTTCTTCGCCGGGGTCTACGGGATGAACTTCCACCACTTCCCGGAGCTCGAGTGGCCGTACGCCTACCCTCTCTTCTGGGCGATCTGCCTGGCCACCGCGGGCGGGATGGTCGCCTGGTTCCGCCGGCGCGGCTGGCTGTAGCGGCAAACCCGGCCGGATGGCCGGCCGGTCCCCCGCGCGCGTTCGGTGTCGCGGGCTTGACTCGGCGGCGGCCCGGGCGTAGCGTGGAAGTGTTCCCCCAGTCCCACCAGGGCACGTTCCCCCCGGTAGCGCGTCGTCCCTCGTCGCTTCCGCGGCCGTGCCATCGCTTCGAGTAAGGAGACGTCCATGCTACGCCGCTCTTCCGCCGTCTTTCTGGGCGCAACCGTGCTGTTGGGCGCGCCCGCCCTCGCCCAGGCGCCGCCGGGCCCGCCCCCCGTCCTCGTGATCACCGTCGAGGAGATCAAGCCGGGGAGCATGGGGCCGCACGAGAAGTCGGTGGCCTCCTATCTCGCGCTCTTCGAGCGCGCGAAGGTCCCCGCCGGACGCATCGGGCTCCAGCCCGTGTCCGGAGACACCAACCACGTCGTCTACCTCCAGGCCTACGAGTCCTTCGCCGCCATGGAGGCCGCGAACAAGGCACAGGACGACGCCATCGCCGCCAACCCGGCCTGGCAGGCCGAGCTCGAGCGGCTGGACCGCGAGACCGGTCCCTACCACGCCTCGCAGAAGACGATGATCGCGACCTACCGCGCGGACCTGAGCTACCAGCCGCTGGCCATGGACGGGGTGGCCCGGGCGCGGTACTTCAACATGACGACCACGATCCTCAACCCGGGTAAGGGCATGGACTACACCGAGTACATGAAGCAGCTCAACACCGCTCGCGGGAAGGCCCAGGTCGCCGACGTCCACACCGCCGTCTTCCAGGTCGCGACTGGAGCGGCCCCCGGCACCTACGTCACGTTCTTCGCGGACAAGTCGCTGGCCGAGGAAGACGCCTTCCGCAAGGGCGCGGACGCGCGCAACAAGGCCATCACCGAGGCCCTCGGCGGCGAGTCCGTGGTCAAGCAGCGGGCGGTGCTGGTGGAGCAGATCTTCTCCCCCGCCTCGGGAGTGACCGTCCTCTACTCCGTGAACCCGAAGCTCAGCCAGCCTACTCCGCAGTTCGCGGCCTACGACCCCGACTTCTGGACGCCCAAGTCGCCGGGCAAGGCGCTCGCGGTCAAGAAGGACGAGAAGAAGCAGTAAGACGGGCCTTGGGGGCGGAGCGGCGACCCCAGTCGCGCTGCGACGCCCCCAGGTCGTCGTCAGCAGTAGCCGTCCTCGTCGGGGAGCACGAACCGGTCCGCCGACTCGAGCTCGCGCGACCGCACGAACCCGATGTGCTTCCGGCCGGAATCCGTGCGCAGCACCCACGCGATGCTCTCCATCTCGCGGATGCTCGGATGGTTGCGGTCAAGGTGCTCGGTGCAGTACGTGACCGGGAAGCGAATCCGCCCATGGCCGCTCGAGAGCTGGGCGCACTCGATGATCTCTTCCTGCAGGCTGCGTCCCTTCACCACCGTCGCATACTTGCAGGTGGCGCAGAGGGACTGCTGACCGTGCTGGACCGTGCCTCCTCGGACCTTGATGTGCATGCTTCAGTTCCTCCTTCAGAGGGTGCGTATCAAGCGACACCTCCTTTCGATCGACGCGACGATGCGCCCAGGCACCTTCAACCCTGATCCTCGACCGCACTCGTCATCGTCCACTTCCTCCTCGGCGCGCCCGTTGCAGCTCTTCCCGGACGACGCGCCGGAGCGTGTCCTCGAGGCCGTCCTCCCGGTGCTCGACGTGTCGCCGGAGGGCCTCGTTCATCAGCGTCTGGTAGTTCCCCCCGCCCGCGGCATCCACTTGTTCGCGGAACCAGTCCAGGACGTCGGTGTCGATGCGAATCGTGATGCGGGTCTTCCCTGAGGCGGCGGGCACCACCGCGCCCCGCCGCGCCCGTGAGAAGTCGTAGCTCTGCTTCCGCCGCTTCATCGATCGCGTTCCAGGTATCGCCTGCGCTCACCGGCGGTCGCCCGGCGCGCGGAGAAGAGTCGAATTCGGGATCCCCTCCACGTGTACGCCACCACCAGGACGCGGCCCCTCACGTCCCGTCCGAGCGTCAGATAGCGCTGCTCGTCCACGGCCGTCAGCTCGTCCCGCATCGTCAGTGCCTGCTCATCCTCGAAGACGGCGACCGCGCCCGCGAAGTCCACGCCGTGCTTGCGCAGGTTGGCGCGCGCCTTCTGGGCGTCCCACTCGTAACCGGCGAACAAGCCCATTGTATGTACACTCGTACACAGGACGCAAGGGGTTTGCCGCGGGAGTGAGGATCGGTGGGCGGCCGGGGATCATGATCGCGCCGGAAGCAGACAGCGCGGGTCCAGCGCAGGCCGGCAGGAGGAATTTGCGATCTCTCCCTGAGGGTTCGACTAGCTCCGCGGCTTGGGCGCGTCCGCCAGAAAGGCGACGCGATCCGACAGCTCCGTTTCCATCGTCACGTGGTCGAGCAAGCTCCAATCCGCGTCGGGAGAGAAGGTGACCAGGAGATCCACGTCGCTGTCGGGACGAAAGCGGGCGGGCGTATCGTTCGCGCCATGCGATTGATTCCGGCCGTGGCGGCGTTCGTGCTCCCGGCCGCGGTGCTTGCCGCCGGACCGAGCTCGGTCCCGGACCATCGCTGGACGCTGCGCGGCGATTTCGTGATCAACACGCCATCGGAGCCTCTCCCCGGCGACGCCGTCCTGGCCGTCTCGCTGGCACGGCGCCTCGGGCGGCATCTGGCCGTGGAAGCGACGCTCGGTCCCGGACTGCCGTCCACGATGTTGGCCCGCGACGCCCGCGGCGCGACGCGGGAGGTGGACGTGGGCTCGGGCCTGCACGCGGCCGTCCTGCTGCGCGTCGATCACAAGCTCACCGCGAGCGGACGCAGCGCGTTGTCGCTGGCGGCGGGCCCCTCGCTCGTCTCGGGCAGCGCCTTCGGGACCGTGCCGATGGCGCGCGCGGAGCTCGGCTTCGATCTGCGGTTCCGCCGGAAGTGGATCTTCTTCTACGGCCTCGGCTACGAATCCGCTTTGAAGACGTCACGCACGCCGTTTGCGGCATCGGAATGCGTCACGTCCACCGGGTGTCCGCCCCAGTATCGTGCCGGCAAGGGACAGGTCACGTCACGCGTCGGCCTCGGCGTGACCTTCTGAAGCTCCGGCTACAGCCCCTTCATCAGGTTGGCGACGAGCAGGAGGATGAGGCTCCCCGCCACGAGCCAGAAGTCCTCGACCCCCAACCTCAGATGGATGGCACGTATGTGGATGAGGATGCCGATCCCCCCGACGAGGAGCGCGATGACCCAGACCACCTTCGTCGGGGCACTCAGTCTCGTAGCCATGACACCTCCGCGCGACTCGATCGTAGTCCGCATGTGGCCGCCATGGGGCGGGGTGGCGCGCAATCGCGCCGCGCCCGGTTCCGCGGGCCAGAGGGGCCCGCATAATCAAGGACGGAGGCGAAATGGCCAGCAAGATGAAGAGGATCAAGAAGGCGGGCCGCAAGATGGCGCGCGCGGGCATGAAGGAAGGCAGCCGTCTCGTCCAGGCCGGCGCCGAGCAGACCGCGGTCGCGGCGAGGAAGACGGCCGTCGCGGCGACCCGGGCCGCGCGGGCGTTCGGCGCGCTGGCCGCGGTCGGAGCGGCGCTGGCGGCGGCGAGGGTGAGGAAGAGCCTCGCCGAACGGCGCAAGGCCGTGCGGAAGCTGAAGAACGCGAACAGTCTTGCCCGGCAGGCGGGCAAGGCGGCGCTTGCCGCCGGTCTGGCGGCCGCCGTGCAGACCGCCGCCAACGAGATGGCCCGCCGGAGGCGATAGACGGCGCGAAGCGCCGCGGCTATGCCGGATCAGGCGTGCTTGCGGGCCGCGGATGTCACACACTGTTGTCGACAAGCACCTCGCTTACGAGGTCTCCAGAGGGACCGGCACGCCGATGGCCCGCAGCACGGCTCGCTCCACCGCGCGCAGGATCGCCGGTGAGAGCGGGCGTCCGAGGGGCGGCTCGTGGATGTCCGCCTTGGCCAACGTCGTGATCTGCTCGCACTTGAGGACGGCGCTCTCGGGCAGGCCGCCCTGGCCGCGCTCGAGCCGGACGTGGGTCGGAGCGGACCGCAGGCGGGTGGAGCAGGGGACGACGATGACGTCGCCGGCGTACTGGTTGCGGTAATCGGGAGAGAGGACCAGCGCGGGCCGGCGCTTGTCCATGCTCACCCAGTAGAGCTGACCGCGCCGGGGAGCCTCCACCTCACGGTCTCCGTGTTCGTCCATGGGGTCGCCGGGATCCCGCCGCGGGAGGGTCGTCGACGCGCAGGCGGCGGGCGGCCGCAGAGGACGCGGCGGCCATGGCTTCGTCCTCGCGGCGGTCGGCCGCGGTCAGGCTTTCGTAGTACTCGACCGTAGCCGCTTCCAGCTCCCGCGCCGCGCTCTCTCGCGCCGTGGCGCTGAGCCAGCGCTCGAGGACCCGGCTTCTCGATCGCGCCTCCACCCTGGCCGCACGATCGATCCGGGCCACGAGATCGCGCGGAAGCGACACGCTGATCTTCACACGCCGCGACTGCATACTTTGATCCTACCATTCTTCCTACCGCAGACCGGCCCGCCGGACCCCGGGGGCATGCCGCGGGTGGGGCGGATCGGAGGGCGGCGGGGCCGCGATGGCCGCGGCGGTATGATTCGCGCCAAACCCAGACCACAACGGAGGAACCGATGACGCCTCTGACTTCGCTCTGGCTCCCCATCGTCCTTTCCGCCGCGCTCGTGTTCGTGGCGAGCTCCCTGGTCCACATGCTCCTCGGCTGGCACAAGGGCGACTACCCGTCGCTGCCCGACGAGAAGCGCTTCGCGGACGTGGTCCGCCCGCTGGCCATTCCACCCGGCGATTACATGGTCCCGCGCCCCGCCTCCATGGCGGAGATGCGCTCGCCCGAGTTCATCGAGAAACGGAAGGCCGGGCCCGTCATGATGATCACCGTCTTCCCCGCCGGCGAGTTCGGGATGGGCAAGAACCTGGCCATGTGGTTCGTCTACAGCCTGGTCGTCTCTCTCTTCGCGGCCTACGTCACCGGCCGCGCGGTCGGGCCGGGCACGGAGTACCTGCAAGTCTTCCGCTTCGCGGGCACGATCGCCTTCGTCGGGTACGCGCTCGCGCTGTGGCAGATGTCGATCTGGTACCGGCGGCAGTGGCGCACGACGATCGTCTCGACGCTGGACGGCCTGATCTACGCCGGCCTCACCGCGGGCGTGTTCGGCTGGCTCTGGCCGCGCTGAGGCCGGGGGCACCGAAATCCACG
>JBGPBV010000225.1:0-8869 GCA_041481445.1 Vicinamibacteria bacterium
GCAGGCCGCGGCCGTCCAGGGCACGGGCCCGTCCAGCGCGATGTCGAGCTTGAACACGCCCGGCCCGTACCGGTAGCGCTCCAGGCGCCGCCGGTACCCTCCGCGCAGCCGATCGCCCGCCAGCGCCACGAGCTGTCGCGGGGTGACGTCGGCCAGGACCGCGCGCGCCCGTGGCAGATCGTCGAGGTGCGTGACCCTCGCGTCCGTCAGCACGACGCCGCCCGCCGCCTCGATCCGGCGCACCAGCGCGTCCACGATGCGCTGCGACCCGCCCCGCGGGAGCGGCCAGCCCAGCGCATGGCCGGCCGTCCCCAGCACGAGGCCGAACGAGGCGGTGAGGGGCTTCTCGAGCGGCAGGATCGAGTGGGCGGCCAGGCCCGCGAACAGGGCCCGCGCGCGCGGCGTCGAGAACGCGAGCTCGGCCAGGCGCCGCGCGGACAGCAGCGCGGGCAGCCCGAAGCGCGCCATCTTGAAGGGATGGCGCGGGACGTGGAGGACGGGGCCGAGGAGGTCCTCGGAGAGCGCGTCCCAGTCCCTCGCCAGCGGTCCGAAGAGACGGCGCCAGGCGCTTCCGTCGCGGCCGAGCGCGTGCGCGGTCTCGTCCACCGAGCGATGGAGCTCAGCCGCCGTCCCGTCGTCGAGCGGATGGGCCACGACGAGGGGTGAATGGATCCATTCCACGTCGGCCACGGGATCCAGCCGGAGCTGCCGGAAGAACGGCGAGCCCACGCCCAGCGGATGGATGGCCGAGCAGACGTCGTGGTGGAACCCGGGCAGGGTCAGCTCGGCGGTGCGCGCGCCGCCGCCGGGCGTGGCTCCCGCCTCCAGGACGAGCACGGACCAGCCCGCGGCCGAGAGCGTCACCGCGGCGGCCAGGCCGTTGGGCCCGGCGCCGACGACCACGGCGTCCCACCCGCGGCTGCCGATCCGGCCGCGCCAGTCCCCCATCCTCGGGATTATCCGCGCCACGGCGGCGGCTTTTCGAGGAGAATCGCCGGCCATGAGCACTGCGCGACGTGAGTTCCTCAAGGGATCGGCCCTGGGCCTGGCCGGAGCGGCCCTGGCCCCCGCCGGCGTCACGGAAGCGGAGCCGCCGGCGCCGCCCTCGCCCGCGCCGCCCGGCATGCCGCCCGCCTTCGGTACCGGGCCCTCCGTCGGGCCCGAGATCACGCCGGCCACGATCGCGGAGGCGGAGAAGCTCGTCCAGGTGGAGCTCACGCCGGCCCAGCGCGCGCAGGCGGCCGGGAACTGGCGCGTCTCCATGGCGCCGCTCTACGAGCGCCGCACGGGCCCGCGGCGCGTCGCCCTGGACCCCACGCTGGCGCCGGCCAGCCGCTGGGACCCGGCGATACCCGGCGTGAAGATCGGGCCCGCGCGCGACCGGTTCGTGGCCAGTCCCGAGACGGCGCGAGAGCTCCCTTCCCGCGACGAGGACATCGCGTTCGCCTCCGTGCGCGACCTCTCGCGCTGGATCCGCACGCGCGCGATCAGCTCCGAGCGGCTCGCCCGCCTCTACCTCGACCGCCTGGAGCGCTTCCAGCCGAAGATCAACGCGACCATCACGCTCACGCGCGAGCTCGCCTTGACGCAGGCGAAGAAGGCGGACGCGGAGATCGCGGCCGGGCGCTACCTGGGCCCGCTGCACGGGATCCCGTGGGGCGCCAAGGACCTCGTCGACACCGCCGGCATCCCGACCACCTATGGGGCCGAGCCCTTCCGCGACCGCGTGCCGAAGAAGGACGCGGCCGTGGTGGAGCGGCTGCACCGGGCGGGGGCCGTGCTCGTGGCCAAGCTGAGCCTGGGCGCGCTGGCCCTCAACGACATCTGGTTCGGGGGCCAGACGAACAATCCCTGGCTCCTCGAGGAGGGCGCCTCCGGCAGCAGCGCGGGTCCGGGCGCGGCCACCGCCGCCGGCGCCGTCGGCTTCTCGATCGGCAGCGAGACGGGTGGCAGCATCATCGGCCCCGCCATGCGCGACGGGGTCGTCGGCCTGCGGCCCACCTATGGCCGCGTGCCGCGCACGGGCGCGATGACCCTGTGCTGGTCCCTGGACAAGCTGGGGCCGATGACGCGCTACGTCGAGGACGCGCTGCTCGTGCTGCGGGCGATCACGGGGCCCGATCCGGGCGACGTGGCCAGCGTCCCCAGCCGCCTCGACTTCGACGCCGCCCTTCCCGTCACCGGGCTGCGCCTGGGCTACTTCCCGAGATGGATGGCGGAGCCGCCGGCGACCGACGTCGACCGCGCGGCGCTGGAGACGGCGCGGCGGATCGGTCTCGTGCCCGTCGAGGTCGCTCTCCCCGACTGGCCCTACGGCTCGCTCAACACGATACTGTTCGCGGAAGCGGCGGCCGCCTTCGAGGAGCTGACGCTGGGTGGCTCTCTCGACCTGCTCAAGATGCAGGTGCCGGACGCCTGGCCGAACATCTTCCGGCAGTCGCGGTTCCTGTCCGCGGTGGACTTCGTGCAGGCCGACCGGCTCCGCCGGCGGGTGGCGGGCGAGATGGCGCGGGTGCTCGAGACGGTCGACCTGCTGCTCGTGCCCTCCCTGCGGGACGAGATGCTCACGATCTCGAACCAGACGGGCCATCCCTCGCTCACCCTGCGCGCGGGCTTCGTCGAGGTCGGCCAGGCCCGGAGCGACTGGGCGCCCGACCCCGCCCACCCGATGCCCGTCTTCGAGCCCAAGCGCCGGGTGCCCCACGGGATCACCCTCATCGGCCGGCTGTTCGACGAGGGTCTGCTGGGCCGCGTGGGGATCGCCCTCGAGCGCGCCTTCCGCGTGGCCGACGAGAGGCCGGCCGGCTTCTAGGGTTGCCGTTCGCAATTCGGAGTCGGACGATCGACACTTGTGCTCCGGCCGGCCAAGCCCACGTCCCGTCCGGCACCGTACAAGGAGGACTTGATGGACCAGACGATCCAGAAGCCCGACGCCGACCCCACCCTGGCCGCGATCCTCGCCGTCTTCTTCGACCTCGGTCACGTGATCGTGAACGGCCAGCAGCGCAAGTGGCTGTTCACCACCCTCATCGTCCACGTCGGTCTCATCCTCTGCTGCGTTCCCGGGATCGTGCTGCGCGTCCTCAGCGTGATCGACGCCTACCAGACCGCGCAGCGCCTCCAGGCCGGAGAGGCCATCCCCGAGAACGAATACACCTACCCGCTGCTGTTCAAGATCGTGTCGATGGTGGACAAGACCGCGACCTGCTCGCGGCAATAGCTCTCACTCCCCCGCCGAGGGCGGGGTCCGTCATTCCGCTCGCAGCACCTCGAGCGGGCTGGCCGCGGTCGCCCTCCGCGCCGCCACCCACGAGGCCAGGACCGCGGCCGCGCCGAGCAGGACGAGCGCGATCCCGTAGCTGGCGGGATCTCGCGGGCTGACCCCGAAGAGCTGGGCGCGGAGGAGCCAGGCGCCGAGGGCGGCGGCGGGCAGGCCCAGGGCGAGGCCGACGAGGGCCACGCGCATCCCCTCGCGCACGACGAGGGCCTCGACCTGGCCGGGGAGGGCGCCGAGCGCGAGCCGGATCCCGAACTCCACCCGCCGTCGCGCGACCGAGTAGGCGATCACGCCGTAGAGGCCGACGGCGGCGAGCAGGAGGGCGACCAGGGCGAACGTGGCGGCCAGGATCATCGTGAAGCGCTGGGCCGCGCGCGCCGCGACCAGGTACTCGTCGAGCGTGCGGACTTCGTAGACGGGCAGCTGCGCGTCGAGACGGGCCACCGCCCGGCGCAGCGGGGGCGCCAGGGAGGCGGGATCGCCCGAAGTCCGCAGGACGTAGGCCATCGGGTTGCGCAGGATCTGCCGCTCGGGGAAGTACACCTGCTCCCGGACCTCTTCCATCAGGCTGCGATGGCGGAGGTGCCGGACCACGCCCACGACGGTGGCCCAGGTGGTGGGATGGCCGTCGGACTGGGGGTCGACGGCCAGCGGCTTGCCGACCGCGCTCTGGCCCGGCCAGGCCCGGCGCGCCAGCCTCTCGTCGACGATCACGACCGGCCGGCTCTTCTCGTCGTCGGATTCGAGGAAGCCGCGGCCCTCGACCAGGCGCGCCCCGACGGCGTCGAACAGGCCGGGCGTCACCGCGCGATAGTCCGCCTGGGGTGCCGTCGAGTCGTCCTGTCCGGGCGCGGTGAGGTACGGCCCGCCCCAGTTCGGCAGGTGGTCGAAGGGAAGATGGCTCAGGGCCCCCGCGGCGACCACGCCGGGAAGCGCGCGGAGGTCGGCCTCGAGCTGGCGCGAGAACGCGTTGACGGCGGCGGGCGTGCCGTAGCGCGATTCGGGCAGGGCCAGCCGGAAGCTCAGCGCTCCATCCGCGCGGAACCCGGGGTCGACGCGCTGGAGCTGCTGGAACGTCCGCGCCACCAGCCCCGCCCCCACGAGGAGGACCACGCCGAGCGCGATCTGCACCGCGACCAGGGTGGTGCGCGTGCGATAGTGCACGGAGCCGCCGGACCCGCGCCCGTCGCGCTGGAGGGCTCGCACCAGGTCGGCCCGGAACACCTCCGAAAGCGGCGCCAGCGAGAGCAGGACGCCCCACAGGAGCGAGGTCCCGGCCGTGAACGCGAGCACGGTGGTGTCGATGCGGGCGGCCGCGATCCGGGTCAGGCTGTCCGGCCGCGCGAAAAGCAGGGCCATCAGGCCCAGGCGGGCCACCACGAGGCCCGCGGCGCCCCCCAGCCCCGCCAGCACCAGGCCCTCCACGACCCATTGGCGCAGGAGGCGCAGGCGTCCGGCCCCGAGCGCGATGCGCAGCGCGATCTCCTTCCTCCGCGAAGCCGCCCGCGCCACGAGCAGGCCGGCCACGTTGACGCAGGCGATGAGCAGGAGGATGGCCACGCCGCCGAAGAGGGCGAGGAGCATCGGCCGCATCTCGCGCACGCCGTCGGTCTGGAGGCCGACCGTCGTGTAGATCCGGCCCGCGCTCCCGTACTCCGTGAACTCGCGGGAGATCCGCCCGGCGATGCCGTCGATCTCCGCGCGCGCCTGCTCGAGGCTCACGCCCGGGCGCATGCGTCCGACCACGCGCAGGTACTGCTGCCCCCGCGGCCCCTCCGTGATGCGGCGCGGGAACGGGAGCCAGGCCTGGAGGTCGTCGGGGACGCTCGCGTCCGCCGGCATCAGCAGGCGGAAGTCCTCCGGCATCACGCCCACGACGGTGGTCGGCCGGCCGCCCACCAGGATCGAGCGGCCCACGATCCCGGGGTCGCCCGCGTAGCGGCGCTGCCAGAGGGCCCAGGTGAGCAGGATGCGCGGGGGCGAGGCGTCGGCGTCGTCGTCGGGGGAGAACGTGCGGCCGAGGGCGGGCTCGGCCCCGAGGACGGAGAAGAAGTCGGCGGTCACGAAGCCGATGCGGAGCTGCTCGGGGTCGCCCTCGCCGGTGAGGGCGGCGGTGTTGGACCAGATCGCGCCGAAGCCGTCGAAGCGCGTGCTCCTTTGGCGCAGGTCGAAGAGCTCGGGCCCGGAGAGCGGGGCCCGCGGATAGCCGGCCTCGCTCATGTCGGACCAGACGAACACCAGGCGCGAGGAGTCGCGGTAGGGCAACGGCGCCAGCAGCATCGCGTCCACCACGCTGAAGATCGCGGTGTTGGCCCCGACGCCGAGGGCGAGGGTGAGCACGGTGACGGCGGCGAAGCCGCGGGCCCGCCACAGGCCGCGCCCGGCGTAGCGCACGTCGCGCAAGGTGGTCTCGACCCCGCGGCCGATCCGCGCCGCCCGCACGCCCTCCTTGATGGCCTCGACCCCGTCCATCTCGAGGGCGGCCTCGCGCCGCGCCGCCGCGCGGTCCATCCCCGCGCGGACCTTCCTCTCGACCGAGGCCTCGAAGTAGGCGCGCAGCTCCTCGTCCAGCTCCCGGTCGAGGCGCGGCCCGCCGAGCAGCGTCCGCCAGAAGCTGGCGATCCTCGGGACGAGCGGCATTTCTATTCCGACTCCAGGACCTGGCCGACGGCGAGGACGATGCGCGCCCAGTGCCGCCGCTCGCGCCCGAGCTGCCGCCGGCCGGCCGCGGTGAGGTGGTAGGACTTGATGCGATGCCCCTCCGGGGACGCGCCCCAGGCCCCGGCCACGAAACCCTCCTGCTCCAGGCGGTGCAGGGCCGGGAAGAGCGAGCCCGCCCTCACGACGAAGGTCCCGCGCGTGATCTGCTCCAGGCGCTCGGCGATGCCGAGGCCGTGGCGCGGCTCCAGCTCCAGGGTGCGCAGGATGAGCAGGTCCAGGGTGCCCTTCAAGAGCTCGGTGCGCCGCGCGGTCATGGCCGCCTCCGGGACCTCCGATATAGGAGTTCGATATCGATCGGCTATGCGGAGGATAGGCCGGGGGCCCGCCCGCCGTCAAGCGAGATTTCGTGTAGGCTGGCCCGCGCCTCGTGAGCTCTCCCGGCTGTCCCCGCTGCGGCGCCCCCCGCGCCCCCGGCCCCGAGTGCCCGCATTGCGGCGTCGTGTACGCGCGGGCGGAGCGGCGGGCGGAGCGTCCCCGCTCCGATCCGGAGGATCAGGCTGCGTCCTCCGGCGCCTTGCCGCCGCCGGTCCCCCGGATGCCTTCGGCGGCGGCGACATGGGCCCATGGGAACCAGCTCGCCGCCGCCCGCTCGGAGCTGACCCTGGCCCGGTTCGCGGTGCCGGCGGCCCTCGTCGTCGGCTGGGTGGCGGGGTCCACCGACCTCGGGCGCTTCGTCCTGCGCACGCTCCTGGGTGGGATGTGGCTGCACGAGCTCGGGCACGCGGTCGCGGCCTGGCTGTGCGGCTTCCCCGCCTTCCCCGGGCCCTGGTTCACGAGCGTCGGCGAGGAGCGGTCGGCCTTCTTCGCCTTCGCGATCGCGGCCGGGCTCGGCTATGCGATCTGGCGCGGCCGCTCCACCGAGGACCGCGTGCTGTTCGCGGGCGCGGTCGCCCTCCTGGCCGTCCAGCTCTTCGCCACCCTCCTGCTCCGGGAGCGCACCGCGCACACGTTCATCACCTTCGCCGGCGACGCCGGGGGCCTCGTCTTCGGGACGGCGGCCATGGCCGCCTTCTTCGTCCCGCCCGAGCACAAGCTCCACCGCGACTGGGTGCGCTGGGGCCTCGTCGTCATCGGGGCCGCCTCCTTCGTGGACGCGTTCCAGGGGTGGTGGTGGGCACGCCACGACGTGGACGCCATCGGGTTCGGCGAGCAGTCCGGCTCGGACCTCGACCCGACGAAGCTGGCCCAGGCGGGCTGGGGCGCGGACACGATGATCCACCGCTACCTCGGCCTGGGCGTGCTCTGCCTGCTCGCCCTCGCGGTCCTGCAGGTGAGGCACGTGCGGCGGACGCGCGCGGCGCTCTTCGCCCTCGAGTCCGCCGACGTCAGTCCGTGAGCTTGGACTCGATGCGCGAGTCGGGCACCAGCCAGAGCATCGCGACGCCGACGTAGATGGCGTCCGAGATCCACTGGTTCACGAAGGCGAGCGGGATCGCGACCATGTAGAGGGCCAGCGAGACCCTGCCCTTGGTGTCGTTCCCGAGCGCGTCCTTGAGCCGCGACGTCGGCCCCTGCGCCGCCACCAGGAGCTCCTTCAGGATCGTGTAGGCGACGGCGGCCATGAGCAGGACGGCGCCGTAGACCGCGGTCGGCACCGGCGCGAAGTGGTTCTCCCCCATCCAGCCCGTCACGAAGGGGATGAGCGAGAGCCAGAACAGCAGGTGCAGGTTCGCCCACAGGACCTTGCCGTTGATCCGGTGGGCGGCGTGGAGCATGTGATGGTGGTTGTTCCAGTAGATGCCCAGGAACACGAAGCTCAGGACGTAGGTCAGGAACACCGGGAGCAGGGGGCGCAGGGCGGCGGCGTCGGCGCCTTCCGGGACCTTCAGCTCCAGCACCATGATCGTGATCAGGATGGCGATCACGCCGTCGCTGAAGGCCTCGAGCCGGCCCTTGGTCATCCCGCGGCGGGCGAGGCTAGCAGGCGGCGGTGCCCTTCCCGAAGCTGAAGGTCATGCTCTCGCAATACATCTCCGCCTTGACGCGCTTGATGGCGTCCGCGCCCGCCTCGCTCTTGTCCGACGTCAGCCTGAAGATCCCGAGGCCGAAGAAGTTGATCGTGAACAGGACCTGGGCGAGGTTGGGGGTCAGGAATTCGAGCGTGCCCGTCTTCTCGGCGCCCGCGTCGTTCATTCCCTTGATGACGAAGCTCTCGTGCCAGTCGTAGAAGGACTGCGCGAAGGACTCGGCGAGCGTGACCACGAGGTTCGGGAACTCGAGCGGACCCAGTTGGAACGGCTCGCGCTCCGATCCCACCTGGTCGCGGGCGACCTTCTGTTTGACGGTGAGGGCCTCGACCTTGTTGACGTGCGTGCAGTCGAGGTCGGCGATCTGGAGCTTGAAGTTGGCGGGCAGCCAGGGCTTCTGCTTGTTGCTGGCGCAGGGCGTGATCACCTGCCCGCTCCCCTTCTTCAGCCGGGTGTGATCGGGAGAGAACTTCAGGGTCATCTTCGCCGCATCCTTGCTCGCGGCGTCGAGGGCGGGCATCGAGAACTCGGTGATGAGCGCCTCGAAGAAGTCGAGGCGGGACAGCTCCTTGAACTGCAAATCGGTGGCGTGGATGGACCCGTCCCTCGGCGTGTTCTTCTCGCCGCAGCCGAGGAAGTTCTGGATCCAGTCGTAGAAGGCGGTGCTCATCCCCGTCCCACAGGAGATGGACATGTCCTCGTACTTGACGTTGCCCAGGTGCTTCCGCCGGAGGCATCCCTCCTGGGGAGCCTCGGTGACGACCTCGGCGGTCGCGCCGCCCCCTTCGACCGAGTCGAGCCATCCCGCCATCGTCCCGTCGAGGTCGATGGCGAAATTGGAGCTCTGGAACTTTCGAACTGCCGTCTCCCTCACCCCGGTCCCCACCGGCGCCCCGGGGGCGGC
>JBGPBV010000226.1:0-8731 GCA_041481445.1 Vicinamibacteria bacterium
AGTCGTCTCGAGAACACTGGGACGGCGACCCGCCAGCGGACGCGAGCGATCGCGGCGGCCCGCCCGCGACGACCGATCGACGATCCCGCCCGCGCCGACCGATCGACGACCGCACCCCCTACCTCACGCCCAGGATCACCTCGACCGTGAGCTGGTCCAGCCGCTCGTACCCGAGGCCGCGCGCGCCCAGGGCCTTGCGGTCGAATACGTGCCCTTTCAGCGCGTCCGCGGTGGCGCGGCTGTATCCGCCCAGCTCGGGCAGGCCCTCGCGCGGGACGTCCGAGATCGCCTTCACCAGCGCCTGGATCTCCTTGTCCTCGTTCCAGCGGCGGGCCTTGTCCTTGTAGATGAGATAGGAACGCATGGAGCCGCGGGCAAAGTCCTTGACCCCGGCCACGTCCTCCGTGCGGTAGGCGTGGGAGTCGAAGTGCCGGCTGCCCGCGTAGCCCACGTCCTCCAGGAACTTCACGAGGAAGAAGCAGGACTTGAGCGAGTGCGATCCGAAGCGCAGGTCCTGGTCGTAGCGGCCGAAAGCCTGGTCGTTGAGGTCGATGTGGAACAGCTTCTTTGCGTCCCAGGCCTGGGCGATCGCGTGCATGAAGTTGAGGCCGGACATGTGCTCGTGCGCGACCTCCGGGTTCACGCCCACCATCTCCGGATGGTCGAGGGTCTCGATGAAGGCCAGGATGGAGCCGGTGGTGGGCAGGTAGATGTCGTGGCGCGGCTCGTTGGGCTTGGCCTCCATCGCGAACACCAGGTCGTACTTCTGGTCCCGCACGTACTCGCACAGGAAGTTCATCCCGTCGCGATAGCGGTTGATGGCGGCCAGGGGGTCCTTGCTGGCGTCGGTCTCCACGCCCTCGCGGCCGCCCCAGAAGACGTAGACCTTCGCCCCCAGCTCCACCCCGAGGTCGATGTTGCGCATGGTCTTCTGCAAGGCGTAGGCGCGCACGCGGGGGTCGTTGGCGGTGAAGGCGCCGTCCTTGAACGAGGGGTCGCCGAACAGGTTCGTGGTGGCCATCGGGACCTTGAGGCCCGTCTCCGCCAGCGCCTTCTTGAAGTCGCGCACGATGCGGTCGCGGTCGGCGGGGGAGGCGTCGATGGGCACGAGGTCGTCGTCGTGGAAGTTCACGCCGTAGGCCCCGACCTCCGCCAGCAGGTGGACGAGGTCCACCGGGGAGAGGACGGGGCGCACGGGCTCCCCGAAGGGGTCACGGCCCGGGTTGCCCACCGTCCAGAGGCCGAAGGTGAACTTGTGCTCCGGCTGCGGCCGATACGCGTCCGTCATGTGTCCTCCTGGCCCGGGGAGCGCGTGCGCGCTCTCAGCGGGCGACGACTTCCAGCGGCGCCGTGGCCACCGTCGTCGAGCTCGTCCCGACCATGATGTCGAAGGTCCCGGGCTCGACCACCCGGTTCATGTGCTCGTCCGTGAAGCGCAGGGCGGCCGGTCCCACCTTGAACGTGACCGTCTTGCGCTCGCCGGGCCCGAGGCTCACGCGCTCGAACCCCCGCAGCTCCTCGACCGGCCGCGTCACCGAGGCCACCCGGTCCCGGACGTAGAGCTGCACGACCTCGTCTCCCTCGCGGCGGCCGGTGTTGGTGACGTCCACGCTGACCGTGGCCTCGCCCGCGGTGCCGATCTTGTCCGGGGCCACCTTCAGGTTCTCGACCTTGAACGTCGTATAGCTCAGCCCGTGCCCGAACGCGAACAGGGGGCTGCGCGGCAGATCGAGGTACGACCGGAACGAGGTCGGCTTGCGGCCGTAGTAGTCGGGGAGCTGGCCGGTGGCGCGCGGGAACGAGATCGGCAGCTTGCCGCCGGGGTTCTTCTCCCCGAACAGCACCTCGGCCAGGGCGGTGCCGCCCTCCTGGCCCAGGTAGAAGCCCTCCAGGATGGCGGGGACGGTCTCCGCCACGTGCGGGATGGCCAGGGGCCGGCCGTTGATCAGCACCACCACCACCGGCTTGCCCGTGCCGCGCACGGCGTCGATCAGGTCCTCCTGCTGCGAGCTCAGGCGGAGGTCGGCCACGTCGCCCAGGTGGTTGTCGGCCCAGGCCTCGCGCGAGGTGGACTCGTTGGTGCCCACCACCACCACCGCCACCTCCGCCTTCTTCGCCACCCCCACCGCCTCCGCGATGCGCTGGCGGTTCCGGGCCGGGTCCCCGAAGACGACCTTGTCCTCCGTCCAGTTCGGGGGCTCCTCCGTGATGCGGACCCCCTCCGCGTAGAGGACCTTCACCCCGGGGCCCGCGATCTTGTTGACGCCGTCAACTATATCCACGCCGCGCCCGGGGTCGCTGGAGTAGCCGCCCAGGCGCACCCCCTTGGCGTTGGGCCCGATGAGGGCGAGGGTCTTGAGGCGGGCCCGGTCCAGGGGGAGGAGGCCCTTGTCGTTCTTGAGGAGGACGATCGCGCGCCGCGCCGCCTCCAGGGCCAGGGCCTGGTGCTCGGGGGTGTTGCTGACCTTCTCCGCGCGGTCGGGGTCGACGTAGGGGTCCTCGAAGAGGCCGGCCAGGAACTTGGCCTTGAGCCCCCGCGCCACCGCGCGGTCGAGCGCGCCCTGGGAGACGCGCCCGGCCTTCACCAGGTCGGGCAGGCTGGCGTAGGCGGCGATGTCGGGCAGCTCGACGTCCACCCCCGCCTCCAGGGCCTGGCCGGCGGCGTCGGGCAGGTCGGCGGCCACGTGGTGCTGCGACACCATCTGCTCGATCGCGTAGTAGTCGGAGACGACCATCCCGTCGAAGCCCCATTCCTGGCGGAGCAGCCGGTCGAGCAGCCAGCGGTTCTTGTGGGAGGGCACGCCGTCCATCTCGTTGTAGGACGGCATCACCGCCATGACCCGGGCCTCGGTGACGGCGGCCTCGAAGGGGATCAGGTACTGGTCGCGCAGGACGCGCTCGCCGAAGCTGGTGGGCGCGGTGTTGATCCCGCCCTCGTGGGGGCCGTGCCCGGCGAAGTGCTTGGCGGTGGCGAAGACCTTGTCCTTGGCCAGGCGCTGGCTCGTGCCCTGGTAGCCGCGGATGGCGGCCAGGCCCATCGCCGTCACCAGGTAGGGATCCTCGCCGTAGGTCTCCTCCGTGCGGCCCCACCGCGGGTCGCGCGCGAGGTCGAGGACGGGCGAGAGGACCTCGTGGGTGCCGCGGGCCCGCGCCTCGAGGGCGGCCACGCTCATGACGCGCTCGATCAGGGCCGGATCCCAGGTGCTGGCCAGGGCGATCGGGATGGGGAACATGGTGGCCCGGGGCCCGACCAGGCCGTGCAGCGCCTCCTCGTGGGTGAGCGCGGGGATGCCCAGCCGCGTGTTCTCGAGCAGCCACTTCTGGACGGAGTTGTTGAAGACGGCGTCCTCGCGCGGGCCGAGCAGGATCTTGGCCGGCTTGTCGCGCAGCTCGGTCGGCCGCGCGATCTGGCCGATTCCGTTGGCGAGCACGGCGCGCGCGCCCGCGGGGTCGAGCTGTCCCTTGTCGTCGGTGATCTTCTCCTTGCCCTTCCAGAGGGCGAGGGTCTGCGCGACCTTCTCCTCGAGGGTCATGCGGGAGACGAGGTCGCGCACGCGCTCGTCGACGGGGCGCGTGGGATCCCGGTAGGCGGGACGCTCCTGGGCCAGCACCGGGAGCGCGGCCAGGAGGAGGAGACCGACGGCCCCATGCGAAAGCGGTTTCATGGATCGAGCCTCGTGCGGCGCGGATTGTACCCGAAAGGGACGAATCCCTATCGATCGGACCGCGGGAGGCCTACCAGCGGGCGCGCACGGTCGCGTCGAAGCGCCGGGCGGGCAGCCGGTAGTACTGCGAGTCGCCGAGCTCGCTCTCCGACACGGGGTCCCGCTGGTCGGTCAGGTTGCGGCCGTCCACGCGCAGCTCCAGGTGGCGGAGGCGCCAGCCCAGGCCAAGGGAGAGCTCGGTGTAGCCCTCGGCCAGCGCGGTGTTGCGCTTGTTCAGGAACCGCGACCCGACGTAATGGACGTCCGCGGAGGCGACCAGCCCCAGGTCAGGAGCCCAGGCCACGGAGGCGCCCGCCATGTTGTGGGCGGACATCTCGATCCGCTTGTTCGCCAGCTGCGTGGGGACGCCGTCGAAGAGCTGGATCGAGTCGATGAAGCGCGCGTCGTGGAGGGAGTAGGAGCCGCGCAGGAACAGGTGGCCCTGGGCGCGCCATTCCATCTCGAGCTCGATGCCCTTGAACCGGTTCTTGCCGGAGTTGGTCAGGCCGGGCACTCCGTTGACGGTGGTGGCGATCACGAGGTTCTCGAAGTCCATCCAGAAGCCGCTGGCTTCCAGGCCGAGCCGGCCCCCGGCCAGGCGCGCGCGCGCGCCCGCCTCGTAGGTGTTGGCGGTCTCCGGCTCGAGCAGGCCCTCTTCTTCGCCGCCCGTGTCGCCCTCTCCGATCCCGAAGTCGAAGGCGGCCGGCTTGAAGGCGTTGCGGTAATCCGCGAAGAGGCGCGCCGAGTCCGATCCCCGGCTCCAGGCCGTCCATTGCACGCCCACCGTGCCCGAGAGGCGCGTGTCCTCCCGGTCGCCCGCGTCCGCCTCGCCCGCGGGCTTGGTGGCCTTCTCGCGCGGGTCCTCGCGCTCCTCCATGGTCCGGTTCAGGCGCAGGCCGCCTTCGATGCGGAAGCGCTGGCTCGGCTCGAAGGCCACGAAGCCGTAGAGCCCCGAGAACTCGCGCCGGTCCTCGACCTGATCGTCGTCCGGCACCGCGGGGACGGGGATGGGCGGGGCGGGGTTGCCGGAGAGATTGACCGTGTAGTCGAACGCGCCACCGACCGCCTTGCCCTCGCCGTGCAGGTGATCGAGCCCCGTCACCACTTGCCAGCGAGGGGAGTGGCTCCAGGCGAAGTGCGTATCGAAGTAGACGTCGGTGAGATCCACGGTGCCGCGGATGCCGCGCGCGGGGGCGACCGGGCTGACCACGTCGGAGAGGAACCCGCGGAAGATGTCCTGCCCGGCGTGGCTCGCCGACAGCGTGGACGACCAGGTCGAGCCCCACAGGGGCTGGTCGTAGCGGACGGTTCCGGTGTAGCGGGAGTCGTTCAGGAAGGCGCCGTCCGGGTTGTAGTTGGCATCGAGGGGCACGCGCGGAGACAGCACCGGCCCCTCGCGCGGATGCGGGCTGGCCGGACCCTGATCGACCCAGTGCAGGTCGACGTCGAAGCTGAAGTGGCCGGCCCCCAGCGTGCGCCCGTTGCGCCACCGCGTGTGGATGCGCTCGAAGCTCGTCCGGTCGTCGCGGAACCCGCGCTTGGCCACGTCGGCGGAGAAGCGCGAGTCGAAGCCCGCCCAGTGGAAGGGCAGGCCCAGGCTGCCGCTCCCGCTGCCGTAGCTCCCGAAGGACGCCGCCGCCGCGCGCGCGCCGTCGGAGGGGCCGCGATGGACGACGTGCAGCACCCCCACGAACGAGGTGGCCCCGTACATCACGGGCGCCGGCCCCCGCAGGACCTCGATGTGATCGACGTCGTCGAGGCTGAGGGTCGAGAGGGCCGGGTTGAAGGCCCCGCCCCACGGCACGGTGTCGACGACGAGGAGGAAGGCGTCGAACTCCTTCAGGCCCCAGAACTCGGGGACGGAGCTGGCGGGCCCGTTGTCGCCGCCGGGCGCGACGTCCACTCCCGCCACCGACACGAGCGACGAGCGCAGGTCGTCCGCGGCGCGGGCCCGGGTCTCGTCGCCGCTGACGACGGTGACCATCGCGGGCACGGAGTCCGCCTCCTCCCGCAGGCCCTTGGCCGTCACTTCGACGACCTCGGCGCGGGTGGCGGGGGAGGGAGCCGGAGAGGGAGACGCGGACGCGGTCGCCGCGGCGAGAACGAGGGAGGAAATCATGGCCGAGACTAGGGTCGAACCGGAACTACTACCAACCGTAGTAACCGGCGGCCTCCTGAACGCGGAGACCGTGATAACTTCGGCGGCACGATGACCATCGATCCCCGCGCCCACAGCCGTGTGCTCGTCGACGGCGCCGACCGCGCCGCCGCCCGCTCGTACTTCAAGGCCGTCGGCTTCACGGACAAGGACCTGGCCCGCCCCCTCGTGGGCGTCGCCCACTGCTGGATCGAGATCACGCCCTGCAACATCAACCATCGGGCGCTGGCGGAGAAGGTCAAGGAGGGGGTACGGGCGGCGGGGGGAACGCCGATCGAGTTCGGGAGCATCACCGTCACCGACGGCATGGCCATGGGCACGGAAGGCATGAAGGCCTCGCTGGTGAGCCGGGAGGTGATCGCCGACTCGGTCGAGCTGGTCGTGCGCGGGCACCTGCTCGACGCGTTCGTGGGGATCTCCGGTTGCGACAAGACGATCCCGGCCATGGTGATGGCCATGGCCCGCCTCGACCTGCCCAGCCTGATGCTCTACAGCGGGTCGATCCAGTACGGCTCCCATCGCGGCCGCAAGATCACGATCCAGGACGTCTTCGAGGCCATCGGGGCCCACAACGCCGGCCGCATCGACGCGAAGGAGCTGCGCGAGATCGAGGACCACGCCTGCCCGGGCGCGGGGGCCTGCGGCGGCCAGTTCACCGCCAACACGATGGCCACGGCGTTCGAGATGCTGGGGGTCTCGCCCATGGGGGCGAGCGACGTGCCCGCCGTGGACGGCAAGAAGGCGGAGGTGGCGGTCGAGGCCGGCCGGCTGGTGATGAAGCTCCTGGAGAAGGACCTCCGGCCGCGCAAGATCATCACGCGGCGCTCGCTCCACAACGCGATCGCGGGGGTGATGGCCACCGGCGGCTCCACCAACGCCGTGCTGCATCTCCTGGCCGTGGCCCGGGAGGCCGGCGTCTCGCTCTCCATCGACGAGTTCGACCGCATCGGGCGCAAGACGCCGCTCCTGGCCGACCTCAAGCCGTGGGGGACGTTCACCGCGCCCGAGATGTACGAGGCGGGCGGCATGGCGGTGGTGGCCCGCCGCCTGCTCGAGGCCGGGATCCTCCACGGCAAGGAGATGACGGTGACCGGCCGCACCATCGGCGAGGAGGCGCTGGCCGTCCCCGAGACGCCGGGCCAGCGCGTGATCCGTCCCCTCGCCCAGCCGCTCAAGGGCTACGGCGGCATCGCCATCCTGCGCGGGAACCTGGCCCCCGAGGGCTGCGTGGCCAAGGTCTCGGGACAGACCCGCAGCGAGCATCGCGGGCCCGCGCTCGTGTTCGACCGCGAGGAGGACGCGTTCGCGGCGGTCAAGAAGGGGAAGGTCAAGCCGGGGCACGTGATCGTGATCCGCTGGGAAGGACCCAAGGGCGGCCCCGGCATGCGCGAGATGCTGCACGTGACGGGCGCGCTGCAGGGGGCCGGCCTCGGCGACTCCGTCGCCCTCATCACCGACGGCCGCTTCTCGGGCGCGACCCACGGCTTCATGATCGGCCACGTGGCGCCGGAGGCCGCGGAGAAGGGACCCATCGCGATCCTGCGCAACGGCGACGTCGTCCGCATCGACGTCAAGAAGCGCCGCCTGGACGTCGAGCTCCCGGCCGCGGAGATCAAGCGCCGCCTGAAATCGGTCAAGGCCCCGCGCACGCGCTACCGGTCGGGCGCGCTGGCCAAGTACGCGCGCCTGGTCTCCTCCGCCTCCGACGGCGCGGTCACGAGCTGACCGCCCCTCCGCCTCCGCCGTGCTGAGGTCCGCGCGCATCTCCGTGGCCGCCGTGTTCCTCGTCCACGGCATGATCGTCTCGAACTGGCTGGCCCGGATCCCCGCCGTCCAGGCCGACCTCGGGCTGCGGAGCGGCGTCCTCGGCCTGGCCCTCCTCGGCGCCTCCGGCGGCGCCTTCGCGGCCATCGTCGGCATCCCGCGCGTGCTCGTCCGGTTCGGCTCCGCGCGCGTCACCACCTGGTCGTCGTTCGCCCTCTGCGCGGTCCTGCCCCTGCCCGCCCTGTCCCGCGGCGCGCCCTCCCTCGCGGCCGCGCTCGTCGTCTACGGCGTGTGCGCGGGGGCGATGGACGTCGCCATGAACACCCAGGCCGTCGACGTCGAGCGCGCGTACCGGCGGCCGGTGATGGTCGCCTTCCACGCCCTCTTCAGCCTGGGCGGGATGATCGGCGCCGCCATGGGCGGCCTCGCCGCCGCGGGCGGGATCGCGCCCCTGCCGCACCTGATCACGGTGGCCGCCCTGCTCGCGGTCGCGACCGGCTTCGCCACCCGCCGCCTCCTGCCGGACGAGCCCGAGGCCCTGGCCCTGCCGAAGATGTCGCTCCGGTCGCTCCGCCCGCTGGTGGCCTTCGGGGTGATCTCGTTCTGCATCCTCTTCGGGGAGGGCGCGATGGCGGACTGGGGCGCGGTCTACCTCACCACCTACACCGGCCAGGGCACGGCCGCCGCCGGGTACGCCGTCTTCTCCCTGACGATGGCCACGGGACGGCTCGCCGGCGACTGGCTCCGCGTCCGCCTGGGATCCGTCAACCTCGTGCGCCTGGGCGGCGTCCTGGCCGCGCTCGGTCTGGGTCTCGGCCTGCTCGCGGGCGGAGTGGCGCCCGCCCTCGTGGGCTACGCCTGCGCGGGCGCGGGGTTCTCCACGATCTTCCCGATCGCCCTCTCCGCGGCCGGGCATCGCGCCTTTCCCGCCTCCCAGAACGGAGTCGCCACGGTCACCGGGATCGGCTACGTGGCCCTGGTGGCGGGCCCGCCCGTGATCGGCCTTCTCGCCGACCTCGTCACGCTGCGCGTGGCGCTGGGGGTGCCGGTCGTCCTCAGCGTGGTGGCGGCGCTGCTCGCGGGGTCGGTGCGCGACGCCGATGCC
>JBGPBV010000227.1:0-8726 GCA_041481445.1 Vicinamibacteria bacterium
CCGGCGCCCGCCGTTGTCACCTTGCCCGCCGGGCGCCCCGGGCGCCGTCTCCGCCGCCGGGGACGCGTTCGAAGCCGTCGCCGCTCCGGATGCCGGAGCCCCCGACGGGGCGGCGCCCGGGCTGCCGGAACCGCCAGGGCCGCCAAGACCGCGCTGGGCGCCCGGCGCCCACCCTTCCGGCCGGAACCGCAGCGCGGCCGCCGGCAGCCGGAGCACGTTGTCGCGGCGCTGCACGATGACGGACACCGTCGCCGTCATGCCCGGCATCAGCCGCTGGCCGGGATTCTCGACGGCGATGAGCGTGTTGTAGGTGACGACGTTCTGGACCGTGATCGGCTGGAGGCGCACCTGCTGGACGGTGCCGTTGAAGGTCTCGTTCGGATAGGCGTCGACGTGGAACGTGGCCTCCTGGCCCGTCCGCACGCGTCCGATGTCCGCCTCGTCGATGGAGGCGTTGACCTGCATGTGGGTGAGGTCGTTCGCGATCACGAACAGGGTCGGGGCCTGCAGCGAGGCGGCCACCGTCTGCCCCACGTCCACGTTGCGCGCGACCACCACGCCGTCGATGGGTGCCCTGATCACGGTGTGGGTCAGGTCGACCTGGGCCTGCTGGACGGCGGCCGCGGCCTGGGCCACCGCCGCCTCGTTCGCCTTGACGCTCGCCACCGCGCCTCCGTAGTTCGACTGGGCGGTGTCGAGGTCGGAAGCGGGGAGGAGCTGCTGGGCGGAGAGCTCCTTGGCCCGATCGTACTTCTGCCTGGCGTCGTCGACGGTGGCCTTGGCCTTCTCGACGTTGGCCCGGGCCGCGACGAGGTTGGCGCGGGCCTGGCTCAGGCGCGCGTCGAAGGTCGAGGTCTCCAGCCGGGCGATGACGTCGTCCTTCTTGACGCGGGAGTTGAAGTCGGCGCCGAGGCTGTCCACCGTCCCCGAGACCTGCGAGCCCACCTGCACCGTCGTAACTGCCTGCAGCGTCCCGGTGGCGCCGACGACGTCCACGATGTCGCCCCGCTCGACGCTCGTGGTGGAATAGGTGACTTCATGATCGCGGTTGCGGAAGGCGAGGAAAGCCGCGGCGGCTACGACCACCACGGCCAGCGCGATCCAGGTGCGGCGCGAGTTGAAGCGCATACCGCAAGTTTAGATCGAATGGCGCCGGCCGCTGTTGGCGCCGTGCGCGTCAAACGTTGTCAGGAAAGCGAAAGGGGGCCGAAGCGGCCCCCTGGACGAAGTGCGACGCCCGCGAAGGCGAGGCTACTGCTGGATCGTACCAGTCGTGAGCGCGTTGGTCGTGGCCGACCCCGTGCGCGCAGCGATCGCGGCCAGGGACACCGTGGCGCTGGCGCCGCCGCCGCCGATCCCGGCCTCCTGGACGCGCTCGAAGTTGACGACGCTCTTGCGGTAGTTCGCGATCGCCTGCAGCTCGGCCACCGCGGACACGGCCAGGTCGCGCTGGGCCTGGGTGACCAGGAAGTTCGTGGACATCCCGGCCGCGAACTTCTTGGTCTCCGCGTCCAGCCGCTGCTCCTGGAGCACGCGGGCCGCGCGCGTGGAATCGACGAGCTTGGAGTTCGTGTCGACCGCCCGCCCGGCCGCGCGCACCTCCTGGACCACGGACAGCTCCAGGGCATGCACGGAGGCCTGCTGCTGGTCCCGCGCCACGCGCGCGCGCGCGGAGTTGGCCGAGGCCTGTCGGTTCAGGACCGGGTAGGACAGGTTCACCCCGACCGTCCAGGTCGGGTAGGTGCGGTTGAAGACGTCGCTGACGGCGTCGCCCCAGCCCCCCGCGACCGGAGTGACGAGCGGCTCGCGGGTGACGGGGTCGAGGATCTGGGTGCCGCCCAGCCCGTTGGTGCCGTAACCGGCGCTGAAGTTCAGCGTGGGCAGGCTCTGGTTCTTCGCGTAGCTCACGCCGTATTCGGCGTTCTCCAGGCTCTTGCGCGCGGACAGGATGTCCGTGCGCTTCTGGAGGGCGACCTGGATGGCGGCGGGCACGTCCACCGTCACCGGCGCCCCCGTGGGACGGTCGGTCGGCACGAGGCGGGTGTTCCAGGCCGCGGCGTCGCCGTCCGTGAACATCGCCCGCTTCAGCGTGTCCTCCACGTCCGCCACCGAGGCCTCGGCCGCGATGACGTTGGCCTCGCGGCCGGCCACCTCGGACTGCGCGGCGACCACGTCCAGCGGGGCCATGGTGCCCACGCGCACCTTGATCCGGTTCTCCTCGAGGAGCTGCTGGGCCAGGCCGAGGCTCTTGCGCTGGGCGTCCAGGTTGTCCAGGGCGTAGATGAGGTCGTAATAGGCCTGCTTGACGTTGGCCACGGTGTTGACGACGGTCTGCCGGAACTGCACGTCGGAGATCTCGTAGTTCTTCTTCGCCACCTTGATCTGGTAGCGCTGCGAGTCCACGGACATGTTCCGCAGCAGCGGCTGGTTGAAGCTCAGGTTGAAGGTGGAGACGAAGGCCGGGTTGAAGGTCTGGAAGATGGAGTTCGTCCCCGAGCGGTTGTTGTTGAAGTCGATCTCGAAGCTCCCCCCGGTGGGCAGGCTCTGGAGGGCGCCGAAGTTGTAGGTCCAGGTGTTCGTCTCGAGGTTGGAGGCCCCCGCGAACGCGTTCGAGGCCGGCGACGTGTTCGAGCGCTTGCCCACCGTCGAGATCGCGTACGGCTCGTAGTAGCCCTTCAGCTGCTGGACGTTGTACTCGCTCGATTGCGGGTTGAAGCGCTCGACCGCGATGTCCGCGTTGTTCTCGAGCGTCCGCTTGACCGTCTCATCCAGCGTCAGCTCGAGCACCGGGCGGTTGTCGGGCGCGGGCGAGACGAGCGCGCTCGGAGCCGGATAGGCGCCGGGGGAGGGGGATGGCTCCTGGGCCAGCGCGGGCACGGCGGGAGCCAGGAGAAGGACGAGCGCGGCACGACTCAAGCCAATCATTCTGACAAGACCTCCAACGCTCTCTGGCGACGCACAGGCCCGGGCGGCAGGTGCGGCGGGCGCCCGGACGGCGGCGGACCCACGATTATAGCAAGCTGCGGCGCAGGCGATCCGCACCCGTCCTTTCGATGAAACGAGAATGGGGCCGGGAAAGATCCCGTTATTGCCGTCCAAAGATTTGAAAAAAGATGTGGGGAAACAAGAAGGGGACCCGGAGGTCCCCTTCCTTCACGCCACGAAGAACGGTCTAGAAGCGCACGCGCGCCGAGAAGGCGGCCTGCCAGCGGGAGCGCAGGTCGTCGCGGCTGAACTTCAGGTAGGTGGGGCTGTTGATGGTGGTCAGGTTGTAGATGTACTTGCCGGTGGCGGAGTCGATCGACACCGCGAGGGGGGCCAGGTCGTTGAAGGCGGCGAAGTCGATGTGGCCCCAGTCCGAGTTGAGGAGGTTCAGGACGTTCAGGATGTCCGCCCTCAGCTCGACCCTGCGCGTCCCGATGGGGATGCCGAGGCTCGTCGAGAGGTCGAGGCCGTTCGTCCACGGCCCGCGCACCGCGTTGCGGGGGATGATCTGCCCGCGGTACTTGCTGAGGCCGGGGTCGCTCGAGATGTAGGCGTCGAGCTGGGCGAAGGTGCCGTTGGTCACCAGGACCTGGTCGGCGCTGGACGGCACGAAGACGAGGTCGTTCGCGGTCTTGCTGTCGCCGTTGACGTCGCTCAGGAACAGGAACGTATAGGGCCGCCCGGTCTGTCCGTTGTAGTAGGCGGCGGTCAAGAGCGAGAGCTTCTTCGGCAGCTTCCACTCGTAGTTGACGGCGAGGTTGATCCGGCTGCCCGGCGAGAAGCGCGACTCGCTCAGCGGCGCCTGGTTCGGGTTCCCGGGGATGTAGTTGTTGGCGAAGTTCGAGGCGGCCTGGTCCGACCCCCCGTCGTTGACGGACTCTGCGTGGCCGTAGAGGTAGCTCGCGCTGAAGGCCAGCCCCTTGCGGAAGGGCCGCTCGATCTTGCCGCTCACCGTCCAGGAGCTCCCCTCGGTGGTGTTGGTCAGGAAGATCACGTCGCTCAAGGTGGAGACCTTGCGCACCATGATCGGCCGGCCGTCGCTCGTCCTCCGGTTGGCGGAGGGGATGAAGTTGAGGTTCTGGTAGTCGATGTCCTGGAGGGTCTTCCCGTACAGCCCTTCGACCGTCGCGATCATGCCCCACAAGCCGAGGCTGCGGTCGTAGCCGAGGCTGGCCCGCAGGAGCTGCGGGTACTTGAAGTCGGGGTCGATGAGGTCGATCTCGTTGGTGAAGCTCCCCGCCGACGCCCCCACGACCGTCTTGGGCTGGTTGGCGGCATCGGGAACGAAGGGGATGCGGTTGGCGGCGTTGAAGGCGGCCCCGATGCGCGTGAAGTCGATGCCCGTGTTCCCGAACTGGTTCGAGAGCCACACGTAGGGCGGCCGTCCGGCGAAGATCCCCGCGCCCCCGCGGATCTGCTGCTTGGAGTCGCCGGCGACGTCCCAGTTGAAGCCCGCACGCGGCGACCACATCTTGGAAGACGGAACGACGTCCGTGGCGTACCCGAAGTTCGCCACCGCCACCGGGTTGGCGTGGGGCTTGTCCGGGAAGGTGGGGATGTCGACGCGCAGGCCGTAGTTGACCGTGAGGTGCGCGGACGCGCGCCACAGGTCGCCGGCGTAGAAGCCGAACTGGTGGACGCTGAACTCGGCGGCCTGGCGCGGGTCGGCGGTGGCGGAGAAGCTGTAGTCGTACTGCTGGGCGAGGCCGGCGTTGAAGTTGTCGAGGCTGTTGAAACGGTAGGCCCCGAAGTTGTCGCGGATGAAGAGGTTCTTGAACTTGAAGAACTCGTTGTGGGTGCCGACGGTGATGGTGTGGCTTCCCCGGTGCATCGTGTAGTCGTCGGTGATCTCGAGGATGTTCTGGTAGAGCTCGTTCGCGGTCGAGAACTCCTCCGTCCCCGTGCGGATCTGGCAGGTCGAGGATCCGCAGCCTCCGCCCGTCAGGTCCACGATCACCTGCGGGAAGGGCTGCGGGCCGGTCCGGATGTCGCGGATGTTCTGGTAGCCCACCCGCAGCTCGTTCACCGACGACGAGCCGAACGTGCTGTTGAGCTGGGCCACCGTCGAGTTCGAGCGGTTGTGGATCTGGTAGTAGTTATCGGGGGTGAGGAAGAGGTTGTTGCGGGGGAACCCGATGTCGGTGGTCGGCTTGGTGAAGTTGTTGCGGACGGTCAGCCGGTGCTTGTCCGACAGGTTGAAGTCCAGGCGGGCGAAGACCCTGTTGCTCGGCGTGTTCCTCGTGAACTCGCCCAGCGTGTTGCCGCCCAGCGACGGATCGTAGTGGTACTTGGTGGTGAGGATGCTCTGGAAGCGGTCGAGGTCGGCCTGCGGCACCACGAACGCCTGCCCCGACGAGCCGTCGGCCGACCAGCCGGAAGGCGTCTTGTTGCGGCTCCCGTCGTAGTTGACGAAGAAGAAGGCCTTGTTCTTGACGATGGGGCCGCCCAGGCTGACCGTGAACTGCTTCTCGGAGAAGGTGCTCAGCGGGCGGCTGGGGGTCACGAGCTGGCCGGTGGTGTCGCTGAATCGGTCGGAGCTGTCACCCACCAGGCCCTGGTTGCGGAACTCGTACATGACGGTGCCGTGGTAGGCGTTGGTCCCGCTGCGAGTGATGGCGTTGATGCCGCCCCCGGAGAAGCCGCCCTGCCGGATGTCGTAGGGGGCGACCACGAGCTGGATCTCCTGGATGGCGTCGAAGCTGATGGGCTGGGTGCCGGTGCCGCCGCCGGGGCTGCCGGAGTTGCCGGCGAGGGCGAAGAGGTCGTTGTTGTTGGCGCCGTCGATCTGGATGTTGTTGTAGCGCGAGCTGCGCCCGCCCACCGAGAGCACGTCCGCGCCGCTGCCGTCGCCGTTCCCCACCGGCGTGAAGTGCGGGGAGAGCCGGGCGATGTCGGTGATCGCGCGCGAGACGGAGGGCATGTTCTGCACGGCCTCCATCGGGATGTTGGCCGCGGGACCGGTCGCAGACGGGTTGATGATGGCGCTCGCTTCCGCCACCACCTCCACCGACTCCGTCACCGACTCGAGCTTCAGCCTGGCGGGGACGGCCAGCTCCGAGCCCAGGGCCACGTTCAGGCCGGAGTACTTCTGGTCCTTGAACCCGGACAGCTTCACGGTGACCGAGTAGGGACCGCCCACGCGGACGTTCAGGATCGAGAAGCGCCCGTCGGTCCCGGACACCGCGGAATAGCGCGTCCCCGTGGGCTCGTGCACGGCTTCCACGCTGGCGCCGGGCAGGACGCCGCCGCTCTCGTCCGTCACCAGGCCCGAGATCGCGCCCGTGGTGACCGTCTGCGCGCCCGCCGGCGGCGCGGCGAGCAGGGCGCACGACGAGAGCGCGACCAGCACGAGACAACTCTTGAGCAGACGATTCATCGCACCTCTCCAGGTTTGGTACGCGGCCTCGCGGCGTGGGCGCAGAGCCTCCGGCCGGTAGCCGAGCTGGCGGCCGAGCGAAGCGCTGGGGGGAAAGTCCTCACGCTGATGATGGCTGAAGATCGACTCGCAGGCTACACCTTTCGGCCGCGGAAATCCATCACGAAAGCATGACGAATGCACCAGGTGAACGGGATCGACCGCCGGGCCGGGAGTCTATAATTCCGGCTCCCCGTGAGGAGGCTGTGATGAAGGTGTTGCTGTCCCATGACGTCATCCAGGCGCGGGTCGCGGAGATGGGGCGGGAGCTGGCCCGCGACTATTCCGGCCGCGAGCCCCACCTGGTCGGCGTGCTCAAGGGCGCCTGCACCTTCATGACCGACCTCTCCCGGTCCATCGACCTGGCGCTGACCCTGGACTACATCGCGGTGTCGTCGTACGGGGCGGCCACCAAGTCCTCGGGCGAGGTGAAGCTGGTCAAGGACCTCGACCAGGGGCTCGAGGGCCGGGACCTCCTCGTGGTGGAGGACATCGTCGACACCGGGCTCACCTTGAACTACCTCCTGAACGTCCTGCGCGCCCGGGGCCCGCGCACCCTCAAGGTGGCGGCCCTGCTGTCGAAGCCCTCGCGGCGCCTGGTGGAGATCCCGGTGGACTACGTGGGGTTCAGCATCGACGACCACTTCGTCGTGGGGTACGGTCTCGACTACAACGAGAAGTACCGGAACCTGCGCGACATCGTGGTGTACGGAAGCTGACCCGCCCCTTCGTTTGCAGGGAGCCCGGCCGGTCTACACTTCGGCATGCGTTACGTGATCGGGATCGACGCCGGCGGCACCAAGACGGTGGGGCTGCTCGCGGACGAGAGCGGCCAGGTGCTGGCGGAGGCGCGGGGAGGCGGCGCGAACCTCCAGACCCACGGCGAGCTGGAGGTCGAGAAGGTCTTCGACCACGTCATGGAGGGCCTGCGTCAGGACCGCACGATCTCCGCCGTCGGCCTCGGCATCGCGGGCGTGGATCGTCCGCACGACGAGGCCCTCATCCGCGCGATCCTGCGGCGGCTGGGGCACCGTGAGAACGCCGTCGTCGTCAACGACGCCGCGATCGCGCTGGTGGCGGGGGCGCCGGAGCGGGTCGGGATCGTGATCCTGGCCGGCACCGGCTCCATCGCCTACGGCGCGGACCGGACCGGGAAGACGGCCCGCTCGGGGGGTTACGGGTTCCTGCTCGCCGACGAGGGATCGGGATACTGGCTGGGCCACCAGGCGCTGCGGGCGGTCGTGCGCGCCTCCGACGGCCGGGGACCAAAGACGCGCATGACGCAGGTGCTGTTCGAAGCCATGGAGGTGTCATCGGTGGACGAGCTGGTGCCGCGCGTGTACGAGAAGGGCCTCCCCAAGCATCGCATCGCCGCCCTGGCCGGCGCCGTCCAGCGCGCGCAAGACGAGGGAGACGAGGTGGCGCGGTCGCTGATCGACGCCGGGGCCCGTGAGCTGGCCCTGGCCGCGCGGGCCGTGGACCGCCAGCTCGACCTCGGCGACGGTCCCTTCCCGGTCGTGCTCGCGGGCGGGGCCTTCAAGGCCTGCCCGGGGATGGTCGGGCGGCTGGCCGCGGAGATCGGGCTTCCGGGCGCGCGGCCGGCGCTCCTCGAGGGTGAGCCGGCCCGCGGCGCAGTGCGCCTGGCCCTGGACCTGCTGAAATGACCACCATCCGCACCCACGTCCTCGACGACCTCCGCGCGGTGGCGCGCGTGGCCGCCGACCTCCTCGCCGAGGAGGTCGCCGCCCAGGGCGAGATCGCCCTCGCCCTGCCCACCGGCCGCACGCCGCTCCCGTTCTACGACGAGCTGGCCGCGCGCCATGTCTCCCGCCGAATCGACCTGTCGCGGGCTCGCGGCTTCAACCTGGACGAGCTGGTCCTCCCGCCCGAGGATCCCCGCACGTTCCGTGCCTTCATGGCCCGCCACGTGTGGGGACGCACGGGCGTCCAGCGCGAGCGGTGCGACATGCCGAGCGGAGTTGCCCCCGACCTGGAGGCGGAGTGCCTCCGCTACGAGCGCTCGATCACGGACGCGGGCGGGCTCGGGATCGCCATCCTCGGCGTGGGCGTGGACGGGCACATCGCGTACAACATGCCGGGACCCGTCGGGCTGGGGACGCACGTGACGCGCCTGCCCGACGGTCTGGCCGCTTCGCTGGCCGTGCCTCCCGAGGACTGGCCGCTGCGCGCGATCACGATGGGCATCGGCACCATCCGCGCCGCCCGCCGGATCCTGGTGCTGGCCACGGGGGAGTCGAAGGCGACGCCCGTGCGGCGGCTGGTGCACGGCCCGGACGACCCGGACTGGCCGTGCTCGTTCCTGCAC
>JBGPBV010000228.1:0-8626 GCA_041481445.1 Vicinamibacteria bacterium
CGCGTCATCGAGCGTTGCCTGGAGCCTGACCCCGCGCTCCGACCGTCTTCTGCACTCTCCGTCGCGGCGGCGCTGCCGGGCGGGGATCCGCTGGCCGCGGCGCTGGCCGCGGGAGAGACGCCGTCGCCGGAGCTGGTGGCTGCCGCGGGAGGGCCGGGAGGGCTTCGACCTGCGGTCGCCCTCGCGTGTCTCGCGGCGGTAGTGGCCGGTATCGCTCTCGTCGCGCGGGTGGCTGACCTCGCGGCGCCGTTCTACCTCGACGTCGACAAGCCGCCGGAAGTGCTGGTGAACGAGGCGGAGCGGATCCTGGCGGACCTCGGCTCCGCACCAGCGCCGGCCGACCGCGCCCACGGGTTCGTGCGCGAGGGCAAGACGCCCGGTCCAAAGCGACTCGTCTTCTGGTATCGGCGGAGCCCGCGGTCCTTGTCCGAGGGACGACGGATCGGCGGCTTCCTGTCCTTGACGGACCCGCCCCAGATCGTCCCGGGCATGGTGGGGATGCGGCTCGACCCCAGTGGGTTGCTCCTCGAGTACGTTCGGGTTCCCGGCCAGGACGAGGCGCCATCGACGCCTCCGCACTGGCCGGCGATCCTCCTGCGGGCCGGGCTGGATCCGACGAGGGCACGCGCCGCCGCCCCGGTGGCGACTCCTCCCGTTTTCGGAGACGAGCGCCACGCCTGGGATGCCGAGGGTGCGAGCGGTCCGATACGAGTCGAGGCCGCCTCGCTCAAAGGCACACCCGTGTGGTTCCGTGTGCAGCATTCGAGAGCCCCGAGCGACGATGAGCGTTCCCTTCCACCGTTCATCCCGTACGTCATCCTGACCACGCTCGCTCTGGCGATGGCGCTTGCCTACCGCAATCTGCGCACCGGCCGAGCAGACCGTGAGGGAGCGGGCCGGCTTGCCGTCCTCTTCGCGTCCGTTACGACCCTCGGCAACATTCTGCAGGAGCCGCGCGGGCTCGTTCCGCCGCTCCTGTTGACCGGTGTCACACATGCCCTCTTCGCCGCGGTCATCTATTCGGGTTCCTACCTCGCGCTCGAGCCCCTGGTCCGGCGCCGGTGGCCTGACGCGCTGGTCTCATGGACCCGGCTGCTGCGAGGCCGTACGCTCGATCCGCTGGTCGGGCGCGACCTGCTGATCGGCGTCCTCGGCGGCATCGCGATCACCCTCGCCTCTCACGCGGGTAGCTGGGGCGATGGATCCGGGGACCGCTGGTCGGCCACCCCCAGGCTGCTGGCTGGGGGATGGTCGGCCGTCGGCGCGACCCTTGAGAATTGCGGCATCGGCGTCGGTGTCTCCCTGTTCGTGCTCACGATCCTGGCGTTCTGCCGGCAGCTCTTGCGCCGGACCTGGGCGGCCGCGCTGGCGACCTTCGGCGTGTGCCTCCTGGTCTTCGTACAGCGAGTCCCCGACAGCCTGTGGACCGTTGCCTCCCTGGCGCTTTGGGGCGTCACCTGGGTCGTGCTCCTCGTCCGGCCAGGTCTGCTCGCCGGAGCAACCGCGTTGATCGTCACGCTCTTTCTGGGCAACGTGCTGATGACGACGCACCTCGGCGCCTGGTACGCGGACTCCGCCGTTTGCGGGATCCTCGCGACCGTGGCCCTGGCCGGTTGGGGCTTCAAGGCCGCCCTCGGCGGCCGGCGTCTGTTCGGCAGCGCGGCCAGCGGGGGCCGCCTGAATGGTCCGGTGAGGCATGACGCCTGAGCGATGGCGGGAGATCACGGGCGCCTTCCACGGTGCTATGGCGCGCGAGGTGGCCCATCGCGGCGCGTTCCTGGATCAGGTCTGCGCGGGAGACGCCGCGTTACGGGCCGAGGTGGACGCCATGCTGGCCGCGCACCGGGGCGCGGGCCGATTCGGCGATGCCCCCCTCGTCTCCTCGGAAGACCTGCGACGCCTGGAACGCGAGTCTTCCGGGCTCCCCACGCGGGAAGGCCCGCCCTCGGGGCCACAAGGACCGGCCTTCCTCCCCGGCACCGTGCTCGCCCGGCGCTACCGCATCGTGGCGCCGCTGGGCCGCGGCGGAATGGGCGTCGTGTACCGGGCCGACGACCTGAAGCTCGGACAACCGGTCGCCCTCAAGTTTCTTCCCGCTGCCCTGCGCCGAGACGACGATCGGAGGAAGCGTCTCCGCGACGAAGTCAAGCTGGCGCGCCTCGTGGCTCACCCCAACGTCTGCCGGGTGTGGGACGTGGTCGAGTCCGGCGGCCACGAGTTCCTGGCCATGGAGTACGTGGACGGCGAGGACCTGGCCTCGCTCCTGCGCCGGATCGGCCGCCTTCCGCAGGACCGGGCGGTGCGCATGGGCCGGGAGCTGTGCGCGGGCCTCGGCGCCGTGCACGACCAGGGTCTCCTGCACCGCGACCTCAAGCCCGCGAACGTGATGGTGGACGGGCGCGGCCGCGTGCGTCTCGCCGACTTCGGCCTGGCTGCCGTCGCCGAACACGTCGCGGGCGCGGACATCCGGTCGGGCACGCCCGCGTACATGTCTCCCGAGCAGCGGGAGGGCCGGGAGGTCACGGTCAGGAGCGACGTCTACGCGCTCGGCCTCGTGCTCTACGAAATCTTCACCGGGCAGCCGGCACGGCCCGAGGAGCACCGAACCCCTTCGAGCCAGGTCAGGGACCTGGACCCGGTCATCGATCGCGTCATCGAGCGTTGCCTGGAGCCTGACCCCGCGCTCCGACCGTCTTCTGCACTCTCCGTCGCGGCGGCGCTGCCGGGCGGGGATCCGCTGGCCGCGGCGCTGGCCGCGGGAGAGACGCCGTCGCCGGAGCTGGTGGCCGCCGCGGGAGAAAAGGGTGGGCTGCGCACCCCCGTCGCCCTCGCCTGTCTCGCGGCCGTCGTGGCCGGCATCGCTCTCGTCGCTTGGGTGGCAGACCGCGTCTCACCGTTCTACCTCGACCTCGACAAGCCGCGCGAAGTCCTGGCCTACGAGGCGGAGCGCATCCTGGCCGACCTCGCCACCGCCCCTCCGGCGGCCGACCACGCCTACGGCTTCGTGCGCGAGGGCAAGACGCCAGGCCCGCGAAGGCTCGTCTTCTGGTATCGGCAGAGCCCGAGCTCCCTGGCCGAAGGAGGTCCACCTTCCTTCACCGTGCCCCCTCCCACCGTCCCCGGCATGGCGGGCGTGCGACTCGACGCTCACGGCGCGCTCATCGAATACATCCGGGCTCCTGCCCCGGACCAAACTCCGTCGGGCCCTCCGGACTGGCCGGCCCTGTTGCGGCGGGCCGGGCTGGACCCCACTGCGGCACGCGCGGCCACGCCCGCCGCGACTCCTCCGGTATTCGGCGACGAGCGCCACGCCTGGGACTTCGACGTGGCCGGCGGGCCGGTTCATGCCGAGGCAGCCTCGTGGCGCGGCCGGCCCGTCTGGTTCCACGCCGGGGCCGGGGCGGGAGCCCCCGCCGCGGGAACCGCGGGCTCCCGATTGCCAGATTACGTCAACCTCGCCTTGGTCGCCGTTGCCATCGGGCTCGCCTATCACCACCTGCGGATCGGCCGGGGAGACCGTGACGGCGCACGTCGGATCGCTCTCTTTGCCATGTCCTGCTATGCCGCCGGCAACCTCCTGCAAGAGCCGCGCTGGATCGAATGGCCGCTCCTGTGGCGGGGCCTCGGGGACATCGCGATCATGACGCTCGGCGGCTGGAGCGCCTACCTCGCTCTCGAGCCGCTCGTTCGGCGCCGCTGGCCGGATACGTTGGTCTCGTGGACTCGCTTGTTGCGGGGCCGCCCGCTCGACCCGCTCGTGGGCCGACACCTCCTGTTTGGCGCGTTGGGCGGCGTCGCGCTCACGCTCCTGGGTCTTTCCGGTCAGTTGCTCCGCGGTTCCGCCGACCGCTATCAAGCCGCCGCCAGCCTGCTGAACGGAGGACGGCCGGCATTCGGCGCCACGATCGTGGACTGCGCCAACGGGGTGTGGACGACCTTGTTTTTCCTGATGGTGCCGGCCCTCTCGCGACAGCTCTTGCGCAGGACCTGGGCGGCGGTGGTGGTGGGCATCGCGGTGTTCTGGGTTCTGAGCGGCTCCCCATCGAACCCGGCGGTCGCCACGATCGGAGCGCTCTGGGCGGGGCTCTACCTCGGGTTCCTCATCCGGCTGGGTCTCCTCGCGGGCGTGGCAGCGTTCGCAGTCTTCCTGTTCCTCCGCGACGTGCTGATGACGACCCACCTCGGCGCCTGGTACGCGGACTCCGCCGTCTTCGGCATCCTCGCGACCCTGGCCGTGGCCGCCTGGGGCTTCAAGGCCGCCCTCGGCGGACGGCAACTGTTCAGCCACGCGCGGCGCGGGTCCGGTGAGGCATGACGCCTGAGCGCCCGTAAGGCGATGCTCCGGTCACGACGCTCGACTCCGCCGAAAGGGATGATGTCGACGCGCTGATCCCCGACCACAGGCGATGCGCTGGACCGTCGGCCGTGAACGCTCCCGAGGCGACGAGGGCCTCCTGCGCGCGACGAACGTAACCCAATCGGGCACGGCGAGCGCCAGGTCCATGTCCTCCGTGGCTCGCTGTGGTTCCACGCCATGCGCGTGAACGAGGAGGACGTCACGAGCCGCGGCTCCGACCAGGACAAGTGGTATGTCTCCGATTGCCTTGCGCACGGCTGAAAGGAGCCGGGCGAGAGGCTGCAGGGCGGCGCGGTCAGCCAAGTCGAGCGAGGAGCGGGCCACGCAGGAGTTGCGCAGTCTCGAGGCAGCGAGCATCGCCGGTCGCGAGGAGATCGGCGTAGACCAGAAGCGCCGGCGTGAGGCGAGGCTTTTCGCCGGGGAACGCCCAGAACCGACGCCTGAATTCGACGTTGCCCTCGGCATCCGCTCTGAGGCGCAATTTCACGATGACCTTGGGGTCAATGGCCTTGGTATAGAACGTGGCCGTCCCGGGTCGCAGGTGGCGGGTCAGACGAGCGGCCGCGAGCTCACCGCCAACAAGCAGGTCCTCTTGCCATTTGATCGTGCGGGCGTAAAGAGCTTCGATGTCGCCGCGGAATCGACCAAGCAGGAGTCGAGGCCGCAGCGTTCGTGCATACGCTTCGGTCCACTGGTCGAAAAGGCGCTCACCGTTGACGAGACGGCGCCGGCCACCGACCTTGGCAACGTATCCGAGGCCAGGCAGCTCTGCCATCACCCAGCCGACGGTGCCATGGGCGACCCCGGCGGCGACGGCGATCTCCCGATAGGGCCGGCCAACAAGCTCGGGCCGAGCCAGCAGGGCGAAGAGAACCTGCAGGCCTGTCGCCTGGAAAGCGCGACCGCGTCCGGGGATGGTCTGCTGACCTGCTGGGCGCTGCCCCTTGACGAAAACCAACAGGGGCGGCCGGTTCAGAAAGGCGTTGCCCGCAGCATCGATGAACTCGACGCCTTTGGCCCGCAAGGCGTCAGCGAGAGGTGGCGTCACGTGGTCCGTCACGAGAAGGGGGTTTCCCTTGTGGGTCGCAAGTTGATGGGTCACGGCCCCCAGGGTTGCGGGACGTAGGCCACGCTTGACCTCGACGACGTAGCGGATGTTGCGTCCTCCAAATCGAAGGTCGATATCGGCGTCAGCCCGGTGGGCGCCGTTCCGGACCTCCTGCCTCAGAACGCGAAAGTGCAGCCCAAGAGGCTCCATTGTCTTGAGGGCCTCGGCAAGAAGCCGCTGTTCGGGTTGAGCAATCTTGTCCACTGAAAGGCATTGTCCATGCCACATGGACAGATGTCAATCGTGGACAGGCCCTGCTGAGGCGGTCTTCACTTCACCGACACGCGAATGCGTGAATGGCGGAAGAACCATAAGGTCTTTACATTCATGCGCCCTGCAGGAGTTCCTCAGAACAGCGTGACGTCGACGGCCTTGATCACCAGGTTGTAGGTCGCGCTCGCCGTGGCCTTGCTCACGTAGAAGGCGACGGTGTCGACCTCGGTCGAGGTCGCGGCCGGCTGAACGACGGAATAGGACATCACGACCGCGCCGCTGGAGGCGTCCCGGAGCACGTAGGACATGGTCATCGCTCCGCCCGTGTTCTGGAGCGTCATCGTGCCGTGGTAGTCGGTGTTCACGGCCATGGCCGTGGACGGCGTGGCCGCCGGACCGGTGACCGGCGTGAACGGGGACGCGCTGTTCAGGAGCGACGCGCTCGAGCCCGTGCGCGCGTAGAGCCGGACGGGGGCGGCGACCCCGGCGGGGCCGGTGGTGGTCATCGCGGCGTAGCCGCCGTAGAGCGTGAACTGGTTGCTGGTCGGGTTGTTGCTCCCGAAGTCGCCGGTCACGCGCGCGACCGTGTTGGGAGGACCGTCCGCGGTGAACCCGGTCCCGCTGGTGGCGGCGGGGTTGGCCACCGACCGCAGCAGGCCCACCACGAACGTGTTCGGGCTGGCCCCCGCGCCGGTGTCGAAGCCCGAGAACTGGACGGTGAAGTCGAGGGTCAGCACGTGGCCGGCCCCGATCGTCACCGGGGTGCCGGCCGCGCCGGTGACGTAGGCGAGCAGGGTACGGGCCGAGCTGACGATCTGGGTGGCCTGCCCCACGATGGCCGTGAAGTTGCTCCCCCCGGACGACGAGAACCACGCCGCCGACGACGGGAGGTTCTGGGTCGTCCGGTCTCCGTCGGCGAACCGCTCCTGGAGGATCGCGGTCGACGGGACCACGACGGTCAGGATGGCGGGCGCGCTCGTGGCCGAGCCAGCGGCATTGCTGACCGTCACGGTATAGCTGCCGGCGTTCGCGGTCTGGACGCCGACCAGGGTCAGGTCGGCGGACGTCGCCCCGGGGATGTCGCTTCCACCCTTGCGCCACTGGTAGCTCAAGGGGGCCGTGCCGGTGGCGGTCACGCCGAAGAGGACGGTGTCGCCGACGTTCGCGGTCTGCGAATGAGGTCCGTCCGTGATGGTGGGGGGAACGACGGACGGCACGAACGTGGCCAGGACGACCTTCTCCGAGTCCATCACGATCGAGGTGGGGTTCGTGGTGCCGGTGACGTCGCCGCTCCAGCCCGAGAACTGCCAGCCCGGATCGGCGATCGCGGTGAGGGTCACGGTGGACCCGGCGACGTAGCTGCTCAAGGCCGGGTTGGCGGCCACGGTGCCCGACCCGGAGACGGCCACCGTCAGCGGGTAGGTGACGGCGGGCGGCGGCGCCGGCGTGAACGGCCCCGCCATCTTGAAGTAGCCGCGCAAGAGCGCGCGCCCGGTCTCGTCGGCGGGGACGATCGTGCCCACGTCGTCCAGATGGGTGCGCGTGAAGTCGGCCGGGTCCAGGGTGTAGGCGTAGGGCAGGTGGGCGAGGTCGGGCCAGGCGAAGCTCGACGGCGGATTGAACACGAGCGCGTCCGGGTCGACGGGATCGAGGCGGGCGGGATCGAACGGCGTCGGGGTCCCGCCGAACACCCAGGCGCTGCCGCGCTGGCTGATGCGGCCGCCGTTCGAGAACATGAGCGGCGTCAGCACCTCGCGGAAGTCGCTGTTCTCCACGAGCACCGCCGCGCCGGTGGTCGAGTTGACCGCGGTCTGCGTGCCCGGGAACGGCGCCGAGAGCGTGTCGTCCACGAAGATGTCGTACACGTGGGCGTTGCCGAAGCGCATGCGGGGCGTGCGCTGGCGGACGAGGACGAACGCGTCGTGGTGGTAGGTCACGTTGAGGTGGCCGGTGTCGATCGCGCCCAGGCTGTCGTCGTTGCCGACCAGGCTCGTCTTGTCCTGCGGGATCTCGTGGGTGACGATGTCCTCCGCCGACTGGGCCTGCCGCAGCGACGCGTAGTAGCTGATGCGCGGGTCGGCGGGGTTGGCCAGGTAGAGGCCTTCGAGGTACCCGATCTGGGTCGCCACCTCGGTGCCGAGGTCGCCCGTCACGCGGTTCCAGGAGACGGTGACGAGGTCGGACCCGCGCACCACGTCGATCTGGCCGTCGTAGACCTTGGCGAAGTCGCAGTGGTCGATCCAGACGTTGCGAGCGCCGTTCGTCAGGCTGACGAAGTCCCAGCCCTGCAGGTCGTACTGGCCCTGGGTGGCGTCGTCCCATTCCCAGAGGCCGCGGAACTTCAGGTTCCGGATGATGACGTTCTGGCTGCCGTCGAGCATGAGCGTCCCGTGCCGGAGGGTCGCCCCCCGGTCGGAGAAGAGCGTCTTGTTCGAGGCCACACGGATGACGCCGAGGCCGGAGGCGATGAGCTCGGGGCTGACGAGGGGCCGGCGGGTCTGGTTGTTGAGGGCCCCGAGGTCCACGTCCGTGCGCACCTCGACCACCAGCGGTCCCGTGCTCTCCAGGTAGCTGCGCAGCGTCTGCGCGGGGTTCGCGGTGGCGGCGTCGATGACCTTGTAGTGCGCGGCGTCGGCGGGATCGACCAGGCCCCCGCCCGTGGTCCCCGAGCCCATGGCGGCGAAGCCTTCGAGGTTGAACGTCTCCACCGGTGGCAGGTGCGCGTCCGGGCTGCTCACGGTCAGGGTGGCGGGATCGCTCAGCTCGGCCTCGGTCCCGCTCGTGACCAGGACGGAGTAGACCGCGGTGTCGCCCGGTTGCGCGTTGGGGACGGTCAGCGTGTCCGTGTCCGTCCCGGGCAGGGTCACGCCGTTGCGGCGCCACTGGTAGTGCAGGGGTCCGCTGCCGCTGGCGACCACGGTGAACGCGGCCGTCTCGCCGATGTTGAC